>DATIGR010000093.1:0-18342 GCA_035454645.1 Burkholderiales bacterium
GGCGGCCTCGCCAAGGGCGAGTTCCTGAAGTCGTTCGAGCCCGATTTCTACTTCGACGACCAGCGCGCGCACGTCGACTCGGCGCGCGCCTACGTCGCCGCCGGCCACGTGCCGTTCGGCGTGCGCAACGTCCGCTCCTAGATTCTTCGTTCTTCGACCGCGTGGCACGCGACGCCGTCGCTGAAGCGCGGGATCTCGACGCGGCAGCGGGCATCGGCGTAGGGACAGCGCGGATGGAAGGCGCAGCCCGGGGGCGGCGCGAGCGGGTTGGGCACCTCGCCGGCGACCGGCGTGCGCGGCTTGCCGGTCATGCCGAGGTCGGGCACGGCTTCGAGCAGCATGCGGGTATAGGGGTGGCGCGGCCGGGAGAAAAGCTCCGTGGCGCTGGCCATCTCGACGATCCGGCCGAGGTACATGACGCCGACCCGATCGGCGACCAGCGAGACCACCGCCAGGTTGTGCGAGATGAAGAGATAGGTGAGCGCGAGGCGGCCCTGCAGGTCGGCCATCAGGTTGAGGATCTGCGCCTGGACCGAGACGTCGAGCGCCGAGGTCGGCTCGTCGCAGATGAGCAGATCGGGCTCGCCCGCGAGCGCGCGCGCGATCGAGATGCGCTGACGCTGGCCGCCCGAGAACTCGTGCGGGTAGCGCTCGGCGTCGTCGGGCGACAGTCCGACCTGCACCAGAAAATTCTCTGCAGGCTTTTTTTCATTCAGGAACTGCATGGGCTCGGCGACGATGCTGCGCACCCGCCAGCGGGGGTTGAGGCTCGCGTACGGGTCCTGGAAGATCATCTGCAGGCGCCGGCCGCGGAACTCGATGCGGCCTTCGGTCGGCGCGTACAGGCCGGCGATCAGGCGCGCGACGGTGGACTTGCCGCACCCCGACTCGCCGACGAGCGCCAGGGTTTCTCCTTTTGAAATTTCAAAGCTGACCCGATCGACGGCGCGCAGGATGCGGCGCGGCGCGCGCTCGATCACCCGGTTGAGCCACGGCGCCGAGACGTCGAAGTCGCGGCTGACGGACTCGAGGCTAAGCAGTGGCATGCAGCCAGCACGCCGCGCGGCTCGCGTCGGCGGGGAGGAGCTCGGGCCGGTCGTGCGTGCAGCGCTCGAAGCGCCGCGGGCAGCGCGGGTTGAAGGCGCAGCCCGGCGGGATCGCGTTCAGGCGCGGCATCGCGCCGTCGATCTGCATGAGGCGGGCTTTGCGGGGGCCGATTCTCGGGATCGAGCCCATCAGGCCCACGGTGTAGGGGTGCCGCGGCGAGTGGATGACTTCGCGCACCGGCCCGATCTCGACGATGCGCCCCGCGTACATCACCGCCACGCGCTGCGCGGTCTCGGCGATCACGCCCATGTCGTGGGTGATCAGCATCACCGCGGCGCCGCGCTCGGCGGCGAGCCGCTTGAGCAGCGCGATGATCTGCGCCTGGATCGAGACGTCGAGCGCGGTCGTGGGCTCGTCGGCGATCAGCAGGCGCGGCTCGGCGGCGAGGGCGAGCGCGATGACGACGCGCTGGCGCATCCCGCCGGAGAAGTGGTGCGGATAGTTGTCGTAGCGCGCCTCGGGCGCGGGCATGCCCACTTCGCGCAGCAGGGACAGGGCTCTTTGATGCGCTTCGCTTTTCGTCATCGGCAAGTGCGTGAGGATGGTCTCCTCGAGCTGCTGGCCGATGGTGTAGAGCGGGTTGAGCGAGGTGAGGGGGTCCTGGAAGATGACGCCGATCCGGCGGCCGCGGATGCGGCGCATCTCCTCGTGCGAGAGGTTGTCGATGCGCCGGCCCTCGAGCCGCACTTCACCGGCGGCGATGCGCCCCGGTGGCTCGAGCAGCCGGATGATGCCGAGCCCGGTGATGGATTTCCCCGCGCCGGACTCGCCGACCACGCCGAGCACCTCGCCAGGAGCGATCTCGAAGCTCACACCGTCCACCGCGGTGAGTACGCCCCGCCGCGTCGGGAACTGTACCGTCAGCCCCTGCACCTCGAGGATCATCGAAGCTTCGGGTTGAGCGCGTCGCGCAGCCAGTCGCCGAGCAGATTGACCGATAGCACCAGCACGACGAGCGCGACGCCGGGAAACACCGTGATCCACCATTCGCCGGAAAGCAGGAACTCGTTGCCGACGCGGATCAGCGTGCCGAGCGAGGGCTGGGTGGCCGGCACCCCGACCCCGAGGAAGGACAGGGTCGCTTCGGTGATGATCGCGGTCGCGATGTGAATCGTCGCAATGACCAGCACCGGCCCCATGACGTTGGGCAGCACGTGCGAGAGCATGATCGCGAGCGGACGCCGGCCGATGACGCGCGCCGCCTGCACGTACTCTTTTTCCCTCTCGACCATGGTCGAGCCGCGCACGGTGCGCGCGTACTGCACCCAGCCGGCGAAGCCGATGGACAAGACCAGGACCGGAATCACGATCTCGTCGTGCCGCTCGCCACCGAGCGCCACCCGCGCCACGCCGTCGATCAGCAGCGCGATCAGGATCGCCGGGAACGAGAGCTGCACGTCGGCGACTCGCATGATGAGCGCGTCGAGACGTCCGCCCAAGTAGCCCGCGACCAGGCCGAGGCCCACGCCCAGCACCATGGCGAGCGCGACCGAAGCGAGGCCGATGCCGAGCGAGATGCGCGCGCCGTGCATGATCGTCGACAGGATGTCGCGCCCCTGGTTGTCGCTGCCGAGGAGAAAGGCCGCGTCGCCGCCCTGCATCCAGGCGGGGGGCTTGAACGCCGCGTTCAGGTCAAGCGCGGCGGCGTCGAACGGGTTCTGCGGCGAGATCCAGGGTGAAAGCACAGCCGCGCCGACGCAAGCGAGCGTCAGCGCGGCCGCCACGACGGTGACCGGCGACCTGCGGAAGCTCCAGGCGAGGTCGTGGCCCCAGAGCGCCCGAAGAATCAGACTCCCCCGCCGACCCGGGCGTAGCGCGACTCTGGCCGGTCGTCGGCCTTGTGCACGGTGGACACGTTCTTCTTCATCGCCCACGGGCGCAGCTGGTGGTGGATCGGCACGTAGTAGTACTGGTCACGCGTCGCGACCAGGCCTTCGCGCAGCAGCGCGTCGCGCGCCTTCGGGTCGGTCGCGATCTTGATCGCGTCGATCGTGTTGTCGAGCTTGAGGTCCGAAATGCGTCCCAGGTTGAAGTTGCCGTCGGCGCCGGTGGTCTTGGTGCGCACCAGCGACTGCAGCGTGTACTGCGCGTCGAAGGTCGCTACGCCCCAGCCGAGCAGGTAGGCGCTCGAATCGAAGTTCAGGATCTTCGGAATGAAGTTGGCGAACGGGATCGAGTTCAGCCGCACCTTCAGCCCGGCCTTGGCCCACATGCCGATCAGCGCCTGGCAGATTTTCTCGTCGTTGACGTAGCGGTTGTTCGGGCAGTCGAGCGAGAACTCGAAGCCGTCGGGATAGCCGGCCTCGGCGAGCAGCTTCTTCGCGCCGGCGGGGTCGGGTTTCATGACCACGTCGATGTCCTTCGAGTGGCCGTGCACGCCGGGCGCGACCATGATGGCCGCCGGGATCGAAAGGCCGCGCATCACGACGCGCTTGATCGCCTCGCGGTCGACCGCCATGTTGAGCGCCTTGCGCACGCGCACGTCCTTGAACGGGTTCTTGCCCTTGACGCTGGCGTACTTGAGCTCGGGGTTGTGCTGGTCCATGCCGATGAAGATCGTGCGCACCTCGTGGCCGTCGAGGATCTTGAGCTTCGGCTCCTTGCGCAGGCGATCGACGTCCTGCACCGGGAGGTCGGTGACGAGGTCGACGTCGCCCGCGAGCAGCGCCGAGACGCGCGTGGCGTCCGACTTGATCGGGTTGTAGACCACGTCGGTGACGTTGCCGTCGAGCTTGCCCCACCAGCCCTTGTGGTCGGTGAAGACGATCTCCTTGTCCGGCGCCCAGCCCTTGATCATGTACGGGCCGGTGCCGTTGGTGTTGCGCGAGGCGTAGGTTTCCTCTTTTTTCGCGTAGTCCTGCACGTTCTGCGAGCGCGTCTTCTCCGCCCACGACTTGCTCACGATGCGGAAGTCGACGATGTTCCTGAGCAGAATCGGCACCGGGCCCGACAGGATGAAGTCCACCGTGTAGTCGTCGACCTTCACGACCTCCTTCACGCCGGTGACGTAGATCTGCATCGTGCCCTGCTTCTGCTGGATGCGGCCGAAGGAGAACACCACGTCGTCGGCGCTGAACGGGCTGCCGTCGTGGAACTTGACGCCCTTCCTCAGGTTGAAGCGCCAGTGCGTGTCGGAGAGCTGCTTCCAGCTCGTCGCGAGGCACGGCTCGGGCTGGTACTGCTTGTTGTAGCGCGTCAGCCCCTCGTAGGTGTGCTGCATCATCGCGTTGGTGGTGGCGTGGTTCTGCGAGTGCGGATCGAGCGTCAGGATGTCGTTCTGCGCCGCCCACTTGAGGTTCACGCCGTGCGCAAGCCCCGCGCATGCCAGAGCGGCGGCCACTACGAGCTTCTTCATGTTCCTCCTCCTCTCCTTATTTGATCGGTAAGGCTTCCTCCACCAGCGCGGCAAGGTAGCCGGCGCCCAGGGGAATGACCTCGTCGTTGAAATCGTACCTGGCATTGTGCAGGAAACAGCCTCCGGCAGCGCCTCCCTGGCCGAGGAAGATGTAGGCGCCGGGCCGCGCCTGCAGCATGTAGGAGAAGTCCTCCCCGCCCATGGTCGGCTCGTGCTCGGTGGCGACGTTGCCTTTGCCGAAGACGCGCTCGCCGACGCGCGCCGCGAACTGGGCCTCGCGCGCGCTGTTGATCGTGGCGGGATAGCCGCGGGTGTATTGGATGTCGGTCGAGCATCCCAAGCCGTCGGCCACCTTGGCCACGATCTCCTTCAGCCTTTTTTCCGCCAGATCACGGGTTTCCGGGCGGAAGGTGCGCACGGTGCCGATCAGGCGCACGTCGTCGGGGACCACGTTGAACGCGCCGAGCTGGCTCGTCTGCATCGAGCAGATGCTCACCACGACCGAGTCGACCGGGCTCACGTTGCGGCTGGCGATCGTCTGGAGCGCGGTGATGACCTGCGCTGCGGCCACGACGGGGTCGACGACGAGGTGCGGCATGGCGCCGTGGCCGCCACGCCCGCGCAGCGTGACCTGTACTTCGTCGGTGGCGGCCATCACCGGGCCGGCGCGCACCGCCATCTGCCCGGGCGGCAGGCCCGGCCAGTTGTGAAGCGCGTATACCTCGCTCGCCGGGAAACGCTCGAACAGGCCTTCCTTGACCATGACCTCGCCGCCGCCCCCGCCCTCCTCGGCGGGCTGGAACACGAGATAGGCGGTGCCGGCGAAGTTGCGCGTCTCTGCGAGATAGCGTGCGGTGCCGAGGAGCATCGTGGTATGGCCGTCGTGGCCGCAGGCATGCATCCGGCCCGCGTTCCTCGAGCGGTGCTCGAAGGTGTTGGCCTCCTCCATCGGCAGGCAGTCCATGTCGGCGCGAAGCGCGATGCCCTTCGGGCCGTTCTTGCGGCCCGGAACGACGCCCACCACCCCGGTCTTGGCGAGCCCGGTGTGCGTCTCGATGCCGAGCTTGCGCAGGTAGTCGACCACGATCCCCGAGGTTCTCTGCTCCTGGAAAGACAATTCGGGGTGCGCGTGAATGTCGCGCCGGATACCGGCGAGCTCGGCCTGCCAGGTGCGGATGCGCTCGATCGGGCTCGTCATGTCGGCTGCAGGCGAAGGCGCGGATCGACCGCATAGTAGAGCAGATCGACCACCAGGTTGATCACCACGAAGAACAGCGCGATCAGGCACAGGTACGCCGCCATCACCGGCACGTCGGCGAAGCTCACCGCCTGGATGAAAAGCAGGCCCATGCCGGGCCACTGGAACACCGTCTCGGTGATGATCGCGAAGGCGATGATCGAGCCGAGCTGCAGCCCGGTGATCGTGATGACCGGCACGAGCGTGTTCTTGAGCGCGTGGCCGAAGTGCACTGCGCGGTCGGTGAGCCCGCGCGCGCGCGCGAAGCGGATGTAGTCGGTGCGCAGCACTTCGAGCATCTCCGAGCGCACCAGGCGCTGGATCAGCGTCATCTGGAAAAGGCCCAGCGTGATCGCGGGCAGGACGAGCGCCTTCAGCCCCGAAGCCGTGAGCAGCCCCGTGCTCCACCAGCCCAGGGCCACGGTGTCGCCGCGCCCGAACGACGGCATCCAGCCGAGCTGCACCGAGAACACGAGGATCAGCAGGATGCCGATGAGGAACGTGGGCAGCGACACCCCGGCGAGCGAGACCGCCAGCATCACGTGCGCCAGCCAGGAGTTTCTCTTCAAGGCCGTGTAGACGCCCATCGGAATGCCGCAGACCAGCGCGAAGAACGCCGCGACCAAGGAGAGCTCGAGCGTCGCCGGCAGCCGCTCGACGATCAGCCGCGATACCGGCTGCACTTGGCGCAGGCTCAGGCCGAACTCGCCTTGCACGGCATTGCCGAGGAAGCGCAGGTACTGCACGTAGAAAGGCCGGTCGAGTCCCAGCATGCGCGTGATTTCGGCGCGCTGCTCGGGCGTCGCATCCTGCCCGAGCATGAACACGACCGGATCGCCGACGAAGCGAAACAGCGAAAAGGCGATCAACCCGACGGTGAGCATCACGAGGACCGCCTGGGCGAGACGGCGCAGGATGAACGCCAGCATGATCTGCGAGAATGTTACCGCATGTCTTTCGCGGAAAAGCTGGTCGCCTGGCAGCGGCACCACGGCCGCCGCGGGCTGCCGTGGCAGGGTGCGCGCGACCCGTATCGCATCTGGCTCTCCGAGATCATGCTGCAGCAGACGCAGGTCGCCGCCGTCGTCCCGTATTACCGGAGATTTCTGGAGAAATATCCCGGTGTGAAGGCGCTTGCGGCTGCCTCCGAGGACGAAGTGCTGCGGCTCTGGAGCGGGCTGGGCTACTACGCGCGCGGCCGCAATCTCCACAAGGCGGCGAGGGAAATAGTCCGGCATGGATCGTTCCCGAGGAAGTCGCTCGACCTGCAAACCCTTCCAGGCATCGGCCGCTCGACCGCGGCAGCCATCGCGGTGTTCGCGTACGGCGAGCGCGCCGCGGTCCTGGACGGCAACGCGCGGCGGGTCCTGTCGCGCTACCTCGGAACGGAGCAGGACCTGTGGCGGCATGCCGAGCGGCTGCTGCCGCGGAAGGACGTGGAGACCTACACCCAGGCGCTGATGGATCTCGGCGCGACGCTCTGCAAACGGCGCCCGGAGTGCGCCCGCTGCCCGGTCAGCGCAGGCTGCGTGGCGCGGGAAACGGGGCGCACCGCCGAGCTGCCCGCGCCGCGGACGAGGAAGCCTCTGCCGCTCAGGCGCGCCACGTGGTTCATCTGCCTGCACGAAGGCAAGGTGCTGCTGAGGCGCCGGCCGTCCTCGGGGCTCTGGGGCGGGCTGTGGTGCTTCCCGGAGGAGAAGCCCGCGGGGGCGCGAAAGCCGCGCCGGCTCCCGCCGCTCGAGCACGGCTTTACGCACTTTCGCCTGCGCATTCAGCCGGTGCTCTGCGAAGCGGCGCGCGCAGCGGCCGGGCTGCGGATCGACCTGGACGACGCGGTGCGTGCGGCGGTGCCGGCGCCGGTCAGGAAGCTTTTGCTAGGACTGCCTGCAGGCGCTCGAGGCGAGCGCGGGCGTCGTCGAGCTCGAGCAGTGCCTGCTTCGTCTCGAGCGGCAGCGGCAGGAGCTCGGCGAGCCGCGCGCTGACCCAGGCGCAGGAATCGAGCCGGTGCGGGCGCTCGAGGAGCTCCGGGTGCTCGCCGATCACGCGCTCGAGCAGCCTGACCGAACGGGAGCACGTGGACGGCACCCCGGCGTCGTCTTCATCCGGAAGAACTTCCACCCGGGCCCGGGCAAGCCCGTCTGGCTGCACCCGGCGCTCGGCGATGCGAAAGCGCTGCTCGCCGCGCGCGATCACGTGCAGCACCCCGAGCTGCGGCATGTCCCAGGTCACGATTCGTGCCAAGGTGCCCACGCTGGTGGGGACTGCGGGCGTACCCACCTCGTTACCCTCGCGGATCAGGCACACGCCGAAGGCCAAGCCGTCCTTGAGACAGGCCTTGGCCATTTCCATGTAGCGGTGCTCGAAGATCCGCAGCGGCAGCCGGCCGCCCGGGAAAAGCACCGTGTGGAGCGGGAAAAGGGCGAGATTCTCTATTGCGGATTCTCTTCGGCAAGCCCGCGGTGTCGCACCAGGACTCGCCAGTCGGGGCGAAACGCCGCGGCGAGCTTTTCCGCCAGATACACGGAGCGATGGCGCCCGCCGGTGCAGCCGATCGCGACCGTGACGTGGCTGCGGTTCTCGCGCACCACCTCGGGCAGCCAGCGCGCGAGCAGCGCGCGCACGTCGGCGAGCCACTGCTGCGCAAGCGCGTCGGCCGCCAGGAACTCGATCACCGGCGCGTCGCGTCCGGTGAACGGGCGCAGCCGCGGGTCGTAGTGCGGGTTCGCGATCATGCGCGCGTCGAGCACCCAGTCGGCGTCGAGCGGGATGCCCTGCTTGTACGAGAACGACTCGAACAGCAGCGTGAGCGCGCCGCTGCCCAGGTCGAGCAGGTCGCGGATCCAGTTCTGCAGCACGCGCGGCTGCAGGTCGCTCGTGTCGATGCGGCTGCCGAGCGGCGCGACGCCCGCGAGCAGCGCGCGCTCGCGCTCGATCGCCTCGGGCAGCGTCATCTCGCCGGCGAGCGGGTGGCGCCGGCGCGTCTCGGAGAAGCGCCGCAGCAGGGTCGGGGTGCTCGCTTCCAGGTAGAGCACGCGGCAGTCGAAGCCGCGCCCCTTGAGGCGCTCGATGTTCTCGGGAAGCGCGGGCAGCGAAGCGCTGCGCGCGTCGACGCTCACCGCTACGCGCTCGTGGCCGGCCTCGTCCAGAAAATCGACCACCTCGAGCAGCAGCGTCGCCGGCAGGTTGTCGACGCAGTAGTAGCCCGCGTCCTCGAGGACCTTGAGCGCGATGCTCTTGCCGGACCCGGAGAGACCGCTGACGAGAACTAGGCTTTGCGGCACATCAGGGTTCTTCCTTGTGGATTTCCTGGGTCTGACGGGCGAGGAACTCGGCCATCGAGTCGATGCCGCGCAGCTTGAGGATCTCGTTGCGCACCGCCGCCTCGACCAGCACCGCGAGGTTGCGCCCCGCGGCGACCGGGATCGTCACCTTGTGCACGGGGACGCCGAGGATCTCCTCGGTGAGCTCGGCGAGCGGCAGCCGCTCGGTCGGGTCGCGCGCGCCCGGCGCGAGCCGCGCGAGGTGCACGACCAGGCGCAGCTTCATCTTGCGGCGCACCGCGGTCTCGCCGAAGATGGTGCGGATGTTGAGCACGCCGAGGCCGCGCACCTCGATGAAGTCCTTGAGCAGCGGCGGGCAGCGGCCCTCGAGCGCGCCGGGCGCGATGCGCGAGACCTCGACCACGTCGTCGGCGACCAGGCCGTGGCCGCGGCTGATGAGCTCGAGGCCGAGCTCGCTCTTGCCGACGCCCGACTCCCCGGTGATCAGCACCCCGAGGCCGAGGACATCCATGAACACGCCGTGCAGCTCGGTCGTCTCGGCGAGCGCCTTGGCGAGATAGCGCGACAGCTTCTCGATCACGCGCGCGGCGCTCGCCGGGCTCGCGAAGATCGCGGTGCGGCTCTCGCGTGCCGCCTCGACCAGCTCGGGGAACGGCGCGACGCCGTCGGCGAACACCACGATCACGGGGCCGGCCGCGATCAGGCGCGCGGCGAACTCGTTGCGCTTGGCCGCGGTGTGGCGCTCGGCGAGCCCGGCTTCGTGCGCGCCGATGACCTGGATGCTGTTGGGATGGGTGAGGTTGAGGTGGCCGATCAGCGCGGCCGCCTGCGCGGCCTCCCGGCGCACGGCGCTGCCGCCCTCGCGCCCCGCCACCCAGGCGAGGGACAGCGCTTCGCGGTTGTCCTCATGCAGCCGCGCGACGTTGACCTGCAGCATCCGGCTGCCAGCTGGCAATCAGCTCGTAGAGCGCGGCGGCGTCGGCCGCGCGGCCCATCGCCTCGCGCAACGCCTTGTCGGAGAACATCTGCGCGAGCTCCGACAGGATCTGCAGGTGCTTCTCGGTCGCTTTCTCGGGCACGAGCAGCACGAACACCAGGCTCACCGCAGCGCCGTCCGGAGCGTCGAACGGCACCGGCTGCGCCAGCCGCACGAACGCGCCGATCGCTTCCTTCAGCCCCTTGATGCGGCCGTGCGGGATCGCCACGCCCTGGCCCAGGCCGGTGGAGCCGAGGCGCTCGCGGGCGAACAGGCTGTCGAACACCAGGCTGCGCGCGATGCCATCGAGGTTCTCGAACAGCAGCCCCGCCTGCTCGAACAGCCGCTTCTTGCTCGAGGCCTGGAGGTCGAGGCTGACGTGCGAGGGCGTAAGGATCTTCGCGACGAGGCTCATACTCGTTTCTCGTACAGTTTATCCTTGTATTTGAGGACCTGGCGGTCCAGCTTGTCGGCGAGCAGATCGATGGCCGCGTAGAGATCCTCCTCCTCGCTCTCGCAGTGCAGGTCCTTGCCGCGCACGTGTAGCGTCACTTCCGCCTTCTGCTTCACCTTGTTCGCCGTGAGGATCACGTGCGCGTCGATCACATGGTCGAAGTGGCGCGTGACGCGGCCGATCTTCGACTGCACGTAGTCGCGCAGCGCGGCCGTTACTTCCAGGTGGTGACCGCTGACGCTCAAATTCATTGTCACAATGCCTTTCTCTGGTTCACGGGAGGAATCTGCAGCGACTCGCGGTACTTGGCAATCGTGCGCCGCGCGACCACGATGCCCTGGCTGCCGAGGATCTGCGAGATGCGCGCGTCCGACAGCGGCGATCTTGCGTCCTCGGCGGCGACGAGCTGCTTGATGAGGGCGCGGATCGCGGTGGAGGAGGCGGCGCCGCCCGCCTCGGTGGCGACATGGCTGCCGAAGAAGTACTTGAGCTCGAAAGTGCCGCGCGGCGTCGCCATGAACTTCTGCGTGGTGACGCGCGAGATGGTGCTTTCGTGCAGGCCGAGCGTGGCGGCGATCTCGCGCAGCACGAGCGGGCGCATCGCGACCTCGCCGTGCTCGAGGAAGTGGCGCTGGCGCTCGACGATCGCCTGCGACACGCGCAGGATGGTGTCGAAGCGCTGCTGCACGTTCTTGATCAGCCAGCGCGCCTCCTGCAGCTGCGAGGACAGGCCCGCGCCGCCGCGCGCCGCAGCCGCGAGCTCGGCATACAGGCGGTTGATGCGCAGGCGCGGCATGGCGTCGGGATTGAGGCTCGCGCGCCACACGCCGCGCACCTTCTTCACGATGACGTCGGGGATCACGTAGCGCGCCTCGAGCTTGGCGAACGCCGAGCCAGGGCGCGGATTGAGCGCCTGGATCAGTCGCTGCGCCGCGCGCAGCGCGTCCTCGTGGGCGCCGGTGAGCGCCTTCAGCCGCGTGTAGTCGCGCGCCGCGAGGAGCTCGAGGTGCCTTTCGACGATCACGAGCGCAAGGCCGCGCTCCGGCTCCTCCGGCAGCGCCTTCAGCTGCAGCGCGAGGCACTCCGCCGGCGAGCGCGCGCCGACGCCGGCGGGCTCGAAGTGCTGCAGGTGGGCGAGCGCGATCTTCAGCTCCTCGGCGCCCGCTTCGGCTTCCGGCGGAAGGAGCGCGGCGACCTCCTCGAGCGGCTGCGTGAGATAGCCGTCGTCGTCGAGCGCGTCGATCAGGATCTCGATGAACGCGCGGTCGCGCGTGCCGAGGTTGGTGAGCGAAAGCTGCGCGCGCAGGTGATCGCGCAGCGTGGGCGTGTCGGGCGTCGCGTGGGTGTGGTCGCCATCCTCGTCGTCGTCGGCGCCGCGCCAGCTCGCCGCCACCTCGCTCGGCCAGTCCGGGGTTTCCGGGGAGGAATCCGGCGCGGTCGCGGCGTGCGCCGGTTCCGCGCTCGAGCCCTTCACCGGAGCCTCGGGCTCGCCTTCCGCGTCCTCGCGCTCGAGCACCGGGTTGTCCATCAGGATGCGCTCGATCTCCTGATTGAGCTCGACCGTCGAGAGCTGCAGCAGGCGGATCGACTGCTGCAGCTGCGGCGTGAGCGTCAGGTGCTGCGAAAGGCGAAATTGAAGCGAAGGCTTCATTCGTGAGCAGCTCAGCTACATCCGGAAATTTTCACCCAGATAGACTCGGCGAACGCTGTCATTATAGACAATCTCCTCGGGGTGGCCCGATGCGAGCACCGCGCCCTCGTTGATAATGTACGCGCGATCGCAGATGCCGAGCGTCTCGCGCACGTTATGGTCTGTTATGAGCACCCCGATGCCGCGCTCCTTGAGGAACCGGATGATGCGCTGGATGTCGAGCACCGCGATCGGGTCGACCCCGGCGAAGGGCTCGTCGAGCAGGATGAACGCCGGGCGCGTGCCGAGCGCCCGCGCGATCTCCAGGCGGCGGCGCTCTCCGCCGGAGAGCGAGATCGCCGCGTGCTTGCGCAGGTGCGCGATGTTGAGGTCCTTCAGGAGCTCGGCGAGGCGCGGCTCCATGTCGCCGGGGGCGAGCCCCTGCAGCTCGAGCACCGCCTGCACGTTCTCCTCCACGGTGAGGCGCCGGAACACCGAGTTCTCCTGCGGCAGGTAGGAGATGCCGAGGCGGGCGCGCCGGTGGATCGGCAGGTGCGTGAGCTCGCGGCTGTCGAGATGGATCGAGCCCGAGTCGACCGGGATCAGGCCGACGATCATGTAGAAGCACGTCGTCTTGCCGGCGCCGTTCGGGCCGAGCAGCCCGACCACCTCGCCGCTCGACACCTCGAGCGACACGTCCTGCACGACGGTGCGCGACTTGTAGCGCTTGCGAAGCTGCTGCGAGCGGAGCAGGCTCCCCATCGACGCGTCACTTCCCCGCTTCGGCGCCGGGAGCCTTGGGCTGGATGACCGCTTTCACGCGGCCCTTGGCCGCGCCCTTGCCCGAGCTCACCTGGTAGAAGTCCGAGCGCTGGTCGACGAAGATGTAGTCGCCCGCGACCTCGTCACCGCCGCGGCTGACGCGCGCGCGGTCGAACAGCTCGATCTTCTGCTCGCGGTCGTCGAGCTCGATGCGCAGCGCCTCGCCTTCGACCCAGATACCCTCCTTCTCGCCCGGCCTGGGGTCCTGGCGCTGGCGGAAGCGCGCCGGCCTGCCGGTCGCGGTGGCCGACTGGAAGCCGTCGGTGTCCTGGCGCACGACCAGGCGGTCGGCGGTGAGCCGCATGCTGCCCTTGGTGACGACGACCTCGCCCTCGAACACGTTCAGCCGGCGCGCGTCGTCGGCGCTCATGCGGTTCGCCTCGACCTGGGTGGGTTTGTCTCGGTCGGCCTTTTCCGCCAGTGCGAAACCGGCAAGAAGCAAGAGCATCCCGCCAAGCAGCGCGCGCCTCATTCGGCAGCGTCCGGCTCGAAGCGCGCGACCACGTCGCTGCGTACCACGAGCTCGCGCGACGCGTTGTTGTACTCCATGCCGCGCCCCGAGAGCGACAGCCCGCCCTCGACGATCTTCACCGGGCGGTCGGTGCGCACCAGCGAGCGGTCGCGCAGCACGTGCAGGAACTCGGTGCTCATGCGCGCCTCGGGGCGCTCGGGCGAGGCGTCGCGCACCAGCAGCACGTCGCCGTAGAGGAAGATCTCGTCGCCGTCGCGCGAGAGCTGCCCGCGCTCGGCGCGCACGCTGAAGCGCGGCTCGCGCGGCTTCGCCTGAAGCATGCGGGGGGCGAAGAGCTCGGTGGTGTCGTCGTCCGGGTAGTGCACCATGCGCTCCGCCGCCATGACGCTTTCCACCGCGCCTTCGCCGTTGTAGGTGGTGGTGGTGAAGTTCACGACGACATAGTCGGGATCGTGGCGCCGCGGCGCGCTCGGCGCGTCCTCCTCGCGCACCGTGCGCTCGAGGTAGAACGTGAGCAGCGCGAGCGCGAGCATCACCCCGAGCGGGAACAGGCGCGTCGTGGAAAGCATCAGCCGAGGTAGCCGCGCAGCGCGGGCTCGAGCGTGCCCTGCGCGCGCATCACCAGCTCGCACACCTCGCGCGCCGCGCCGCGGCCCGCGCCGGCGCGCGCCACGTAGTGCACGCGGCTGCGCACGGCCTCGGGCGCTTCGCGCGGCGCGCAGGCGAAGCCGCACCGGGTCAGCACCGGCAGGTCGACCAGCTCGTCGCCCATGAAGCCGATCTGATCGAGAGCCAAACCGAGCTTCTGCGTCGCGGCGAGCTTGTCCTCGATGCCCTGCAGGACGTGCTCGAGGCCGAGCTCCGCGGCGCGGCGCGCGACCGCCGGCGAGCGCCGTCCGGAGAGCAATGCGCACGCCACGCCGCTCGCGGCGAGCATCTTGAGGCCGTGACCGTCGTGCGCCGAGAACGCCTTCAGCGCCTCGCCTCTCGGCCCGTAGAGCAGGGTGCCGTCGGTGAGGACGCCGTCGACGTCGAAAATCATCAGGCGCACGCCGCGCGCTCGGTCGAGCGTTTCCTGGGGGACTTCGTTCAAATCACCTTGGCGCGGAAGAGGTCGTGCATGTTGAGCGCGCCCACGAGGGCGCCGCGCTCGTCGAGCACCAGCACCTGGTTGACCTTGTGCTCCTCCATGACGTGCACCGCCTCCGCGGCGAGCGTACGCAGCCGCACGGTGCGCGGGTGCCGCGTCATGACGTCGTCCACGAGCAGGCGGGCGAGCTCGACGCCCTTCTCGATGGTGCGGCGAAGATCGCCGTCGGTGAACACGCCCTTGACCCGGCCGTCCGGGTCGAGGACCGCGGTCATGCCGATGCCGCCGCGGGACATCTCGGCCACGGCCTGCCGCAGCGGCGTGCCGGCCGCGACTTTCGGCACCCTGTCCCCGGTGCGCATCACGTCCTCGACATGCAGCAGCGCCTGGCGCGCGAGCGCCTCGCCCGGAAGCCCGCCGCGCGGGTGGGTGCGCGCGAAGTCCGCAGCCGAGAAGCCGCGCATGTCGAGCAGCGCCACGGCGAGCGCGTCGCCGAGCGCGAGCGCCGCCGTGGTGCTCGCGGTCGGCGCCAGGTTGTGCGGGCAGGCCTCCTGGGCGACCGCCGCGTCGAGGTGCACGTCGGCCTCGCGCGCGAGCGCCGAGTCGGGCTTGCCGGTAATGGCGATCAGCTTGGCGCCGCGGCGCTTGATCTGCGGCACGATCTGGACGAGCTCCTCGCTCGCGCCGGAGTAGGAGATGGCGATGAATACGTCGCCGTTCTCGATCATGCCGAGGTCGCCGTGGCTCGCCTCGGCGGGATGCACGAAGTAGGCCGGCGTGCCGGTGCTCGCGAGGGTCGAGGCCACCTTGCGCGCGATATGGCCGGACTTGCCCATGCCGCTCACGACGACGCGGCCGGTTCTCTGGTCGATCAGCTCGACCGCGGCGGCGAAGCGGCTGTCGACGCGCCCGATCAGCGCGCGCACCGCGTCGGCCTCGATCTCGAGCACCCGCCGCGCGAGCTCGAGCATGCCCTCGGGCTGCACGCGCGCCTTTTGCGCGTCCTTGCCTATTCGGGCTGCCTTTATCATGCGCGGGGAGTATAGCCCATGGACACCAGCGCAGTCGGCCTGCAGTCGGTGCTCGTGCTGCTCGCCTCGAGCGTGATCGCGGTCGCGGTCTGCCAGAGCCTGCGGCTGCCGCCGATGGTCGGCTATCTCGTCACCGGGCTCGCCCTCGGGCCGCACGCGCTCGGCGTGGTCTCCGAGCGCGAGGAGATCCACCAGCTCGCCGAGTTCGGCGTGGTGTTCCTGATGTTCTCGATCGGCCTGGAGTTCAGCCTGGCGAAGCTCAAGTCGATGCGCCGGCTGGTGTTCGGCCTGGGGCTCGGGCAGGTCGGCGCGACGCTCGCGCTCGGGGTCGCCGCCGCCGCCGCGCTCGGGGCGCCGTGGCAGGTCGGGCTCGCGCTCGGCGGCGTCGCGGCGATGTCCTCGACCGCGATCGTGTCGAAGCTGCTCGCCGAGCGCGGCGAGCTCGACAGCGCGCACGGCCGCCAGGTGATCGCGGTGCTGCTCGCCCAGGATCTCGCCGTGGTGCCGCTCATCGTGCTGATCCCGGTGCTCGGCCAGACGCCCGATGCCATCGGTCTTGCGATCGCGCTGGCGCTCGCGAAGGCGGCGGCGGCGCTCGCGCTCGTGATCCTGGGCGGGCCGAGGCCGATGCGCGCCTGGCTGCGCGTTGTCGCGCGGCGGCGCTCGACCGAGCTCTTCGTGCTGAACGTGCTGCTCATCACGCTCGCCGCCGCCTTCATCACCGCGGCGGCCGGCCTGTCGCTCGCGCTCGGCGCCTTCCTCGCCGGCATGCTGATCTCCGAGACCGAATACCGCTTCCAGGTCGAGCAGGACATCAGGCCGTTCCGCGACGTGCTGCTCGGGCTGTTCTTCGTCACGATCGGCATGCTGCTCGACCCGCGGCTGGTCGTCGGGCAATGGGCCGCGGTGCTCACCTTCGTCGCGCTCCTCATGCTCGGCAAGTTCGCGTTCATCGCGGCGCTTTCCCGGGGATTCGGCGCCACGCCCGGCACGGCGCTGCGCGTCGCGCTCGCGCTCGCGCAGGGCGGCGAATTCGGCTTCGTGCTGCTCGCGCTCGCCGGCATCGCCGGCATCGTGCCCCAGCCCCTGCTGCAGCCGATGCTCGGCGCGATGATCGTGTCGATGCTCGCGACGCCGTTCGTGATCGCGGCGAGCGACCGCATCGTGCTGCGCCTGTCGCGCGCCGAGTGGATGCAGCGCTCGCTCGAGCTGCACCGCATCGCGGTGCAGTCGATCGAGGCCGAGCGCCATGTCGTGATCGTGGGCTACGGCCGCAACGGGCAGCGCCTCGCGCGCCTGCTCGACGCGGAGGGCGTGCGCTACGTCGCGCTCGACCTCGATCCCGAGCGCGTGCGCGAAGCCGCCGCCGCGGGCGACACCGTGGTGTTCGCCGACGGGCTGCGGCGCGAGGCGCTGGTGGCGGCCGGCATCACGCGCGCCGCGGCGGTGGTGCTCACGTTCGCCGAGTCCGCGACCGCGGTGCGCGTGCTCGCGCACGTGCACGATCTCAATCCCTCGGTGCCGGTGATCGTGCGCGCGCGCGACGAAGCCGACATCGCGCCGCTCACCGCGGCGGGCGCCTCCGAAGTCGTGCCGGAAGCGTTCGAGTCGGGACTGATGCTCGCCTCGCACACGCTGGTGTGGGTGGGCGTGCCCCTCAGCCGCGTCATGCGCCGCGTGAGCCAGGTGCGCGGCGAGCGCTACGGCCTGCTGCGCGGGCTGTTCCACGGCCGCGACGACATCGACGCGGCCGCGCACCTGCATTCGGTCACGCTCGAGCCGGGCTCGGGCGCGATCGGCAAGACGCTCGCCGAGTTCGGCCTCGACGCCCTCGGGGTGCAGGTGCGCTCGGTGCGGCGCCTGGGCGCCAAGGCGAGGCTCGATGCGGCATCGGCCGGCGCGCTCCGGTCGGGCGACGTGGTGGTGCTGCTCGGCGCGCCGGACGCGCTCGCGGCCGCCGAAGAGCGGCTGCGCTAGAGCCCCTTACAGCTGCCGGCAGATCAGGTAGGTGCTGACGCCGTCTTCGACGTAGGTGTCGGCCGCGGTGTCGATGGCGGTCGGGTTGGGCGAGTCCTGCTTCGCCCCGCGCACGTTGCCCTTCTTGCCGTCGCCGTCGTCCATCTGCGCGTCGACCGAGATGGCGATCTTGTCGGGCAGGTTCGCCGTGCACAGAAGCAGCGACGTGAAGGCGGTCGGAGTCGCCGGCGCCACGGCGCCGTCGCTCAGCACGCCGGCCTTGAAGCTGGCGCCGCCGGGCGCGGTGCCGTCGGAAGTCTGCACGCCCATCTTGCCGTTGACCGCGTTGAACGGATTGTCCGTGCCGCTGCCGCCGGAGATGAAGCCCGCGCGCCGCAGGTGGTCCCAGAACAGCACGCTTTCGGCCGGCGCCGCGGCGGTGTACGCGCCCCCGATTACGCCGTCGCCGTCACCGGCGGTCGCGCCCGCCCAGCGGGCGGCGAGCTTGTCGTCGCCGGGCAGCGCGCGGTAGCGGTCCTGGTAGCCGTACATCGCGGCCGAGACGCCCGACATGTCGGCGATCACGTTCTTGATCTTCGCCTGGGTGATCATCTCCTGGCCCTTCAGGATGCCGCCGAGCAGCAGCCCGATGATGACCAGCACGATCGCGATCTCCACTAGAGTGAATCCCCGTTGCGGCGTTTTCATGGACAGGCTCCTTGTCGTTACATCTGCCGGCAGAGAAGGTAAGTGCTGACGCCGTCTTCGATGTAGGCATCGGCGGCGGTATCGACGGCGGTCGGGTTGGGCGAGTCCTGCTTCGCCCCGCGCACGTTGCCCTTCTTGCCGTCGCCGTCGTCCATCTGCGCGTCGACCGAGATGGCGATCTTGTCGGGCAGGTTCGCCGTGCACAGAAGCAGCGACGTGAAGG
>DATIGR010000094.1:0-8400 GCA_035454645.1 Burkholderiales bacterium
GCTCTTCGGCATGATCATGCGCAACTCGGTGATCCTGGTCGACCAGATCCGCCAGGACATCGACGCCGGCCACGACCCGTGGAGCGCGATCCGCGAGTCGGCGGTGCGCCGCTTCCGGCCGATCATGCTGACCGCGGCCGCGGCGGTGCTGGCAATGATCCCGCTCACGCGCAGCGAGCTGTGGGGGCCGATGGCGATGGCCATCATGGGCGGGCTGATCGTGGCGACCGTGCTCACGCTGCTCTTCGTCCCGGCCCTCTACGCCGCCTGGTACCGGGTGCGATCGATCGTCCATGTACAGACTTTGCAAGAAGCGCCGGTATCTTCCAGCGTTCCCTGAGGTCCCTTGGTAAACTCCCCTGCCGCCAATGAACCTCGAGCAGGCACGCGCGAACATGGTTGAGCAGCAGATCCGGCCCTGGGAGGTGCTCGACCAGGACGTGCTGGACCTGCTGTACGTCGTGCCGCGCGAGGAGTTCGTGCCCGAAAGGCACCGCAGCCTCGCGTTCTCCGACCTCGAGATCCCGATCGGCGAGGGCGAGACGATGTGGGCGCCGAAGGTCGAGGCCCGGGTCTTGCAAGCGCTCGGCGCCAAGAAGACCGACCGGGTCCTCGAGGTCGGAACGGGAAGCGGCTACCTGACGGCGCTCATCTCGCACCGCGCCGCGCACGTCTTCTCGGTCGAGATCAAGCCCGCGCTCGCGGCGTTCGGCCGCGCGAACCTCGAGCGCCACGGCGCCGAGAACGTGACGCTGGAGATCGGCGACGCGGCGCGCGGCTGGCCGGGCCACGCGCCCTACGACGTGATCGTGCTCACCGGCTCGACGCCGGTCCTGCCGCGCGCGTTCGTCGAGCAGCTCGCGCCCCGGGGGCGCCTGTTCGCCGTGGTGGGCGAGCCGCCCGTCATGACGGCCCGGATGGTGACGGCCGCGTCGGCGGGCGCATGGCACAGCACCGATCTGTTCGAGACCGTGATCGCGCCGCTCGTCAACGCCGAACGCCCGCCGCGCTTCCGCTTCTGAAATGAACCCGATCACCGCCGGGCAGCTTGCCGCGTGGCTCGCCGACGCCGGGCGCGACCAGCCGCTGCTCCTGGACGTGCGCGAACCATGGGAATGGGACAGGGCGCGCATCGAGGGCTCGCAGCTCATGCCGATGCGCGAGGTGCCGGCGCGCCTCGAGGAGCTCGACCCGGCGCGCGAGGTGGTCGCGATCTGCCATCACGGCGCTCGCAGCCAGCAGGTGGCCCTGTATCTCGAGAGGAACGGTTTTTCCAAAGTGCACAACCTGCAAGGGGGAGTCGATGCCTGGTCCCGCACCGTTGACCCGGCCGTTCCGCTTTACTAGCGCTCTGTTCGTTGCCGCGCTGGCCTTGCCGGCGGCGGCGGAGGACCTGCTCCAGGTCTACCGCGAGGCGCAACGCAACGACGCGGTTTTCGCCTCCGCGCGCCACGCCCTCGAGGCCGGGCGCGAGCGCCTGCCGCAGGGACTGGCGCTGCTCCTGCCCACGCTCAACCTTACGGGCAGCGCGACGCGCACCCGGGTCGAGGTGGATTCGCGCGATCCGCTGATCCTGCCGAGCTTCACGCGCTACCCGGAGTCGGCCGGCTACACCCTCACCTTCACCCAGCCGATCTTCCGCCAGCAGAACTGGATCCAGTACCAGCAGGGCGGGCACCAGGTGCGCCAGGCGGAAGCGACCTTCGGCCAGGCCACCCAGGACCTGATCATCCGCGTGTCGCAGGCGTACTTCGACGTGCTCGCGGCGCACGACACTCTCGCGCTGGTGCGCGCGCAGAAGACCGCGACCGCCGAGCAGCTCGCGCAGGCGAAGCGCAACTTCGAGGTCGGCACCGCGACCATCACCGACACCCACGAGGCGCAAGCGCGCTACGACCTGATCGCGGCGCAGGAGATCGCCGCGCTGAACGACCTCGAGAGCAAGCGCCGCGCGCTCCAGCTGATCACCGGGCGCGAGCCCGGCGAGCTCGCCGGGCTGCGCCGCGACGTCAGGCTCGCGCCGCCCAATCCGCCCGACATGCAGACCTGGGTCGACCTCGCCGAGAAGCAGGGCTACGCGGTGCAGGCCGCCGAGGCGGCGGCCGAGGTCGCCGCGCTCGAAGCGCGGCGCGCGCGCGCCGCGCACCTGCCGACGCTCGATTTCGTCGCCACCCACGGCCAGTCGGGCCAGAACGCCACGACCGAGAGCAACGTCGGGCGCGACAGCACCACCACGGTGATCGGGCTGCAGCTCGCGATGCCGCTCTACCAGGGCGGCGGCATCAACTCGCGCGAGCGCGAGGCCGCGGCGCAGAGCATGAGGTCCAAGGAGGATCTGGAGAACGCCCGGCGCAACGCGGCGCTCGCCGCGCGCCAGAACTACCTCCTGGTGATCAACGGCATCGCGGTGGTCGACGCGCTCCAGCAGGCGCTCGTCTCCTCCCAGAGCGCGCTCGACTCGAACAAGCTCGGCTACGAGGTCGGCGTGCGGATCAACATCGACGTGCTGAACGCCCAGCAGCAGCTCTTCCTCACGCGGCGCGACCTCGCGGTGGCGCGCTACAACCTCATCACCAACAACCTGCGGCTCAAGGCCGCCGCCGGAACCCTCGGCGACGAAGACCTCGAGCAGATCAACCGCGCGCTGGTGCAGTAACCCCCGCGGCTGCAATCACTTCGACGTGCCTGCGGGTCGCGCCGCGGTGCGCCTCGCAGAGCTTCTTGCCGGCAGCGCGCATCGCCGAGCGCTCGCCCGGGCTGGAAAGCAGGCGGATCGCTTCCCCGACGGCGGCTTTCGCGTCGGCGAGCTGCACCGCGGCGCCCGCCTCGAGCGCAAGGCGCGTCGCCTCGGCGAAATTGAACATGCTGGGCCCGAGGACCACCGGAGCGCCGGCCGCGAGCGCCTCGATCAGGTTCTGGCCGCCGAGCGGCATGAAGCTGCCGCCGATCACCGCGACATCGCAAGCGGCATAGTAGAAGGCCATCTCGCCCATCGTGTCGCCGAGGTAGACGCGGTCCCTGTCTCCGGGCATCGCGGCTGCCGTGCGGCGCGCGTCGGCCCGCTGGGCGACCTCGTCGAAACGTTGGGGATGGCGCGGCACGACTACCGTCAGCAACGAGGCGGAGCCCGGTATTTCATCCAGCAGAAGCTTCTCTTCTCCATCCCGCGTGCTGGCGAGGAGCAGGACCTGCCGGCCGAGCTTCGTTCGCCACTCGCGGCCCGCCGCGAGCTGGGCCTCGTCGAGGGCGACGTCGAACTTGAGATTGCCGGTGACGACCACGCGCGGCGCGCCGAGCGCGCGCAGGCGGCCGGCGTCGGCTGCGCTCTGCGCGCAGACCGCCGCGAGGCTGCGGATGCCCGGCCCCATGAGCGCACGCCAGCGCCGATAGCCGCGCGCGGAGCGCTCCGACATGCGCGCGTTGGCAAGCACGACCGGAACGCCGTGGAGCGCGCACTGCGCCAGCAGGTTCGGCCAGAGCTCGGTCTCCATGAGCACAGCCAGCCGCGGCCGGAAGCTCTGGAGAAAGCCCTGCACCGCCTCGGGGTAGTCGTACGGAAGAAAGGCGGCGATCACGGACTCGCCGTAGACCTGCTTCAGCGTGTCGCGGCCCGCCGCCGTAGTGCACGTCATGACCACGGCGTGGTCGGGCAGCAGCCGCTGCAGCTCCCGCACGAGCGGCGCCGCAGCGCGCGCTTCGCCCACCGACACGGCGTGGACCCACAACGCCCTGTCGGGTTTTGTGCAGGAATAGATTCCAAAGCGTTCCTGCACGTGCTCCCGGTAGCCTGGCTCGCGCCGCCCGCGCCACCACAGCCGAAGGAGAATGAGCGGCAGAGCAAGGCGCAGCGCGATCGTGTAGAGCTGCCTCATGCCAGGAGCTCGAGCACCTCGGCGACACCCGGCGGCCGGCCGGGGCCGCCGGCGTTCCTGGCAAGCGGCGCGCCGTACAGGCCGGTGAGCGCCGGATCCGACCCGCAATAGATGCCGACGGCCGCAACGCCGAGCGCCGCGGCGAGATGCGTGAGGCCGGTGTCCAAGCCAACCACTGCTCGGGCGCCGACGAACACGCGTGCCAGGTCGGCAAGGCTTTTTCTGGGCAACACCGTTCCCCCGATTTGGGCGGCAATCCGTTCCGCTCGCCCGCGCTCGGCCTCGCTGCCCCAGGGCAGGATCGCGGGCGCGCCCAGGGCGCGCCCGAGCTCGACCCAGCGCTCCTCGGGCCAGAGCTTGTCGGCGCGGCTCGTCATCGTCAGCAGCACGACATACCCCGACTTCTGGGTCTCCGGCACCCGCAGCCCGTAGTCGATCGAGGCATTGGGGGAAAAGCCGAGCGCCGCCGCCGCCAGCAGCCGGTTGCGTTCGACCGCGTGCAGCTCGCGCGGCACGGAATGGCGCACGTCGTACAGCGCGGGAGCGAGCCATTCCCGCGCGCTCGCGCGGTCGAGGCCGTGGCGCGTGCCCGAAGCGACCCTGCTGAGGAGCGCGCTCTTCAGGAGCGACTGCGTGTCGACGACGGCGTCATAGCGCTCGGCTTGCAGCTGCCTGCGCCATGCGCCGATCTCCGACCACACCGAGGGCTTCCACAGCGCCGAGCGCCAGCGCCGCACCGCGACCGGAATCACGCGCCGCACCGCGCGGTGCATCGCCGCGATCCCGGCGAAAGGCTCCTCCACGATCCAGTCGATCGCCGCGCCCGGCGAGGCGCGCGCGGCGTCGCTTACCGCGGGACAGTTGTGCACTACATCGCCAAGGGAAGACGTCTTGACGAAGAGTATTGTTTTCATTCGCTAGAATACGGCACGCCGATTCTAAGGGTTCTAAGGGAATACCCAACTTGAGCAGCCGCGCGCCAGGAGCGCCCCTCTCGGCCGTCATCATCGCCCGCAACGCCGCCGCCATCCTCGAGCCCTGCCTCGACAGCCTCGCGTTCGCCGACGAGGTCGTGGTCGTCGATTCGGCCTCGAGCGACGCCACGGTGGAGCTCGCGGCGCGCAAGGGCGCGCGCGTGGTGCAGAAGGAATGGCTCGGCTTCGGCCGCCAGAAGCAGTTCGCGGTCGAGCAGGCAAGCCACGACTGGGTGCTGTGCCTCGACGCCGACGAACGCGTGTCGCCGCGGCTCGCTCGATCGATCGAGCAGGCGCTCGCCGCGCCGGTGTCGCCCGTGTACCGCATGGCGCGGCGCAACCGCTTCCTCGGCCGCTGGCTCTCGCACGGCGAGGGCTACCCCGACTGGAGCCCGCGCCTCTTCAACCGCCTGAACGCGCGCTGGAGCGACGACCTGGTGCACGAGAAGGTGCTGTTCGCGGTCACCCCCGGCACGCTCCAGGGCGACCTGATGCACGAATCCGCCGAGGACCTCTCCACGTATCTCGAGCGCCAGAACCGCTACACCACCCTCGCCGCGCGCCAGGCGTTCGAAGAAGGCCGCAGCGTGAGCCTCGTGCACCTTCTGCTCTCGCCCGTGGTGCGCTTCATCAAGTTCTACCTCATGCGCCTGGGCTTCCTCGACGGCCTGCCCGGCCTGCTGCACATCTCGATCGGCTGCATGAACAGCTACATCAAGTACATGAAGCTGATCGAGCTGCGGCAGTCGGAGAACAAGTAGCGATGAAGGTCCTGGTGACGGGAGTGGCCGGTTTCATCGGCATGCACTGCGCGACGCGGCTGCTCGCACGCGGCGACGAGGTGGTGGGGATCGACAATCTCTCGCCGTACTACTCGGTGCAGCTCAAGAAGGACCGCCTTGCCGAGCTCAAGCATCCGAAGTTCGAATTCACGCAGCTCGACATTGCCGACCCAGATTCCCTGCAAAAAGAATTCAGTACGGCGAAGCCTGAGGCTGTGTTACACCTCGCGGCGCAGGCGGGCGTGCGCTACTCGCTGGAGAATCCCGGCGCCTACATCCAGACCAACCTGGTGGGATTCGCCAACGTGCTCGAATGCTGCCGCCGCCACCCGCCCGGCCACCTCGTCTACGCGTCGAGCTCGAGCGTGTACGGCGCGAACCCACAGCTTCCCTGGTCGGAGTCGCAGAGCGTGGACCACCCGGTGAGCCTGTACGCGGCGACCAAGAAGTCGAACGAGCTTCTCGCGCACGCCTACAGCCACCTCTTCGGACTGCACGCGACCGGGCTGCGCTTCTTCACGGTGTACGGGCCGTGGGGCCGGCCGGACATGTCGGCGTTCCTGTTCGCGCAGGCGATCCTGCAGGGCAAGCCGATCCAGGTGTTCAACCACGGCGACATGCAGCGCGACTTCACCTATATCGACGACATCGTCGAAGGGACGCTGCGCGTGCTCGACCGGCCGGCGCGCTATGCGATCTACAACATCGGCAACCACCAGCCGGTCGGGCTGCTCGACTACATCGCGGCGCTCGAGCGCGCGTTCGGGAAGGAGGCGAAGCTCGAGATGAAGCCGATGCAGCCCGGCGACGTGAAGGCGACCTACGCGGACACGAGCGCGCTGCGCGCCGCGGTCGGCTTCGCGCCCTCGACGCCGCTCGACGCCGGGCTCGCGCGCTTCGCGGAGTGGTACAAACGCTACTACGGGTGAGGTCGAGACAATGCTTGCGGTCATAGGCGGCAGCGGCGTCTACAACATCGAGGGGCTGCAGGACAAGAAATGGACCAAGGTCGAATCGTCCTTCGGCGAGCCTTCGGACGAGATCCTCGTCGGCGAGCTCGAAAGCGAGCGCGTCTGCTTCCTGCCGCGCCACGGTCGAGGCCATCGCATCCCGCCGAGCGGGATCAACTACCGCGCCAACATCGAGGCGCTCAAGCGCCTGGGGGTCACCGACATCGTCTCGGTGAGCGCGGTGGGGTCGCTGCGCGAGCACCTCGCGCCGGGAATGTTCGTGATCGTCGACCAGTTCATCGACCGCACCTTCGCGCGCGTCAAGAGCTTCTTCGGCGAGGGGCTGGTGGCGCACGTCTCCATGGCGCGCCCGGTGTGCCGGCGCCTCGGCGAGCACCTGCACGCCGCCGCGCGCGAAGCCGGCATCAACGTCGCGAGAGGCGGCACCTACCTCGTGATGGAGGGCCCGCAGTTCTCCTCGTACGCCGAATCGGAGCTTTACCGCACCTGGAACTGCGACGTGATCGGCATGACCAACATGCCGGAGGCGAAGCTCGCGCGCGAGGCGGAGATGTGCTACGCGACCGTCGCGATGGTGACCGACTACGACTGCTGGCACCCCAACCACGACGATGTCACGGTGGACGCGGTAGTCAAGGTGCTGGTGGAGAACGCGGACCGGGCGCGGGCGCTGGTGCGCCGCGCCGCGCCGCGCATGGGTGCGGACCGGTCGGCCGCGCAATGCAGCTGCCGCAGCGCGCTCGAGCACGCGGTCATCACCGCGCCCGAGGTCAGGGACCCCGCGATGATGAAGCGCCTCTCCGTCGTAGCGGGCAGGATTCTGAAGAAGGAAAAGCCGGCGTGACGATCAAGACCCTGATCCGCACGATCCCGCACTATCCCCACCAGGGGATCATGTTCCGCGACATCACCACGCTGCTCAAGGACCCGATCGGGCTGCGAGCCACGGTCGACCAGATCGCCAAGCGCTACAAGGGCCAGCCGATCTCGAAAGTGGCGGGAATCGAGTCGCGCGGCTTCATCATCGGCGCGCCGGTCGCCTACCTCCTCGGCGTGGGCTTCGTGCCGATCCGCAAGAAAGGCAAGCTGCCCGCCGAGACCATCGGCCACGACTACGAGCTCGAATACGGCGCCGACCGCATCGA
This sequence comes from Burkholderiales bacterium, assembly GCA_035454645.1. Lineage (GTDB taxonomy): Bacteria > Pseudomonadota > Gammaproteobacteria > Burkholderiales > SG8-39 > SCGC-AG-212-J23. The sequence goes on from DATIGR010000094.1 coordinate 7,745, forward strand.
GATCCACACCGACGCCATCTCCCCCGGCGAGCGCGTGCTGCTCATCGACGACCTGATCGCCACCGGCGGCACCGCCGAGGCCGCGGCGGCGCTCATCGCCAAGATGGGCGCGGAAGTCGTCGAGTGCTGCTTCATCGTCGACCTGCCCGACGTCGGCGGGCGCAAGCGCCTGGAGAAGCTCGGGCTTAAAGTCTTCGCGCTGTGCGAGTTTGAAGGGGAGTGACCTCGGCCTCGGCCGAGGGCGCCGCGTACTCGGGCACCCAGCGGCGCAGCTGGACGCGCACCGCCGCGGCGCCGGTATCTCCCGGGGCCGACAGCCACTCGGAGAGCTCCTCGAGCAGCCGCTCGTTCTGCGGCGAGCGCACGCGCGCTATGCGCAGCTTCCGGTGCGGCGTCGGCAGCGTGGTCTCGCTGTCGGCGAGCGGCTCCTCGTAGAGCTTCTCGCCCGGACGCAGCCCCGTGTACTCGATGCGGATGTCGTCCTGCGAGAGCCCCGAGAGCCGGATCATCTGCCGCGCCAGGTCCACGATCCTGACCGGCTCGCCCATGTCGAGCACGTAGATTTCGCCGCCCTTGCCCATCATGCCGGCCTGCAGCACGAGCTGCGAAGCCTCCGGGATGGACATGAAGTAGCGCGTGATCTCCGGGTGCGTCAC
>DATIGR010000095.1:0-17555 GCA_035454645.1 Burkholderiales bacterium
GGATCCTCGGTGTCGAAGCGGGACAGCTCGCCGTTCGCGTTGAGCCGGCCGAATTGCCCGCCGAAGCCGACCGCCGCCTTCCAGGTTTCGTACGAGCCGGCGTGCAGCGCCGCCCCGACGGTGGGCGTGGTCGGCCCGTCGGCGGTATCCACTGCGATGACCCCGCCCGCCGCATTGCCGTAGAGCGCCGAAAACGGGCCGCGCAGCACCTCGATGCGCTCGGCCGAGCCGAGCGCGAAGGTCGAGGCCTGGCCCTGGCCGTCGGGCATGGTGGCCGGGATGCCGTCGGCGATGAGGCGGATGCCGCGCACGCCGAAGGTCGCGCGCGCGCCGAACCCGCGCGAGGAAATCTGCAGGTCCTGCGCGTAGTTCTGCCGGTTCTGCACCACGATGCCCGGCACGCGCCCGAGGCTCTCGGAGAGGTTCACCTGCATCCGCCCCTCCCGGATCTCGTCGGCGTAGATCCGCTCGACCGATGCCGGAACCTCGAGACTGGGCTGCGGCACGCGCGTAGCCGTGATGACCACGGTGTCCTCCTGCGCTGCCGCTGCCGTTGCCACGAGCAGCAGCCCTCCCCCCAGGATCTTCTTCATTTGGCTGTAGGCTACTTGAATGCGCCTCGCACTTCTATCCATTCTGCTTCTCGTCAGCCCGGCGTCAGCGGAGCCAGGCGCCGATCTGCTGAGCCGGCTGCGCGAAGGCGGCTACGTCCTTTACCTGCGCCACACCTCGACCGACTTCAGACAGAACGATTCCCGCATGACGAGCTTCGAGGACTGCGCGAGCCAGCGCAACCTCACCGACCGCGGCCGCGACGAAGCCCGCGCCATCGGCGAACACGTCAAGCGCCTCAAGATTCCGATCGGCGAAGTGCTGGCGAGCCCGTTCTGCCGCACCATGGAAACCGCCCGCCTCGCGTTCGGCAAGGCCCGCGCCACCGGCGACGTGCGCGGCGGCCCGGTCGAGGCAGGCAGGTACGTGGCCTTGAGGAAGCTGCTCTCGGCACCGGTGGCGAAAGGCACCAACCGCGTGATCTCGAGCCATGGCAATCCGTTCTATGCGCTTGCCGGTCCGCCCTACCTCGCCGAAGGCGAGATGGCGGTAGTGAGGCCCGAAGGCGAAAGCTTCAGCGTGGTCGCTAGGATTCGTCTGTCGGACTGGTGAAGTCCTCGATCAGGCGCCGGTCGCGCTTGGTCGGCCGGCCTTTGAGCGCGCGGGCGGGCTCCGCGCCCCAGCGGCGCAGGTTCATGCGTCGCTCGCGCTCAACCCGGCTCGCTTCGGTCTCCTCGTAGAGCTTCCTCGCCTGCTCGGCCGGCCCGCGCTTGTCGGAAAGCGCTTTGACCGTCACCTGCCACTCGAAATCGCCGACGCGCACCGCTAGTGCGTCGCCGGCTTTCAGCTCGTGCGACGCTTTCGTCCGGGCGTCATTCAGCTTGACCCTACCCGCGGCGACCGCCTGCTGCGCGACGCTGCGCGTCTTGAAAAAGCGCGCCGCCCAGAGCCACTTGTCGAGCCTCACGTGATGATCCGAGTCGCGCGCGCGAGCACCGACTCGGGAATCTTCACCTCGAGCGCTCGAGCGGTGCGCGCGTTGATGGCGAGCTCGAATTCATCGGCCTGCTCGACCGGAATACCGGGGGGTGTGGCTCCTTTCAGGATCCTGTCGGCGATGTCCGCGGCGCGCCGCGACACTTTCGCAGAGTCGATGCCGTAGCTGACAAGAAGCCCGGCCTCCGCTTGCTGCGCCGCGCTCCCTGCGCCGGGCAGCCGGTATTTCACCAGGAGCGACGCGAGCGCAGCGGCGTCGCTCGCGAACACTGACGAAGACAGCCCGACGTAGGCCTGGACTGCCTGCTTTCGACCCGAGTCGAATGCCTGCGTGTAATCGTATGGCAGCCTGGAGAATTCGATCACCGTGACCTGCACCCCCGAAGCCTTGGCCGCTTCCCGTACCGCGTTAGCCTGCTCCCTGCAGTAGAGGTCCGCGAAACTGAGCAGGCGGCGCGCGCCCGGCATGATCTCAAGCATGATCTGCATGCGCTTCACTGCGAGGTCAGCCTGCGGAATGTAGACGCCGGTGACGTTGCCGCCGGGGCTGCGCAGGCTGGAGACAACTCCCCTCTTTACCGGGTCGTAGTTCGCTGCGATGAACACGATCGGCACCCGGTTGCCTGCGTCGTGCAGCGCGAGCACGGCCTGCGGAGGACCGATGGCGAAGATCAGGTCGCACTTCGCGTCGATCAACTCGCGCGCAAGCTTCGGATAGCGCGCGACGTCGCCGCCGGCCGAGCGGAACTCCAATCCGGCGCCCCGCTGCCGGAGATAACCGAGCTCCTGCAGCCGCTTCACCACACGTGAGGCGTAAACAGACTCCGCAAGAGGGCGTGCCGACAGCATGCCGATCTTGACCGGACGGGTTTGCGCCAAGCCTTGACCAGGGCAAAAGGCTGCAAGCGCTGCCCCGAACACCACCTGCCGCCGGGTCGTCATGCGATCCTCCCCGGCGGCAATCTACTCCGACCTAGCCGCTGACTGCTACTCCCGCGGGGCAGGAAACGCCGGTGCCGCCGAGGCCGCAGTAGCCGTTGGGGTTCTTGGCGAGGTACTGCTGGTGATAGTCCTCGGCGTAGTAGAACTCGGGCGCCGGCCGGATCTCGGTGGTGATGGCACCGAAGCCCTTTGCCTTCAGCGCCTTCTCGTACATCTCCTTGGAGCGCGCCGCGGCCTGGGCCTGGGCCTCACCATATGTATACAGGGCGGAGCGGTACTGGGTGCCGGCGTCGTTGCCCTGGCGCATGCCCTGCGTCGGGTCGTGCGATTCCCAGAACACCTTGAGGAGCTCTTCGTAAGTGACGACCTTGGGGTCGAAGACGACGAGTACCGCTTCGGTGTGGTTCGTGAATCCTGTGCACACCTCTTCGTAGGTCGGGTTCTTCGTCTCGCCGCCGGCGTAGCCGACCGCGGTCGAGTAGACGCCGGGAGTTTCCCAGAACACGCGCTCGGCGCCCCAGAAGCATCCCATGCCGAACTGCGCGAGCTGCATGCCCTCGGGGAACGGCGCCTTGAGCGCACGGCCGTTGACGAAGTGCTTCGCCGGCACGCGCATCGCCTCGGCGCGCCCCGGAATCGTGCTCTCGCGCGGCAACAGGGTTTTCATCTTCTTCATGAAGGCAAACATGGGTCACTCCTCGGATACGTAGAATAGCACCATGAAAATATGCGTTTACGGCGCCGGCGCGGTCGGCGGCTTGATGGCCGCCTGGCTCGCGCGCGCGGGCCACGACGTCTCGGTCGTCGCGCGCGGCGCGCAGCTCGACGCCATTCGCCGCGACGGCCTGCGGGTGCTGAGCAGGGGCAAGACCGAAACGTTCAGCCTCAAGGCCGAGAGCGACCCCGCCGGGCTGGGGCCGCAGGATTACGTGTTAGTCACGGTGAAGGCGCAAAGCCTTACAGGCGTCGCGGACACGATTTCAGTTCTTTTTGATGAAAAAACCTCCGTAGTCACGGCGATGAACGGCGTGCCGTGGTGGTTTTTTCAAGGATTGAAAACCGGGCACAACCGGCTCGAGTCGCTCGATCCCGGGGGCAAGCTGACGCGCGCGATCCCGACCGGGCGCATCGTGGGCTGCGTGATCCATCTCGCCGCCTCTACGCCCGGGCCGGGCGTCGTCAGCCACAACATGGGCGCGAAGCTGATCCTGGGCGAGCCCGGCGGCAAGAATACCGCGCGCACCCGGCGCATCGCCGAGGCGCTCACCGCCGCAGGCTTCGAAGTCGTCGTCACCCACGCGATCGAGAAGGAGTTCTGGATCAAGCTCCTCGGCAACGTGAGCTTCAACCCCGTGTCGGCGCTCACCGTGACCACGGCCGATCAGCTGATCGCGAATCAGGAGGTCAAGGCTTACATGGTGGAGATCATGCGCGAGGTGCTGGCGATCGGCCGCGCGGTCGGCGTCGACGCCGACATCGACCCCGAGGCGCGCATCGAGATGGCGCGCGCGCTGGGGCGCTTCAAGACCTCGATGCACCAGGACCTGGAAGCCGGCAAGCCGCTCGAGATCGACGGCCTGCTCGCCGGCACGCTCGAGATCGCGCGCAAGGCCGGAGTGCGCGCGCCGTTCACCGAGAGCCTGTACGGGCTGATCCGCGCGCGCGCGCAATCTACGGGGCAATATCGATGAGGCTTTTCTTCCTGGGGGTGGTTCTTCTGTCGAACCCTGCGTTTGCGCAATACAACGGTCCTGCCGTCGAGGCCTGCCGCGCCTACGCCAAGCGCGAGATGGCGCGCGAGGGAACCGGCGGCAAGGACATCGTGATCGAGCGCGACCCGGCGCTTTCCATCGAGCGCTACACGCGCAAGCTCGGCAGCCAGTTCGTCGCCTCCATCCTGCGCGGCAACGGCGCGGTAGTGCTCGACAACGCGCCGAGCGCCGAGCTCGCCTTCATCTGCCTGCTCGCCGACGACAAGCGGGCCGTGTTCTTCGAGTGGCTGCCGCGCCCCGACGCCTCGGCGCTGGCGCAATGCACGCGCGATACCGCGCTGCGCGAGCAGCCGCGACCGTGCCTGCAAATCCTGCTGCAGGTGGCCGAGAGCGATCTGATGCAAAGCTACGCGTTCGCGTTCCAGGAGGCGCGCGAGCGCGACCACGCCGCCGGCAACGAAAGCGCGGCCGATACGTTCCGCAAGGCGAGCGCGGAGTGGCGCCAGTACCGCGACGCCGAATGCGCGCGCCGGCGCGACAACGCGCCCAAAGGCGCCGCGCCCGAGGACGTCCATCTCGCGTGCTTCATCGAGCTCACCCGGCGCCGCGCGCTGGACATGAAGTGACGATGTCGCATCGCATTTCGGTCGCGCCGATGATGGACGTGACCGACCGGCACTGCCGGTTCTTCCTGCGCCAGGTGAGCTCGCGCGCGCGCCTCTACACCGAGATGATCACCACCGGCGCGCTGATGCATGGCGATGTCGAACATCACTTGAGGTTTGATCCTGCGGAGCACCCGGTTGCCCTGCAGCTGGGCGGCAGCGAACCCGACGAGCTCGCGCACTGCGCAAGACTCGGCGAGCGGTACGGCTACGACGAGATCAACCTCAACATCGGCTGCCCGAGCGAGCGGGTGCAGCGCGGCGCCTTCGGCGCTTGCTTGATGGCGGAGCCGCAGTTGGTTTCTTCCTGTGTAAGAACAATTCGGGACGCCGTTGCCATCCCGGTCACGGTGAAACACCGCATCGGCATCGACAAGGTCGAGGACTACGCGTTCGTGCGCGATTTTGTGGGCACCGTGGCGCAGGCGGGCTGCACGACCTTCATCGTCCACGCCCGCAATGCGGTGCTGAAGGGGCTCTCGCCCAAGGAGAACCGCGAGATCCCGCCGCTCAAGTACGCCTTCGTCTACCGGCTGAAACGCGACTTTCCCGCCCTGACCATCGTTATCAACGGCGGCATTACGTCCCTGGAGGACATTGCCGTTCATCTGAAAAGCGTGGACGGGGTGATGATCGGCCGCGCCGCTTACAGCAACCCGTGGTTTCTCGCCGACCCCGGAAAGACCCGGCGCGACGTCGTAAGGGTGATGCATGGATATGCGAAGAACGTCGATTCGCTGCGCCACGTGACGCGCCACATGCTGGGCCTGTACCACGCGCATCCGCGCGCCAGGCTCTGGCGCCGCATGCTGTCGGATCCCGTCGAGCTGAAGAAGAACGACCCGCGGCTGCTGCTTCGGGCGCTGGAGGCCGTCGAGGGTCCTGTCGCCCAGGCGGCGTAATTCGCCTTATCATCCACTCATGTCTGCCAACCTGAAGTTCAAGAGCGCCCCGGTCCGCGAGCGAGTCAGCCAGGAAGAGTGGCAGGTGCGGGTCGACCTCGCCGCCGCCTACCAGCTCGCCGCGATTTTCAAGTGGACCGACCTCATCTACACCCACTTCTCGGCGCGCGTGCCGGGCACCGAGGATTTCCTGATCAATCCCTACGGCATGATGTTCGACGAGATCACCGCGTCGAACCTGGTGAAGATCGACTGGGACGGCAAGATCCTCGACGATCCCCTCGGCATGGGAGTCAACGAGGCGGGGTTCGTGATCCACAGCTGCATGCACGCGGCCCGGCCGGAGATCAACTGCGTGATCCACACGCACACGCGCGCGGGCGTCGCGGTGTCGGCGATGAAGTGCGGCCTGCTGCCGATCAGCCAGCACGCGATGATGGTGCAGGCCGATGTCACCTATCACGACTACGAGGGCATCGCGCTCTACAAGGAAGAGCAGAAGCGCATGGCCGCCGACCTCGGCAAGACCTCCAAGGCCATGATCCTGCGCAACCACGGGCTGCTCGCGCTCGGCGAGACGGTGCGCGCGGCATTCGAGGTCATGTACTACCTCGATGCGGCCTGCCAGATCCAGGTCGATGCCTGCGCCGGCGGGATGCACAACGTGCATCTCATGTCCGAGCAGGCGGCGAAGACGGCGAGCACGCAGTTCAAGCGCGAAGGCCGTCCTGCGCACTACAAGGACTGGCCGGCGCTACTGCGGATGCTGGACCGAAAGGGGATTCGCTACGCGGATTAGTAGCACCGTCAGCGTCGCGGCGAATAAGAACGCGAAGACGACGTAGAACACGGCGTGCGGCACGCCGGTGTCGAGCATCCAGCCATAGAACACCGGCGTGGCGAACGCGCCCACGTCGAGCCCTGAATAGACGAAGCCGAACACCCTCCCCGCCGCTCCCGGCGGCGTCGAGGCGCGCACGATGAGGTCGCGCGACGGCGCAACCACCCCCGAGGCGAATCCCGAGACCGCGAGCGCGGCCGCGAGCGCCGCGCCCGGGACAAGGTTCATCGCGATCGCCAGGATCGCCAATGCGCTGACCGCCATCCCCGCGGCCGCCACGTAGTCGTGCCGCGGGGTGCGCGCGGCGACAAAGCCCCCGGCAAGGATGCCGAGCGCCGCGCTCACGAGATACGCGGTGAGCGCGCTCGAGGCGGCCGTCGCCGCGACGCGGAACTGCTCCACCATCGCCGACACGCCGAAGCTCTGCAGGCCAGCGAGACCGGCGGCGAACACCGTGAAGTAGGCGAAGCACAGCACGACCGGCGCGGCGAAGAGCACGCTCGCTTCGGTTTTCAGGGATTCTGTCTTTGCGGGCCTTGCGCGCTCCGTAATGTCCAGATGGCGTGAATTGAGAAGAAGCAGAGCCAGCAGCCCGATGCCGAGCAGCGCACCGACCCGGAGCGCCGCCTGCCAGCCGAACGCGGCGCCGATCGCGACGCCGAACACCGGCGCCACGGCATAGCCGACGTAACCCACCACGCCGTGCGCGCTGAACGCGTAGCCCAGGCGCGCGCTGCTGACGCGCGCGCTGAGGATCGCGAAGTCCGCGGGATGGAACACGCTGTTGCCGATGCCGCCGAGCGCCGCGCCAAGCGCGAGCATCGCGTAGCTGGTTGAGAGGCCCATTACCAGCGTGGAGGCGACGAAAAACGAAACCCCGATCAGCAGCACGCTGCGCGCGCCGTAGCGGTCGACGACGAACCCGGCGAGCGGCTGCAGCAGCCCCGACAGCGTGTAGAACAGCGCCACCAGGAAGCCGAGGGCTGCGTACGAAACGCCGAGCTCGTCCTTGATGAACGGAAAGAGCGGCGCGAGCAGGAGCTGGTAGAAGTGACTCATGCCGTGCGCGAACGAGATGAGCCCGATGACGGTCGCGTCGTTCTTCACGGGAGTTTTTTCACAAAGGAAACAACCCTGGAAACTACGGCGTCAGGCTGGTCCCGAAACGGCGAGTGCCCGCAATTCTCGAGCTTGAGGAGCTCGCACGGCGCGCGCACGCGGCGCGCGATCTCGTCGAGCTGCGCCATCGTGCCGTACTCGTCGCCGTGCCCCTGGATCGCGAGCACCGGGCAGCGCACGCCCGGCAGGTAGTCGCCGCGGATATCCCAGCCCTTGAACTCCGGGTCGAGCCACACGTCGGCCCAGCCGTAGAACGTCTTGCGCGCATCGCGGTGGTAGCGGCCGAGCTTCTGCGCGAGGTCGGTGGTTTCGAACGCTTGCGCCGCCTTCACGATCGAAGAAAGACAGACCGGCTCGATGAAGACATGCGGCGCCATCGCCACCACGCCGCGCACCGGGTGCCCGGCGCCGGCGTGGATCAGCGCGACCGAGGCGCCGTCCGAATGCCCGACCAGGATGGGGTTCTCGACTTTCAGCGCAGCAAGCATTTCCGGCAAGGCGTCCAGAGCCTCGTCGTGCATGAAGCGGACCGTGCGCCGCGGCTCGGCGAGCACGTCGGACTGCCCGTAGCCGTAGCGGTCGTAGACGAGCGCGCGGCAGCCGGTGGCGGCGGCGAGCTTTGCCGGGAAATCGCGCCATTGCCCGACCGAGCCGAGGCCTTCATGGAGGAACACGAGCACCGGCTTGCCCTCGTCTCCCTGGACCCAGGCATAGTTCAGCGAGCGGCCCGCCGCGGCGACGAAAGCCATCGCGTCCGAAGATATCATCGGACGCGATGCGCGCCGCCGCCTATTTCGCTGTCGTTTCTGCGCTGGCGCTCTGGGCCGGGAACTGGATCGTCGCGCGCGCGGTGCGCGACGACATCTCGCCGGGGCTCATCACCTCCGGGCGCGTGGTCCTCGTGATGCTGACCCTCGCGCCGCTGGCGGTGCCGGGGCTGGCGGCGAAGGTGCGCGCGTTCTCGGCGCGCGACTGGACGGTGCTCGCGGCGCTCGGCCTGTTCGGCGGCGGCGTGCACAACGCGATGCAATACCTCGGGCTGCAGTACACGACGGCGACCAACGGCACGCTTTTCTTCTCGCTCTCGCCGCTCACCATCATGGCGCTCGCCGGCGTGCTGCTGGGCGAGCGCGTGCGCGCCGTGCAATGGCTCGGCGTGGCCGTCTCGTTCGCCGGCGTGCTGGTGATCGCGCTGCGCGGCGAGGCGCACGCCCTGCTCGGACTGTCGTTCAACCCGGGCGACATCCTGTGCCTCGCCTCGATGATCCTGTGGTCGGGCTACACGATCTGCCTGCGCCTGCAGCGCGCGCCGCTCGATGCGGTGCAGCTCCTTTTCATGGTGTGCGCAATCGGGCTCGCGACGCTGCTGCCATGGCTCGCCTGGGACCTGGCGAGCGACCCGCGCGCCCGGTTCAACCTGGCGGGCACGGCGGCGATGCTTTACTCCGCGTTCGCCTCGGTGATCCTCGCCTACGCCGGATGGAACTACGCGGTCGCGCGGCTCGGCGCCGCGCGCACCGGCGGCTTCTCGCACCTCCTGCCCGCGTTCGGCGTGATCTTCGCCGCCCTGTTCCTGGGCGAGTATCCCGAGTGGTACCACTTCGCCGGCATCGGACTCATCTTCGGCGGCATCGGCCTGTCGGCGCTCGGCCGGCGGGAGCGTCCTACAGCTTCATCGGCCGCCAGTAGCCGGTGAGTTCCAGGTATCCCCTTCCGACTTCAGACGTTCCCTTGAACGCACGCACGGCGCCTTCCCAGTAGATGGTGCCCGTGCTCGCGCGCGAGTCGAGCTCCTGGTCGTCCATGAGCGGCTTGAGCACGAGGTCGTCGACGGCCATCTCGACGGGATATTCGGCGCCGGTGCGCGGCGATCTCCATGTCCTGAGTGGCTTGAACGAAGTCCCCTCGCTCGCAAAGTGCACGCCGCCAGCCTTGTCTCGCATCCGGAAGGCCATCCGCGAGCCGCCGTCGGAGAGATTGATCCCGCACCAGTCCCAGCCCGAGGCTTCCGGTGCCAGGTAGGCGCTCGACCACTCGTGGTCGAGCCACGCGCTGCCCGCGACGCTCCTGCCATCGAGCTTTCCCGACACCTTGAGGTGCGGGCGGCTGTAGTAGTAGCTCGCCTCGTGCGGCCGGCGGCCCTTGCGGCTGAAGCCCTGGTCGCCCTGCAGCACGAGCTGGTCGGCAAGGAAATCGAGCTCGAAAGCGAAATCGCGCGCCGCGATGCGCGCCTCGTAGCGATTGCCGCTGAGCTCGAGCCGCCAGTCGTCGATCCACACGGCGGTGCGCTCGAGCTCGGCGTGCGCGAGCGAGAACCCGGCGCGCGCCGCGCGCTGGTCGTGCAGGAGGCGCCCGCGTTTCGGGTCGCTGAGCGCCGCGTGCGCGAACAGGACTTGCCTGGGGTTGAACGCGCTCGGGTTGTCGCTCGTCTCCTCGGGCCTCGCGCGGAAGAAGGTGATCTGGAAGCCTAGCGGGCCGTCCAGCCAGCCGGTGACGTACCACCACTCGATGCGGAATTCCGGGTGCGCGCCGTGGTCGCGCGGAAACACGAATTTGGGGTTGGGTCTTGCGACCGGGTATTCCACCCTCGCGGCGAGGGCGGGAAGCGGCAGAACCCAGAGACCCAAGAATGCCCGGCGATCCATGCCTACCAGTCCTCGCGCACCGCGCGCACCGGTCCCATGCCCATCGCCTCCCGGCCGGAAACAACCGCCGTCAGGATCGCAAGACCAATGAGGATCGCTACCAGGCTGGATAACAGTAAGTAAGGCAGGTGAAGCTCCATGCTCCAGTGGAACGACTGCCGGTTGACGACGTACACCAGCACCAGGCTGATCGCCGCGCCGGCGGCGAGCCCCGCAGCCGAGCCGACGAGCGCGAGCAATCCGCCTTCCGCCGCCAGCATGCCGCGGATCTGCGACCGCGTCAGGCCGAGGTGGCGCAGCACGCCGAACTCTCGCCGGCGCGCGAGCACGATCGCGCCCAGGCTCGACGACAGGCCGAACAGCCCGACCAGCACCGCCACCGCTTCCATCGCGTAAGTCACCGCGAAGCTGCGGTCGAAGATCCGCAGCGAAACCTCGCGGATCTCGCCCGGCTCGGCGATGTCGAGCTGCCCGCCGCCCGGCAGCGCGCGCAACGCCTCGATCGCGGCCGCGGGCGTCGCCCCGGGCGCGAGCCACAGCGCGCCGTCGTTCGCCATAAGGTCGCCGGTGAGCGCGACGTAGTCGGCGCGTTCGATCAGCACCGCGCCGTGCTGTCGCGCGTAGTCGCGGAACACCCCGGCGACCACCACCGGGCGCATCTTGCCCAGAATGGGAAGCTCCAGCCGCGTTCCCGCCGAGAACCCGTACAAATCCACGACCGCCTCGCTGACCCATACCGGCGGTGGATCCCCGGGCCGGCGCTCGTGCCGCTCGCCCAGCAGCGGAAACGTCTTCTCGGCGCGATCGCGCGCGATCAGGACAAGCGGCGGGCGCGCCGGATCCAGCACGATCCGGCCGCTGCGCAGGAAGTCGGCGCGCGCCACTTGCGGCAGCGCGCGCACGCCCGCTTCGAATCGCGGATCGAGCGCGGCGGTGTCGCCGGCGTGGGTGGTGCGGAAATAGACCTCGGCCGGCAGCACGCGCTCCAGCCACTCGTCCACGGACTGGCGGAACGACGCCACCATGATCGCCATCGCGGCCATGAGCGAGAAGCTGGCGACGATCGCCGCGAGGCTCACCGCGGCCTGGCCGGGCGCAGCCCTGAGCTGCCCGAGCGCGAGCCGCAGCGGCGGATGGGACGGCAGCGGCACGTGCCTGAAGACGAGCTCGGCCACCCTGGGCACGAGCGCGATCGCGCCCACCAGCAGGCAGGCGATCGCCGCGTAGCCGAAAAGCGGCAGCCCGCGCACCGGGCCGAGCTGCGCCAGCACGACGCCGGCGGCGAGCAGCGCCAGTCCCGGCCAGACCGGGGCGATGCGCTCGAAGAGCGTCTGCTCGTCGCCCGCCTTGAGCGCCCGCGCGGGCGGCGTGCGCGCGGCATCGCGCGCGGGCAGCAGCGCGCCGAGCACCGCGACGAGAATGCCGGCGGCGAAGTAGAGCGCGGCTCCCGCCACCGAAACCCTGACCGGCGCAGAGACGCCCTGGAACATGCCCGCGCCGAGATCCGCCCCCGCGGTGCGCACCGCCGCATGCGCGAGGGCATAGCCGAGCACGAGCCCCGCGGCGGCACCGATCGCGCCCAGGGCTGCGGCTTCCATCAGGACCAGCCCGGAGATCCCCTTCCGGTTGATCCCGAGAACCCTCAGAAGCGCGTGCTCGCCGCGGCGCCGCGCGACTTCCAGCGCCTGCGCCGAGAACACGAGAAACCCGCCGGTGAACAGCGCCACCATCGCGAGCACGTTGAGGTTCACCCGGTAGGAGCGCGAGGGATACGCGCTCGCCTCTTCCAGCGCCTGCAGCGCGATCACGTGCACGCCCGCAGGCAGAAGCGCCCGGACCGCCGCCGCCACCGCGTCGCGATCGGCGCCCGCGGAGAGCCGGATGTCGATGCGATTCAGGGTGCCGAGCCGGCCGAAGCGCCACTGCGCGGTCGCGATGTCGGTCAGCGCGGCGATCCCGCGCAGCGAAGAAAGCACTCCCGCGACTTTCAGCCGCACCGTGCCCTGCCCCGAGATCAACGAAAGCGTGTCGCCCTTCGCCATCCCGAGCGTCTGCGCCGCGGCGGCGGAGAGGAACACGCGGTCGGGAGCGAGCAGCTCGTGGCGGTCCTCGAGCACGAGCTGCGGCTGGAGGACCGCGGCGCGCAGGATGTCGATGCCGGTCAGGCGCAGCGTGCGCTCGGTTCCGGGAATTCCCGCCTCGAGCTCGAGCGCCGGGCTCGCGAGCGACACGCCCGCGAGCCGCGCGATCCCCGGGTAGAGCGCCTCCGGGAAGCCGGTGCGGCCGCCGCGCACCTCGAGGTCGGCTTCGCCGGCGAGCGCGCGCACCGCGGCCGTCACGTCGCTCACCGCCGCGCGGTTCACGAGGTGCACGCCGTAGCCGAGCGCGACGCCGAGCGCGATGCCGAGGGCGGACAGCGCCATGCGCCCGCGGCCGCGCCGCGCGGCGAAGAGAAGGAACAGCCGGGTCACGACGGCAATATTACTTTTTGGACCCGCTGTGACCAATCTCATCGCCGCCCGCCGCAACAGCCTCTAGATTGGGCGCACCCGCCACAACCATAAGGGGGAAGTGATGAAAGCCACGCATCTCGCGCTCGTCGCGCTCGTTTCGGCCGTGCTCGTGCCGCTGCCCTCGCCCGCCGAGCCGCCGCCGCACGCCAAGGCGCACGGCTGGCGCAAGAAGAACGACCCCAATTATGTCGGCTACACCGGCAAGAAATGGGAGAAGGACTACGGCGTCGTGGGCGGAAGATGCAACACCGCTGCGGTCGGCGCGGTGCTCGGCGGCACGGTCGGCGGCGTGATCGGCGCGCGCGTCGAGACCCACAACCGCCCGGTGGCGATCATCCTCGGCACCACGATCGGCGCGGTGATCGGCGCCAAGATCGGCCAGACCATCGACGACAACGACCGCGCCTGCATGGGCCACGCGCTCGAGCTCGCCGGCGAGAAGAAGACGGTGGTGTGGACCAACAGCGGTACCGGGGTCACCTACCGCCTGACGCCGACGCGGAACTACCAGGACGTCAACAAGCCCTGCCGCGAGTTTACGACCGTCGTGTCGACCGCCCAGAAGAAGGACTCGGTGAAGGGAGTCGCCTGCCGCCGTCCCAACGGCGACTGGGATTTCAACGTCTAGGCCTGAAGGATAAGATTCGCTCTTTGCAGCCACAGCAGGGAAGTATGAGAGCAGCATTCGCCGTCGTTTGCGCCTTCGCCGCCACCCAGGCGCTCGCGCAGGCCGGCTTCCCCCCGCCGCCGCCGAAGGTGAGCCCGGCGGCCGGGGTGATCGACATGCACGTGCACTCTCACCCCGACGTGTTCGGCCGCAACATGGACGACATCGATGTCGCGCAGCTCGCGAAATCGAAAGGCATGCGCGGCATCCTGCTCAAGAACCACGTCGCCGAGACTGCGAGCCGCGCCGCGCTCGTGATGAAGGTCGTGCCGGGGATCGAGGTCTGGGGCGGGATCGTGCTCAACAAGGCGGTCGGCGGCGTCAATCCCGACGCCGTCGAATGGATGCACCGCATCTACGGCGGGCGCGGCAAGGTGGTCTGGCTGCCGACCTTCGAGGCCGACAAGCACGTGAAAACGCTCGCCAAGCCGGATGCGCGCGGCCTGGTGGTCGCGCCCGGCGGCCAGGTGACGCCGGAGATGGAAGCGATCCTGAAGATCGTCGCGCGCGAGAACCTGGTGCTCGCCACCGGACACGTGCACCCCGAGGAGATCATCGCGGTGGTGCGGCGCGGGCGCGAGCTCGGCGTGAAGAGCATGCTCGTCACGCACGGCTTCACCAACGTGCCGGGCCTCACCATGGCGCAGGCGAAGCAGGTCGCCGAGATGGGCGCGGTGATCGAGATATGCTTCCTTCAGTTCCTCGCCGGGCCGAACGCCCCGCTCGCCTTCCTGACCCACTGGACGCAGATCAACGCCAAGCACGTGGCGCAGGCGGTGAAGGAGATCGGCGCGAAAAGCCTGATCGTGTCCTCCGACCTCGGCCAGAGCGGCAACATGACGCATCCCGACGGCCTGGAGACCGCGATCGCCGCCATGAAGCGCGAAGGCATCTCGGAGGCCGACATCGACCTCATGATGCGCAAGAACCCGGCGCGCCTGCTCGGGCTCCCGGACTAGGCAAAAAAAAATCGGGGTCTGACCCCGATTTTCTGGCTGGGGTCTGACCCCGACTCGACCGCGACTCTTACCGGCCCCTGAAATCGGCGCGGCGGTTCTCGGACCACGACTGCTCGTCGTGGCCGCCGGCGCGCGGCTTCTCCTCGCCCCAGCTGACCGCCTCGATCTGGTCGGCCTTCGCGCCCAGGAGCATCAGCATCTTGGTGACCGATTCGGCGCGCCGCTGGCCGAGCGCCACGTTGTACTCGCGGCTGCCGCGCTCGTCGGCGTTGCCCTCGATCACGATCTTCGCCTGCGGATTCGCTTTCAGCCAGCGCGCATGGCTTTCGACCAGCGTGCGGTATTCGGGCTTGACGTCGTACTTGTCGAACTCGTAGTAGACGCTGCGCTTCATGTCCGGCTGCCCCATGCCGCCCATGGCGCCGGTGCTGCTGCTGGCCATGCCCTGGCTCCCGACCTGGCCGCCGCTCGGGCGCCCGGTCGACGTGCTGGCCGATGGGCTGCCGCTCGACGAGGGCATGCCCGCGCTTGTGCCGGTGTCCTGCGATTCGGTGGTGGCGCAGCCGTACAGGGCGGCCGCGATTGCGAGACCTGCGAATGAAAGGCGCTTCATCGAAACCTCCCGGTCTAGTTCTGGTGCCGCGAACATACTCCAAAATCCTCTGCCGCGTCAGTGCCATAAGTCTCTCGTAGCCGGCTTAAGGGGGCCTTAACGGTTAGAATCGCGCCTCCCCATGCCCAGCAATTTCATCCGCCAGATCGTCGAGGCCGACCTGGCCGCGGGCACTTTTCCACGGGTGCGCACGCGCTTTCCGCCCGAGCCGAACGGCTACCTGCACTTCGGCCACGTCAAGTCGATCTGCCTCAATTTCGGCATCGCCGCCGAGTACGGCGGCGACTGCAACCTGCGCTTCGACGACACCAATCCCGAGAAGGAGGAGCAGGAGTACGTCGACTCGATCAAGGAGGGCGTGCGCTGGCTCGGCTTCGACTGGGGAGAGAAGGACCTGTACGCCTCCGACTACTTCGGCCGGCTCTACGAGTTCGCCGAGGCGCTGATCGGCCGGGGGCTCGCCTACGTCGACAGCCAGAGCGCCGAGCAGATGGCCGCCGCGCGCGGCACCTTTACCGAGCCCGGCAGGGAATCGCCATGGCGAAGCCGCAGCGCGGACCAGAACCTCAAGCTCTTCCGCGACATGCGCGACGGCAAGTACAAGGACGGCGAGCACGTCCTGCGCGCGAAGATCGACATGCGCTCGCCCAACATCAACCTGCGCGACCCGGTCATGTACCGCATCCGGCACGCGACCCATCACCGCACCGGCGACAAGTGGTGCATCTATCCCACCTACGACTGGGCGCACGGCCTGTCCGACTGCATCGAGCGCATCTCGCACTCGCTGTGCACGCTGGAATTCGAGGACCACCGGCCGCTGTACGACTGGTTCAACCAGCGCGTCGCCGAGGCCGCGCTGATCTCCCCCCCGCTCTCGAAGCAGATCGAGTTCGCGCGCCTCAATCTCACCTACGTGGTGTTGAGCAAGAGAAGGCTCATCCAGCTCGTCGAGCAGGGTCACGTCGACGGCTGGGACGACCCGCGCATGCCCACCCTCGCCGGCGGGCGGCGCCGCGGCTACACGCCCGAGGGCTTCCGCGCCTTCGCCGAGCGCATCGGCGTCTCCAAGGCGCACCAGGTGATCGAGTTCTCGATCCTCGAGGACTGCATGCGCGAGCACCTGAACGAGGTCGCGCCGCGGCGCATGGCGGTGCTCGACCCCGTGAGGCTCGTGATCGACGATTATCCCGAGGGCAAGGAAGAGCGCATGGAAGTGCCGAACCATCCGCAGAAGCCCGACTGGGGCAGGCGGCAGGTTCCGTTCTCGAGGGAGCTGTGGATCGAACGGGAGGATTACGAGAACTCCCCCCCGAAAGGCTTCTTCAGGCTCTTTCCGGGGAACGAAGTGCGGCTGCGCTACGGCTACGTCGTGAAGTGCATCGGCATGAAGGACGGCGTCGTGCACTGCACGCATCATCCCGACTCGCGCTCGGGCTCGCCCGGCGCGGACAAGTACAAGGTGAAGGGCAACATCCACTGGGTAAGCGCGAAGCATGCGCACGCGGCAAAGGTGCACCTTTACGATCGGCTGTTCCGGGCGCCCGAGCCCGGCAAGGAGCGCGACTTCCTCGAAGACCTCAATCCCGGCTCCCGCCGCACCGTCGAAGCCCGGCTCGAGCCGGGCCTGCGGGACATGAGCCCGCGCCAGCCCTGCCAGTTCGAGCGCCACGGCTACTTCATCGCGGACTACGACAAGCAGGCGTTCAACCGCACCGTGACACTGAGGGATTCATGGACAAAGACCTGAAGTGGAAGTACGACGGCGTCCGGGTGGTCCACTCCGACGAACTTGACCTCAACACGCCGCAAACCCCCGGGATGAACCGCGCCGCGGCCATTACCCGCGCCCGCGCCGGCGCCGAGAAGCTCTGGGCCGGCACCGTGGTGATCCATCCCAAGGCGAAGACCGGCGCCCATCACCACGGCCCGGTCGAGAGCGTCATCTACGTGGTCAGCGGCAAGGCGCGCATGCGCTGGGGCGAGAAGCTCGAGTTCATGGCCGAGGCCGGGCCCGGCGACTTCATCTACGTTCCGCCCTACGTGCCGCACCAGGAGATCAACGCGAGCGACACCGCGCCGCTCTCGTGCGTGGTCTGCCGCAGCGGGCAGGAGCCGGTCGTCGTCAACCTGCCGGAACTGCCGGTTGCCGAGAAGCCGGAGGAAGTCCGCTGGGTGGACGACCTGCACAAGAAATAAGCCGCAGGCGCAGGTTTTCGGGGTACATGGTGAAAGCGAGGTGCTCGCGCGCCTCGCCGCCGTCGGGCGTGCCGACGCTCTCGATCTCGAAGTTGTTGAGCAGCATCGCCATCACCATCTTCATCTCGAGGATCGCGAGGTAGCGCCCCGGGCACAGGCGCGGCCCGGCGCCGAAGGGCATGGATACCCGCTTCGGCGAGGCGGCCGAGGCGCCCGACAGCCAGCGGCCG
>DATIGR010000096.1:0-6786 GCA_035454645.1 Burkholderiales bacterium
GGATTGGAGCGCGGCGTGCGGCCGATTGGGCTCTGGTCCACGGCGATCGCCTTGTCGATGTGCTCGATGCCGGCAAGGCCGCGGTGCGGCGCCGGCTCCGCGGCGGCACCATGCAGCTCGCGGGCGAGCGCCGCGTACAAGGTGTCGTTGACGAGCGTTGACTTGCCGGATCCGGACACGCCGGTGACGCAGACGAGCAGCCCGAGAGGAACCTCGAGATCCACCTCCTTCAGATTGTTTGCGCAAGCGCCGTACAGCAGGAGCTTTCGCTTGGTACGGCGGCGCTGGGGCGGCACCGTAATCGCGAGCTCGCGCGCGAGGTACCGGCCGGTGAGTGACTGCGGATTAGCGATGACGTCGGCGGGAGATCCCTGCGCCACGATCCGACCACCTGCTTCGCCGGCACCCGGCCCCATGTCGATCACATGATCGGCAGCGCGGATCGCCTCTTCGTCGTGCTCGACGACGATCACGGAGTTGCCGAGATCCCGCAGCTGCTTGAGCGTCGCGATGAGGCGCGCGTTGTCGCGCTGATGCAGGCCGATCGACGGCTCGTCGAGGACGTACATCACCCCCGTCAGGCCCGAGCCGATCTGGCTCGCGAGCCGGATGCGCTGCGCCTCGCCCCCGGAGAGCGTCTCGGCCGAGCGCTCGAGCGAGAGGTACTCCAGGCCGACGTTGACGAGGAACTCGAGGCGGCTCGCGATCTCGCGCACGATGCGCTCGGCGACCTGCGCCCGGGCGCCCTTCAGGCCGAGCGTACGGAAGAATTCCAGCGCCTGCTTCAGCGGCCACGCCGAGATCTCGTGCAAGGTCGTGTCGGCGATGCGCACGTGCCGCGCTTCGCGCCGCAGGCGCGCGCCGTCGCATTCCGGGCAGGCGCGCACGTTGCGCAGCTTGGCGAGCTCCTCGCGCACCACCTGCGAGTCGGTCTCCCGGTAGCGGCGCTCGTGATTCGGGATCACGCCCTCGAACGGGTGCTCCTTGACCGTGCCGCGGCCGCGCTCCCCGAGGTAGCGGAACGCGATTCTCTCCTTTCCGGAGCCGTGCAGAATGAGGCTCTGGATGCGCTCGTCCAGCATCTCCCACGGGCTCTCGATATCGAACCCGTAATGCCGGGCGAGCGACTCCAGCATCGAGAAGTAGAAGGCGTTTCTGCGGTCCCACCCGCGGATCGCGCCGCCCGCGAGCGACAGGTTCGGGTGCGCGACGATGCGCCTCGGGTCGAAGAATTCCACCGTTCCGAGCCCGTCGCAGCGCGGGCAGGCGCCCGCCGGGTTGTTGAACGAGAACAGGCGCGGCTCGAGCTCGGGCACCGCGTAATCGCACGCCGGGCAGGAATAGCGCGCCGAAAAGAGATGCTCCCTGCCGTTCTCCAACTCGACCACCAGGACCTTGCTGTCGGCGTGCCGCAGCGCGGTCTCGAGCGACTCGGCGAGCCGCGGGCGCGCGTCGGGGCGCACCCGCAGCCGGTCGACCACCACGTCGACCGAATGCTTGATGTTCTTCGCGAGCCGCGGCGTCGCGTCGAGCTCGTGCACCGCGCCGTCGATCCGCACGCGCGTGAACCCCTGGGCGCGCAGCTCGCCGAGCAGATCGGCCTGCCCGCCTTTGCGGCCGGCGATTACCGGCGCGAGGATCATGACGCGCGTCTCCGCGGGGAGCGCGGCGATCTGGTCGACCATCTCGGCGACGGTCTGCGCCTCGAGCGCGAGCCCGTGCTGCGGGCAATAAGGCGTGCCGGCGCGCGCGAAAAGGAGCCGCAGGTAGTCGTGCACCTCGGTGACCGTGCCGACGGTCGAGCGTGGATTGTGGCTCGCCGCCTTCTGCTCGATGGCGATCGCGGGCGAGAGCCCTTCGATCAGGTCGACCTCGGGCTTCGCCATCAGCTCGAGGAACTGGCGCGCGTAGGCCGACAGCGACTCGACGTAGCGGCGCTGGCCTTCGGCGTAGAGCGTGTCGAACGCGAACGAGCTCTTGCCCGAGCCCGACAGCCCGGTGATGACCACGAGCCGGTTGCGCGGCAGCTCGACGGTCAGGTTCTTCAGATTGTGGGTGCGCGCTCCGCGAACCCGGATGAAATCCATGCCGCGGCTTCGAGAAAGTGAAACTTGCTACTATAGCGCGCTCCACTTTCCCGCCGCCACGCCTCCCATGACCGAAAGGATGAGCCGCGCCGAGCTGCGTGCCGGCGCCGGCCTCGCGGCGGTGTACGGCCTGCGCATGCTGGGCCTGTTCTTCATCCTTCCGGTGTTCGCGGTTCACGCCGTCACTCTGCGGGGCGGGCATGACCTCACCCTCGTCGGAATCGCCATCGGCGGATACGGCCTGACCCAGGGCCTGCTGCAGGTGCCGTTCGGAATGGCGTCCGACCGCTGGGGACGCAAGCCGATCATCTACGCCGGGCTGCTCGTGTTCGCGGCCGGAAGCTTCCTCGGCATCGTCGCGACCGACATCTGGACGGCGATCGCGGCGCGTACTCTGCAGGGTGCCGGGGCGATCAATTCGGTGGCGATGGCGCTCGCCGCCGATCTCACGCGCGAGCAGCATCGCACCAAGGTGATGGCGATGATCGGCGCGACGATCGGCATTGCCTTCGCGCTCTCGCTCGTCGGGGCGCCGATCCTGTACCGCTACATCGGCATGGGCGGCGTGTTCGCCCTCACCGGCCTGCTCGCGCTTATCGCGATCGGGGTAGTCAAGTACTGGATCCCGGACCAGGCGCCGCCGGCGGTGGATGGCGTGAGCGAGGGGTCCGGGCTGCGGAACTCCCTCGAGCCCGAGCTGCTGCGCCTGAACGCCGGGATATTCATTCTGCACATCGTGCTCTACGCGATGTTTGTGGTGGTGCCGCCGCTTTTCGTGCAGGCAGGGTTGCAGTTGCCGGAGCATTGGAAGGTGTACTTGCCGGTGGTTCTGGCTTCATTTGTGCTGATGATTCCGGCAGTTCTATACGCCGACCGCAGGAACCGGCCGAAACCGGTGCTGCTCGCCTCGGTCGCGCTGCTAGTGGCGGTCGAAGCGGCGCTCGCCGCGGTCGATGCGGGCATCGCAATGCTCGCCGGGCTTATGCTCGGCTTTTTCGCCGCCTTCAACGTCCTCGAGGCCCTGCTGCCTGCGCTGGTATCGCGCGCCGCTCCCGCCAGCGGACGCGGCGCGGCGATCGGTGTGTATAACACCACGCAGACGCTGGGGGTATTCTTCGGCGGACTAATTGGTGGCTGGGTGGCTTCACACTATGGGACTGCTACGGTATTCGCGCTGTGCGCCTTGCTTTCGGCCCTGTGGCTCGCGCTTGCGGCCGGCATGCGGGCGCCAATCCGAGTCAACGAGCTTTCGACTATTACGTTTTCCATCGCATCGGGAGTGAATCTCGACGGACTGCACCAAGCGCTCGCCGGCGTACGCGGCGTGCGCGAAGCCGAGATCGTGGCTGCCGAGCGCATCGCGCACCTGAAGGTAGTGCCCGGGCAGTGGGACGAGAATAGGGTGCGTAAACTGACTACTGGGGAGGTGTGACATGGCTTCAGTCAACAAGGTCATCATCGTCGGCAACCTCGGGCGCGATCCCGAGACGCGCTACATGCCCGACGGCGCGGCCATCACGAACGCGTCGGTGGCGACGTCGTTCCAGTGGAACGACAAGGCAAGCGGCGAGAAGAAGGAGGAGACCGAGTGGCACCGCGTCGTGTTCCGGGGCAAGCTCGCGGAGATCGCCGGCGAGTACCTGAAGAAGGGCTCCCAGGTGTACGTCGAGGGCCGGCTGCGCACCCGCAAGTGGCAGGACAAGGAAGGCCAGGACCGGTATACGACCGAGATCGTCGCCGAGCGCATGCAGATGCTCGGCGCGCGCTCGGGTGCCGGCGAGCCGCGCGCCGAGCCGGCGATGGAATCCAAGGCGGCCGAGCCCAAAGCAGCCGCCAAGAAGCCTGCGGGCAAGTTCGACGACCTGGAAGACGATATTCCGTTCTGACGGCTCGGGTAACGCGATCCAACGAAGTCGGGGGTGCAGGAAGTGAGCTTCGGGGGTTTTCTCGCAGTGGGCGCCGGCGCCGCCGCCGGAGCGTGGCTGCGCTGGTGGCTGGGCGCGCTGCTGAATCCCGTGTTTCCGACGCTGCCGCTCGGTACGCTCGGCGCCAACCTGCTCGGGGGCTACCTCGTGGGCCTCGTTCTCGCCGTGATCTCGCACTTGGACGCGCTGTCGCCCGAGGCACGTCTGCTGGTGACTACGGGCTTCCTCGGCGGGCTTACGACGTTCTCGACGTTTTCGGCGGAAGCAACCACGCTGCTTGCGCGTCAGCAGCCGGGCTGGGCGGCGGCGCTGATCGGCGCGCATGTCGTGGGCTCGATCGCGCTCACGTTCGCCGGGATCGGTTCAATGCGCCTGGTGCTGAGGGCATTCGCGTGATCGGAACCCACCTGCGCTTCTATGTGCACGAAAACCGCAAGCACCACGGCATTCTGCTGTACGAGTGGCTTCTCGAGCAGGCAAAGAAAGCCGGAATCCACGGCGGCTCCGCGTTCCGGGCGATTGCCGGCTTCGGCCGGCACGGCGTGCTGCACGAGCAGCATTTCTTCGAGCTCGCGGGAGACCTCGCGGTCGAGGTTGAGTTTCTGGTCTCGGAGCAGGAAGCATCCAAGCTGCTGGACCTTCTGCGGGCGGAAAAGGTGAGCGTGGTCTACGCGAAGGTCGCGGCCGAGTTTGGCACGACCAACGGCGAGCGCGCCGGCGCGTGACCGATTCATCGGCGGGCTTGAGGTCGCCCTTTTCGCCCCAAAATCAGCCATATATAATCGTCGCCATGCCGATTTACGAATATCGCTGCAGCGTCTGCGGGCAAGAGCACGAGGTGCTGCAGAAGGTGACCGAGCCGCCGCTGACCGACTGCCCCTCGTGCGGCAAACCCGGGATGCAGAAGCTGCTCACGGCAGCGGGGTTCCAGCTGAAGGGCAAGGGCTGGTACGCGACCGACTTCAAGGGCACGGCGAAGAAGTCCGAAGACAAGAAACCGGCTGAAACCAAGACCGAAACCAAAACCAAAACCGAAACCGAAACCAAGACCGACGCCAAGCCCGAAACCAAGACCGAGGCCGCGACCTGAGCTTCGGCCAGTAACCTAGCCGGCCCGGCGACGCGTCCGGGCTTTTTCGTTTCCGGAGCCGTGAAGAAATATCTCATCACCGGGCTGCTCATCTGGATTCCACTGGTCATCACCCTTTGGGTGCTGAAGCTCATCGTGGACGTGCTGGACCAGTCGCTGCTGCTGCTGCCGGTCGCGTGGCAGACGGAGAACTGGCTCGGGGTGCACATCCCTGGGCTGGGCGCGATCCTCACCGTGTTCATCGTGTTCGTCACGGGGGTGTTCGCTACGAACTTCTTCGGCGCGCAGCTGGTCGAGCTCTGGCACGACATCCTGCACCGGATCCCGGTCGTGAACTCGATCTACTCGAGCGTGAAGCAGATCTCCGACACGCTGTTCTCCTCCAGCGGGCAGGCGTTCCGCAAGGCGCTGCTCGTGCAGTGGCCCCGTGAAGGCATGTGGACGATCGCCTTCATGACCGGCACCCCGGGCGGCGGCGTGGCGAACCACCTGCCCCCCGACTGCGTCGCGGTGTACGTTCCGACGACCCCCAACCCCACCGGCGGCTACTTCGTGATCGTGGCCCGCAAGAACGTGATCGAGCTCGACATGAGCGTCGATCAGGCCCTGAAGTACATCATCTCGATGGGCGTAGCGCCGCCGCAAAAGAACAATGCGTAGTCACTATTGTGGGGAATTGCGCGCCACCCTGGTCGACCGGATCGTGACGCTGTGCGGCTGGGCGCACCGCCGGCGCGACCACGGCGGCGTGATCTTCATCGACCTGCGCGACCGCGAGGGCCGCGCGCAGGTGGTGTGCGACCCGGACACGCGCGAGGCCTTCCGCGCCGCCGAGCGCGTGCGCTCCGAGTACGTACTGAAAGTCACCGGCAAGGTGCGGCGGCGGCCTGCCGGCACCGTCAACCCCGAGCTGCCGACGGGTGAGGTGGAAGTGCTGGCGCACGAGGTGGAAATCCTCAACCCGTCCGCGCCGCCGCCGTTCCAGCTCGACGAGGACAAGCTCGCCGAGGAGACGCGGCTCGAGCACCGCGTGCTCGACCTGCGGCGCGAGCCGATGCAGCGCAACCTGCGCCTGCGGCACCGCGCGGCGATGGCGGTACGCCGCTTCCTCGA
The DNA here is from genome assembly GCA_035454645.1 of Burkholderiales bacterium. Lineage (GTDB taxonomy): Bacteria > Pseudomonadota > Gammaproteobacteria > Burkholderiales > SG8-39 > SCGC-AG-212-J23. Next base: position 6,216 of record DATIGR010000096.1, read on the forward strand.
CGAGCACGGCTTCGTCGACATCGAAACCCCGGTGCTCTACAAGTCGACGCCGGAGGGCGCGCGCGAGTTCCTGGTGCCCTCGCGGCTGCACGAGGGGCATTTCTACGCCCTGCCGCAGTCGCCGCAGCTCTTCAAGCAGATGCTCATGGTCGCGGGCTTCGACCGCTACTACCAGATCGTCAAGTGCTTCCGCGACGAGGACCTGCGCGCCGACCGGCAGCCGGAGTTCACCCAGATCGACATCGAGACCTCGTTCCTGCCGGAGCAGGACATCCGCGCCCTGATGGAAGCGCTGATCCGCTTCGTCTTCCGCGAGACGATCGGCGTTGAGCTGCCCGCGCCTTTTCCTGTGCTCACCTACGACGAGGCGATGCGCGACTACGGCACCGACAAGCCCGACTTGCGCATTCCGCTCAAGCTCGCGGACATCACGGATGCGGTGAAGGACGTCGAGTTCAAGGTGTTCTCGTCAGCTGCAAACATGCCCGGCGGCCGCGTCAGCGCGCTGCGCGTGCCGGGGGGTGGCGCCTTCACTCGCAGCGAGCTCGACGCCTACGGCGAATACGCCAAG
>DATIGR010000097.1:0-2920 GCA_035454645.1 Burkholderiales bacterium
GACGAGCTGCACGTGCCGCGGCTCGCGAGCCGCGAGTTCTACGACGGCGCTTTCCTCGCGCTCGCCGAGCCGGGCGCGCTTGTGGTCAATTTCATGGACGACGATCCGAAGTTCGACCTCACCCTGCAGCGCCTGGAAAGCGCGTTCGGCGGCGCGGTGCTCGTGATGCCGGCGCTTTACGACCCGAACATCATTGCATTCGCGCTGAAAGGCGCGCCGCGGCGCATCGCGTGGCACGCGCTGCGCAGCCGCGCCGAGCGGCTCGAGTCCCGGCTCGGGCTTCCGTTCACGCGCTACGTGTCGCGCCTTCGCGCGATGAACCCGTGCACGAGCGCCGAGCTTATAATCGCGCCATGAAATTCTCGAGCGACAGCTTCGCGGATGGCGGCGCGCTTCCCGCGCACTTCGCGTTCGCGGTGCCCGACGCCGCGAACCGGATCAAGCTCGGGCCGAACCGCAACCCGCATCTCGCGTGGAGCGAGCTGCCGAAGGGCACGCAGTCCGTAGTGATCCTGTGCCACGATCCCGACGTGCCTTCCGATGCCTACGACGTCAACAAGGAGGGGTACACGATCCCGGCGTCGCAGGCGCGCGTGAATTTCTGCCACTGGATCCTGGTCGACATGCCGGCGAGCGGCTCGCCGATCCGCGACGGCGAGTTCTCGAGCGGCGTCACCGTCAAGGGCAAGAGCGGGCCGCTCGCGGTGCGCAACACGCGCCAGGGACTCAACGACTACACCGCCTGGTTCGCGAACGACACCAACATGGCGGGCGACTATTTCGGCTACGACGGGCCGTGCCCGCCGTGGAACGACTCGATCCCGCACCGCTACATCTTCACGCTGTTCGCGCTCGACCTGGAGAAGTGCCCGGTGCAGCGCAAGTTCAAGGCGGCCGAGGTGGTCAAGGCGATCAAGGGCCACGTGCTCGGCAGCGCTCAGCTCACCGCCCGCTATTCCCTGAACCCATCGGTGCGGGTCTGATCGAGACCGCGGCGCTCGCCGCGGTCGCTTTTGCCGGGGCGCTGATCTTCGGCGTGACCGGCTTCGGCGCGGCGCTGGTCACGATTCCGCTCGCGACGCACCTCGTGCCGCTCAAGTTCGCGCTCGCGCTGTTCGTGCTCGTCGACCTCGCCGCCGCGCTGAGCGTCGGCCTGGAGAAGCCGAGGAACGCGCTGCGCGCCGAATGGACGCGGCTCGTGCCGATGATCGCCGTCGGCACCGTGCTCGGGGTGACGCTCCTCGTCAACCTGCCGCGCGCCGCCGGCATGCTGCTGCTCGGGGTTTTCGTGGTTTCCTTCGCGACCCTCGGCCTTGTTCGGCGAGCCGAAGCGAAAGTCATATCCCCGCGCTGGGCCTGGGTCGCGGGGTTCGCCGGCGGCATCACCAGCACCGTGTTCGGCGCCGGCGGCCCGCCGTATGCGATCTACCTTTCGCAGCGCGGCCTCACCAAGGAGCAGTTCCGCGCCACCCTCGGCCTCGCGACCCTCACCAGCATCTCGCTGCGCCTGATCGCCTTCGTCCTGACCGGTCTCCTGCTCGAAGCGAAAATCTGGTTGACCGCGATTGCGGTCGTGCCGGCGTGCCTGCTGGGAATCTGGGTCGCGCGCAGAATCTTCCTGCGCATCTCGCGCGACGCGCTCCTGCGCGCGGTCGCGCTCCTTCTCCTTGCTTCGGGGTCGTCGCTGATCTGGCGCGCGATGACCTAATTCGGGGTCAGGGCCACAATTCGTTTTTACGTACGTGAAAACTGAATTGTGGCCCTGACCCCGAATTAGGTTTTCTTCTCCAGGAGCTCCTTGAGCGCCTCGAGGTCGCGGCGCACCCACTGCGTGTCCTCGGCGAACTTCTGCTCGCTCATGCCGGCCTGGCGGAAGATGGTGAGGAGCACCTCGGCGCCCTCGCCGTTCGGGAACACGCGCATCGGCACGTAAATCTCGCGCGAGCGGATGGTGACGTAGTGGTCGAGCACGCCGTACTTGTTGCGCTCGACGAAGCGCACCTTGGCCCCGGCGTCGATGCCCGAGGCCCACTTGGCCAGGTTCCTCGGGTCGAGCACGAAGTTGTAGACCTCGAACCAGTCGCGCTCGATGGTCATGCGTACGGTGAAGCCCGGCTGGGTCTTCAAGCGGCCTTCTCCCGCATCGTCACGAACTCCTCGGCGCCCGTGGGATGGATGCCGATGGTCGCGTCGAACTCGGCCTTGGTCGCGCCGAGCTTCACCGCGATCGCGATGCCCTGGATCACCTCGCCGGCGTCGGCGCCGATCATGTGCGCGCCGACCACGCGCTGGCTCGCGCGGTCGACCACCAGCTTCATGAACGTGCGCTCCTGGCTTTCGCCCATCACGAGCTTGAGGGCGCGGAACGAGGTCTTGTAGATGTCGAGCGCGCCGTAGCGGCCGCGCGCCTTTTCCTCCGACAGCCCGACGGTGGCGAGGTTGGGGTTGGCGAACACCGCGGTCGGAACGTTCTCGTGGTCGACCGGGGTCGGCTCGCCCCGGAACAGCGTTTTCGCGAGCCACATCGCCTCGGCGGTGGCCACCGGGGTGAGGTTGATGCGGTTGGTCACGTCGCCCACGGCGTGGATCGAAGGCACGCTCGACGCGGAATACTTGTTGACGATTACCGCGCCATCCGCGGCGAGCTCGACCCCCGCCGACTCGAGGCCGAGCTTCGCCGTATTCGGGCGCCTGCCGGTCGCGAACATGACGAGGTCGGTGCGCTGGATCGAGCCGTCGGTGAATTCGATCTCGATCTCGCCGCTTTGCTTGCTGAGCGCGGCGGGCTCGCAGCCGAAGCGGATCGCGACACCCTTCGCCGACATCTCCTCGGCGATACGCGTGCCGAGCTCGGCGTCGAAGCCGCGCAGCAGGCGCTTGCCGCGGTAGGCGAGCGTCGTGTCGACGCCCAGGCCGTGGA
>DATIGR010000098.1:0-2301 GCA_035454645.1 Burkholderiales bacterium
CGCTGCGCGCTTCCCACTCGGCGACGATGCGCGCGCTCTCCTTGACCGCGGCGCCGTTGTTGTAGGCGGCGTCGAGCCCCGCGCGGTCCATCCCTCGATACAGAGCCATCAGACCTTGAACGAAGCGAGCGTCTCGCGGGCAAAAAGCTCTTCCGGCTGGAAGCGGCGCTTCGACAGCCCCTGCTCGTGGTGGTAGCGCAGGAAGGTCTCGAGCGCTTTCCGGTTCGGCTCCAGGCCGTACGGCCACCAGTCCTCGCCCATCTCGCGCCGCGTTTGCTCGATCTCGGCGACCAGCCACGGCACCATGGCGGGCAGGGCGGCGGTCTGGTGGTAGAGCGCGTAGGCCCGCGCCTTCGCCTCGGTGAACGCCTTGTACAGCGACTGCGCGACCCACGGGTTGTTCGCATACACGTCGCGCCGGACCACCACCGTGTGCATGGGCGGAAAGATCTTGGTGCGCCGGTAGTACTCCTTTTCCACTTCCACGTAATTCGGGAAAAGCCGCTTTACCTTGTCGGGCTCCCTGTGGAACGTCGAGGGCGCGCGCGCGGTGACCAGAGCATCCAGCTCGCCGTCGGCCAGCATCCGGGACAGGGTTTGATGTGGACCGATAGGGCGCAGGCGAATCTCCGGGGGGAGATTGATCTTGAGTTTCTCGTCGCGCCCGGGCTCCTCCTCGCCGCCGGAGAAGTGCTCGACGTCGGTGACTTTCACGCCGTAGTCGTCCGACAGGATGCCGCGGATCCATACCGGCGCGGTCATCTGGTACTCCGGGACGCCGATGCGCTTGCCTTTGAGATCCTCCGGCTTCCGGATCGCGCTCTTCGCCGAGACGAAGATGCACGAGTGGCGGAAGAAGCGCGACGGGAATACCGGGATCGCGATGAACGCAGGACTCTCGCGGTCCAGCGAAGCGACGTACGACGAGAGCGACATCTCCGAGCAGTCGAACTCGCGGTAACGCAGCATCCGCCAGAAAGTCTCTTCCACCTGCTGGTTGAGGTACAAGAGCTCGATGCCCTCCGGCCGCACCGTGCCGTCCATCAGCGCGCGCGTGCGGTCGTAGTCCCAGCAGGCCAGCGTAAGGCGTATCAAAGGCGTATTTCCTTCCCGCTGCGGGCGGAGTCGAGGAGCGCCAAGCATACCTGCAGCGTCGCCATCGCCCACTCGCCGTCGTGGAGCGGCGCGCGCCCTTCGACGACCGCGGCGTATAGCTCGTCGATGACCTCCACGCGCGGGGTCGACGGGGCGGGCAGCGGCTCCAGGCGCTTGTCGCCGTCGGCGTAGATCATCACGCCGTCGGGGAGCGGACGCAGGTCGGCCTTCTCGCACGAGACGATGAACACGCCGAAGTGCTGGTGCGCGACCGGGGGGAGCGGTCCCTTGAACTCCGGCCCGCCGTAGTTGCGGCGCTCTTTCAGGGCGAGTTCATCGCCCGGGAGCGCGCGTCGCGCCGTTCCGTAGGCAGCAGGGTCCTTTCGCTGTCCCAGCTCGCCGATCCAGCCCATGAACTCGTCGGAGTCGAAATGGGCATAGCCGCTGTAGACGAGGCTCGCGAAGACGCCGTTGTCGAAGCGCAGCTGGCACGCCCAGGCCGCCTCGGCCGGCCGCCCGGGGTCGAAGCTGCCGGTAAAGGCCCGCACGCCGAGTACCCGTCCGCCGGCGAGGAGCCGCGCGATGTCGACCTGGTGCGCGCCCTGGTTCTGCACCGCGGCGCGGAGCTCTTCGGGCCGGCGCGGGCGATAGACCCAGTCGGTGAAGTCGAGCGCGGTGATCATGCGGACCGCGCCGAATTGCCCCTTCTCGATGAGCGCACGGGCCTTCTGGAAGGGCAAGTCAAAGCTATGGCTGTGGCCGACCAGGAGCTGAACGCCGGACTTCCTCGCCGCATCGATCATCGCGCGGCAGTCGGCGAGCGAGAGCGCCATGGGCTTCTCGACCAGGACATGCTTTCCGCGGGCGCAGGCGATCCGGGCGTGCTCGGCATGAAGCTCGTGCGGAGTCGCGACATAGACGACCTTCACCGCCGGGTCGGAGCAAAGCTCCTCCACTGAAGCGAACAGCTTTCCTCCGTGGTCCTGCTTGAAGCGCTGCAGCGCCTCGGGGCGCGGGTCCGCCGCGGCCACCAGCTCGACCCGCGGGTCGCGGAACGCGGGCGCCATGACCGCGAACGCGCGCCCGAGCCCGGCCACGCCGATTCCTAGCTTTTTCATGTTATGTATATGGGATGTTAACGAAGGGCGAGAACGAGCTCCTCTGCCGGGTCGAGGGCGCGGCGCCGATGGGCGGCATCATGCGCCG
>DATIGR010000099.1:0-3033 GCA_035454645.1 Burkholderiales bacterium
TGCCCGGCTGCGCCTCGCCTTCCATCACCACCTTGACGATCGCGTCGCGGTCGAGCGAGAGCTCGAGCGCCTCGCGCACGCGCGGATCGCGCCCGAGCGGGTTCTTCTGCGCGAGATCGCTCTTGCCGACGTTGATGGTGATGCCCTGGTAGCCGATCTCGACGATCTTGGCGACCTTGAAGCGGCTGTCGCGCGCGAGGCCGGGGATGTCGGAGGCGCCGACCCGCTCGATGAAGTCGAGCTGGCCCGAGCGCAGGTTGGCGAGGCGCACCGTGGCGTCGACGATCGGCTGGTAGACGATGCGCTCGAAGTGGATCTCGCCCTTGTTCCAGTAGTTCGGGTAGCGCTCGAGCACGATGCGGTCCTGCGCCACGCGCTCGACGAACTTGAACGGCCCGGAGCACACCGGGTGCGCGGCGAACTTCTCGCCCGCCGCCTCCGCCGCCTTGGGCGAGACCATCATGCCCGAGCGGTCGGTGAGCACCGCGAGCAGCGGCGCGAACGGCGCCGCGAGGTTGATGCGCACCGTGGCGGGGTCGACCACGTCGACGCTCGACATCACCGCGAGCTCGCCGCGGCGGTTGGAGCCCTTCATGTTCTTGTGGCGCTCGAGGTTGTACTTGACCGCGGCGGCGTCGAACTTCTCGCCGTCGTGGAAGGTGACGCCGCTGCGCAGCCTGAGGGTGAGCGACTTGTTGTCGGTGGACCACTGGTGGGAGGTGGCGAGCTGGGGGACGATGTTCAGCTTCTCGTCCAGGTCGAACAGCTTGTCGCACAGCCCGGCGAACACGATGCGCCCGACGAAGGTGCGCGCGCGGGTCGGATCGAGGACGTCGGGGTCCTCGGCCAGGCCGATGCGCAGGGTTTGGGAATTCGCAAGCGGGGCGAGCAGCGCAAGCCCCAGAGCCAAGATCCATTTCATGATGAGCCTCCCGGTTGGAATGCTGCCTGAAGCCGCGCAAGTCTCTCATTGACGGAGCCGGATTGCGAGGCCGCGCTGAAGGGCTCGAGCTCCTTCCAGAAATGGCAGGCGACGACCGAGCCGAGAGGCGGCTCGCTCGCGGCGCAGCGCTCGCGCGCCCAGGGGCAGCGCGTGCGGAAGCGGCAGCCCGAGGGCGGGTCGTAGGGGCTGGGAACATCCCCTTCGAGGATGATGCGCGGCTTTTTCAGTGATGGATCCGGAACCGGGATCGCCGAGAGCAGCGCCCGGGTATACGGATGGCGCGGGGCCGCGAAAAGCGCGCGCTTCTCGGCGATCTCGACGATCTTGCCGAGGTACATCACCGCCACGCGGGTGGCGATGTGCTTCACCACCGCGAGGTCGTGCGCGATGAACACGTAGGCGAGGCCGAGCCGGCGCTGCAGGTCCTGCAGCAGGTTGATCACCTGCGCCTGGATCGAGACGTCGAGCGCCGACACCGGCTCGTCGCACACGATGAGCTTCGGCTCGACCGCCAGGGCGCGCGCGATCCCGATGCGCTGGCGCTGCCCGCCGGAGAACTCGTGCGGGTAGCGGGACGCATGGTCCGGCGCAAGCCCTACCAGACCCAGTAGTTCAGTAACCCGGGACCGTTCGCGGCCGACTGCGAGTTTATGAAGGCGTAAAGGCTCCTCCAGCATGTCGCCGACCGTCATGCGCGGGTTGAGCGAGCCGTACGGGTCCTGGAAGATCACCTGCATCTCGCGCCGCAGCGAGCGCAGCTCGCGCTCGCGCAGCTCGAAGATGTTCTGCTCCCGGAAGAACACCACGCCCGAGGTCGGCTCGATCAGCCGCAGCAGCAGCTTGCCGGTGGTGGACTTGCCGCAGCCCGATTCGCCGACCAGCGCCAGCGTCTCGCCGGCGTGGACGTCGAAGCTCACGCCGTCCACCGCCTGCACCTTCTTGAAGTGCTTGACCAGCTTGCGCGCGCGAACGAGAGGCTGGCTCACAGCGGCGCCCGCCAGCACGCGGCGTAGTGACCGGTTCTTATTTCTTTCAGAACTGGCACTTCCGACCGACATTGATCTACCGCGAAGGGACATCTCGGGTGAAAACGGCAGCCCTGCGGAAACGCCGCGGCGTCGGGGACGATGCCCTCGATGGCGCTCAGGCGCTCCTGTTGCAGGTGAAGGCGCGGGATCGAGCCCAGCAGCCCGACGGTATAGGGGTGCTGCGGCTCGGAGAACAGCCGCGCCGCGGCGCAGCGCTCGACCACCTGGCCCGCGTACATCACCAGGACCTCGTCGGCGAGCTCGGCGATCACGCCGAGGTCGTGGGTAATGAGGATCATCGCCATGTCGAGCTCGGCGCGCAGCAGGCGCATGAGCTCGAGGATCTGCGCCTGGATGGTGACGTCGAGCGCGGTGGTGGGCTCGTCGGCGATCAGGAGCTGCGGAGTGCACGCGAGCGCCATCGCGATCATCACGCGCTGGCGCATCCCGCCGCTCAATTGATGCGGATAATCGCGCGCGCGCCGCTCGGGCGAGGGGATGCGCACCTTGCGCAGCATCTCGACCGCCTTGTCATGTGAATCTTTCCGGGTGAGGTTTGTGTGACGCAACAGCACTTCCGCGATCTGCTCGCCCACCGGGAACGCCGGGTTGAGCGAGGTCATCGGCTCCTGGAAGATCATCGAGAGCTTGTCGCCGCGCAGGTCGCGCATGCGCCGCGGCGCGGCCTTGAGCAGGTCCTCGCCCTCGAAGCGCACCTCGCCGGCCGCGATCTTCCCCGGCGGCTGCGGCACGAGGCCCATGATCGACAGCGCGGTCACGCTCTTGCCGCAGCCCGATTCGCCGACGATGCCGAGCGTGCGGCCGCGCTCGAGCGAGAGGTCCACGCCGTCCACCGCGCGCACCTCGCCGCGCTCCGAGGCGAAGTACGTGCGCAGGCCGCGCACCTCAAGAAGCGGGCCGCTTGTAGGCTGCAATCTCTTGCTCGATCAGCTCGCGGTCGGTTACGCCCCACGGCCGCGCCTTGCTCGGGCTGCACATCAGGTAGGGGACGAAGCGCTCGTGCGCCTTGTCATAGAGGCGCCTGAGCTCGGCGAGCGGCTC
>DATIGR010000100.1:0-6099 GCA_035454645.1 Burkholderiales bacterium
CGTCACCACCACCTGCGGGCGCGACACCGCCAGCGCCGCCAGCGCCGCCTCGCCCGATTCCACCGCCGTCACCGCGTGGCCCGCCGCCGTGAGCCGCATCGCGATCAGCTGCAGCAGGTCCCGGTCGTCGTCCACCAGCAGCACCGGGCCGCGCTCGCGCGCGGCCGAGGTCGGGGTCATTTCTGCCTCCTGCGCATTTTTTCCTCCCGCTCCAGTATGCCGCGTTCGATGGCGCGCAGGGCCTCGAGTTGCTGCTTGAGCGCCTCCTCGCGCTTGTCGCGCTCCTTGTCCAGGCGCTCGCGCTCCTTGTCCAGGTGCGCGCGCTCCTTGTCGAGGCGCTCGCGCTCCCGCGCCGCGCGCTCGGCTTCGCGCGAGACCCGCTCGAGCTCGCGCGCCGCGCGCTGGCGCTCGCCGACCTGGGCCGCAAGCAGCGCCGCGAACCGGCCGATGCCCGGCGAGCCGGGGTCGGCAAGCGGCGCGAGCAGCTCGACGGCGCGCGCATCGTCGCGCAACGGCGGCGGCACGGTGGCGAGCAGGGTGCCGAGGCGCAGAGCGTCGGCCGGGCTCGCGTCCGGGCGCGTCGCTTCCTTCTGCGCCCGGGCGAGCGCGGCCGCCTGCTCGGCGGCGGGCGCACGCGCCGCGGCCACGGCCTCGGCGACGATCGCGTCCACGGGATCGACCAGGGGCCGCACCGCCGCGCATCCCGCGAGCGTCAATGCCAGGATCGAAAGAAATCTCATGCCGCCAGGTGCCGGGGAAGCGCGACCCGGAAATGCGCTCCGTGCTCCTCGGCGAGCACGTGGATGCTGCCCCCATGCGCCTCGACGAACTCGCGCGCGATGGCGAGGCCGAGGCCGCTGCCCTCGACGCGCGCGCTCGCCTTGGCGCGGCCGCGGAAGAAGGAGTCGAAGATCGAGTCGCGCTCCTCGGCGGGCACGCCGGGGCCGGAATCGATGACGTCGATCAGCGCCTGGTCGCCGCTCGAGCGCGCAAGCACCGCGACGCTCCCGCCCGAAGGGGTGAACTTGACCGCGTTGCCGATCAGGTTGTCGACCACCGAGCGCAGCTTCTCCGGGTCGGCGACCACGGTCGCCGCCTGGGCGTCGACCTCGATGTGCAGTCCCTTGGCCTGCGCCGCGAGCTCGTGCGAGCGCATGGCTTCCTGAATGACAGACTTCAGCGAGACCGGCTTCACCTGAAGCGCGGCCGCCGCGTGCAGCGCGCGCTGGTAGTCGAGCAGGTCCTCGATCAGCCGCTGCAGCTTGATGCTGTTGTCCTTCATGATGCCGACCACCCGGCGCTGGGAGTCCGAGAGCTTCCCGCCGACCTCGTCGTGCAGGAGCTCCGCGCCCTCGCGCAGCGCGGTGAGCGGCGTCTTGAGCTCGTGCGAGAGATGCCGCAGGAAGCGGTTCTTCTCGTCCTCGAGCTCAACCAGCCGGCGGCGCAGCCAGTCGAGCCGCTCGCCGAGCGTCTTCAGGTCCTGGGGGCCGCGCACCGCGATCGGCCGCTCGAAGTCGGCGCCGCCGAGCTGCCGGATCGCGCCGTCGAGCTCGGCGATCGGGCGCGCGATGTGGCGCGTCAGCGCGAGCGCAAGGCCGAGAGCCACGGCGGTGCTGAAGATGACGAGCAGCACCAGCTGGCGCTGCACCGACTCGGCGTCGGCGCGCAGCCGCTCGACCTCGCGGTCTGCGACCCGGGTGCTGATGGCGAGCACCTCGGAAGCGTTCTCGGCGAGATCGGCGGCGAGCGCCGCGACGTGGCGGCGCTCGGCGCCGCCTTGCCCGCTGCGGGGCGCCGTGAGGAGCTGGTAGAGGCCCTGCTCCTGGTCCATGGTGGTCAGGAGCGCGGCGCGCTGGTCCTCCTCGAGCGGCAGCTGGAGCAGCTCGTGCGCGACCTGGCGGAAGCTCGTGTGCACCCGGCCGAGGTCGGCGTCGAAGCCCGGCGCGTCGAGCGTCGCCAGGCGCTCGAGCGAGCTGATGCGGTTGACGAGCGTGCGGCTCGCGCGCGCCGCCTGCGAGGCGTTGAACACGGCGCTGCGGCTGCGCTCGGCGAGCCGCTCGCTGTGCCAGGCGGAATAGGCGAGCGCCGCGACGAGCGGCACCGCGACGAGGATGAAGCTCGCCAGGCACAGGCCGAGAAACGATCGCGGATATGCCATGTCCTTATACTTTCGGCCAATTCTCCCGCCAGCGAGGACCAATGTCACAAAGCGCCGGGCCCCGGGTCGACGCCCGGGTATACCTCGTGGCGGCGGTTGCCGCCAATGGAATCATAGGTGCGGCCGGCAAGCTACCCTGGCATCTGCCGGAAGACCTGAAGCACTTCAAGAAGCTCACCCTGGGCCACCCGGTCATCATGGGGCGGCGCACCTGGGAGTCGCTGAAAGGCCCCCTGCCCCAGCGCGAGAACATCGTCGTCACCCGGACCGCGGGCTATGAGGCGCCGGGCGCCGCGGTCGCCGCCTCGCTCGAGGGCGCGCTCGCCTTGTGCCTCGGCGAGCCGGTCGCTTTCGTGATCGGCGGGACGAGCCTGTTCCGCGAGGCGCTGCCGATCGCGGCGGGGCTCGTCCTTACCGAGATCCACCGCGACTACGAGGGCGACACCTGGTTCCCGGAATGGGACCGCTCGCGATGGCGTGAAACGCAGCGCGAGGCGCATACCGCGGCGGACGGCACCCGGTTCGACTACGTCCTGTACGAGAGGAAAAGCTAGCTGCGGCTCTCGAACACCCGCACCTCCGGCAGCGGGAAGCCGTTGAACTGGCTCGCGTAGGCCGTGGTGTAGGCGCCGGCGTTCTGGATGTAGACGAAGTCGCCTTCCTGCAGGTCGGAGGGCAGCGGCTCGTCGCGCATCACCACGTCGACCGAATCGCAGGTCGGGCCGCCGACGGTCCAGGCGACATCCGGCCCGGAGCGCTCGGTACGCACGCGGTAGCGCAGCCCCTCGCTCGACTCGATCACGCCGCCGAACAGGCCCGCGTCCCAGTGCATCCAGCGCTTGCCGGCGCGCGTGGCGGTGCCGAGCACGCGGCAGACGAAATAGCCCGCGTCGGAGACGAGGTAGCGCCCGGGCTCGGCGACCACCTGCACGTCCTCGGGGAACGCCTTCAGGCCCTCGTTCACGACCTCGCCGATCACCTCGATCGAGGGAATCGGCTTGACATGGCGCACCGGGAAGCCGCCGCCGATGTTGAGCAGGCGGGGCTTGAGGCCCGCCTTGGTCATCGCGTCGAACAGGACCCGGGACTTCTCCAGGGCGACGCGCCAGTTCTCCGGGTTGCGGCATTGCGAGCCGACGTGGAACGTCACGCCGGCAAGGTCCGCGCCGAGCCTGGCGGCCGCGGCGATGATCTCGCGCGCATCGGCGACGCCGCAGCCGAACTTGCCCGAGAGCGGCCAGTCGGCGCCGATGTTGGGGGTGGCGATGCGCAGGTACTGCTTGGCCTCGGGCCTGATCTCGTGCACGCGCCGCAGCTCCTCGAGGCTGTCGACCACGTACCACTCGACCCCCTTGGCCGCCGCGTACGCGATCGCGTCGCGCGACTTCATGGGGTTGGAGAAGAACACCTCGCCGGGAGGCACGCCGAGCGGCAGCAGCATGTCGAGCTCGGCGGTCGAGGCGATCTCGAAGCCCGCGCCTTCCTGGACCAGCACCTTCAGCACGCGCCGGTCCGGATTGGCCTTGACCGCGTAGTGCGGGCGCACGCGCGGCATGGCCGCGCGAAAGCGCCGGATCTTGTTGCGCACGATCGCGGTGTCGAGAATCAGGAACGGCCGGGTGTATCGCTGGCGGGCTGCCTGGCGCACGAGCTCGAAGTCCAGGCTGACTTCGGCGTGCGTGTCGAAAAGTGCTTCCTGCGGCTGCGGCTTGAGTACTGCGGCGGATTGTCTGGCGCGGGTGATGCTGCTACTGCGGTCCCCCATCAAAGTCTCTCCTCGTGACGGTCGATCACTAAGTTTCCGGGATATCCCGGACGCAAACGTCGTCTGCGAACATCACGAACTCCTTCTCCTCGCTGAATCCAAAAAGAAAAAAACTTGAGCGGAGTATAGGGACATGACCCTGCATGTCAAGTGCTCGGAGGGATTTTTTAGATGCGGGGAAGCGTGACGCCTTTCTGCCCCTGGTACTTGCCGCCGCGGTCGCGGTAGGAGGTCTCGCACACCTCGTCCGACTCGAGGAAGATCACCTGCGCGACGCCCTCGTTCGCGTAGACGCGCGCCGGCAGCGGCGTGGTGTTGGAGAATTCCAGCGTCACGTGCCCCTCCCACTCGGGCTCGAGCGGGGTGACGTTGACGATGATGCCGCAGCGCGCGTAGGTGGACTTCCCGAGGCAGATCGTCAGCACGTTGCGGGGAATGCGGAAATATTCCACGGTGCGCGCGAGGGCGAAGGAATTCGGCGGGATGATGCACACCTCGCCACGGTAGTCGACGAAGCTCTTCTCGTCGAAGCTTTTCGGGTCGACGATGGTCGAGTTGATGTTGGTGAAGATCTTGAATTCGGTCGAGCAGCGGATGTCGTAGCCGTAGCTCGAGGTGCCGTAGGACACGACCCGCCGGCCGGAGACCTGCCTGATCTGATGGGCTTCGAAGGGCTCGATCATGCGGTGCTCGGCCGCCAGGCGGCGGATCCATTTGTCGGATTTGATGGTCATTACGCCCTCCGTTGGCGCGGCATTCTAAACTTCAACCTCATGGCTTCCTGGCCGTTCACCGTGCGAGCGCTGACGCCGTCCCTCGGCGCGGAGATCTCCGGCATCACGCTGGACGCGGACATGGACGAGGAAGTCTTCCACGCCGTCTACCGGGCGTTCCTGCGCTTCCAGGTATTGCTCTTCCCGCCGCAAGACCTGCCCCCGGGGCGCCAGGTCGCGCTCGCCCGCCGCTTCGGCGAGGTCCAGATCCACGTCATGAACCAGTATCACGCCGACGGCCACCCCGAGCTTTACCGCCTGTCGAACCTCGACGACCAGGGCAGGCCGAGCGGGCGCCATCCGGACAAGGGCACCCTCGCCTGGCACACCGACGGCTCCTGGCAGCGCGTGACCGGCCAGGCCACCCTCATCTACGGCGAGGTGATGCCCGAGCGCGGCGGCGAGACGCATTTCTGCGACATGTACGGCGCCTACGAGCGCCTCGACGCGACCTGGAAGGCGCGCATCGCCAATCTGCGCGCCGTGCACAACCTGGATTTTTCCCGCAACCGCCGCCACGGCGAAGATCCGCTGACCGAGGCGCAGCGGCGCGCAAAGCCGCCGGTCGATCACCCGGTCGTGCGCACCCATCCCGAGACCGGCCGCAAATGCCTCTACCTCGGCGATCACGCCGAGTCCATCGTCGGCATGGCCTACGACGAGGGGCGCGCCCTGATCGAGGAGCTGAACGCCCTCGCCGTGCATCCCGACCTGACCTACGAGCACCGCTGGACGCCGCGCGAGCTGATCGTCTGGGACAACCGCTGCGTGCTGCATCGCGCGACGGCCTACGACGCGGCGACCCAGCCGCGCGTCATCCGGCGCTGCACCGTGCTCGGCGAGGTGCCCGTCTAGGTGTTTTGAACGACGATGTTGGGGAACTTCGAAGTCATGTCGCGCTGTAGATCGGCGATCTTGACCGCGCAGCGCCGGGCGATCTTCTTGTAGATCGCGGCGACCGGCCCGTCGGGGTCCGACACCACGGTCGGTCTTCCCGAGTCGGCCTGGCTGCGGATCGCCTCGTCGAGCGGCAGCTGCCCGAGGAGCTCGGTGCCGTAGTCGCGCGACATCCTCTCGGCGCCGCCGGCGCCGAAGATGTGGCTCTGGTGGCCGCATTTCGGGCAGACGTGAAACGACATGTTCTCCACCACGCCGAGGATCGGGATGCCGACCTTCTCGAACATCTTGAAGCCCTTGCGTGCATCGATGAGCGCGATGTCCTGCGGCGTGGTGACGATGACCGCGCCGGTGACGGGCACCTTCTGCGCCAGCGTGAGCTGGATGTCGCCGGTTCCCGGCGGCAGATCGACCACCAGGTAGTCGAGCTCGCGCCAGCGCGTGTCCTTGAGCAGCTGCTCGAGCGCCTGCGTCACCATCGGGCCGCGCCACACCATCGGCGTGTC
>DATIGR010000101.1:0-2041 GCA_035454645.1 Burkholderiales bacterium
AGGAGGCCTTGCGCTCGGGGTTGCCGCACCTGTCGGCCTATCAGCTCACCCTCGAGCCCAACACGGTTTTCCACTCCCGGCCGCCGCAGCTGCCGGAGCACGACGCCTGCGCCGACATGCAGAGCATGGTGGAGGAGGCGCTCGCCTCGGCGGGCTTCGAGCACTACGAGACCTCGGCGTTCGCGCGGCCCGGGCGCCGCTGCCGGCACAACCTCAACTACTGGGAATTCGGCGACTACCTCGGCATCGGCGCGGGCGCGCACGGCAAGGTCAGCTTCCCCGACCGCGTCACCCGGCACGAGCAGGCAAAGCAACCGGCGGAGTACCTGAAGGGCGTACCGAGGAAGGACAGCGCCGTGCCGGCGCGCGAGCTGCCGTTCGAGTTCATGCTAAACGCGCTGCGGCTGGTGGAGGGGTTCCCGCTCGTGCTCTTCCAGGAGCGCACCGGCCTTCCTTCGCTTGTCATCGAAGAACCCGTGAAGAAAGCCGAGGAGGCCGGGCTGCTCGAGCGGGACTGGAAGCGCGTGCGGCCGACCGAGCGCGGCCAGCGGTTTCTCAACGACCTGCTGGCGCTGTTTCTTTCCGACGGAACACCAGGTCGCGCACCGGATGGCCGAGGCGGCGGCCGCGTGATTCGAATTTCGTCACCGGACGCGCGGTAAAAGCGGCGGCGCACGGCTCGAGCAGGGGCTCGTAGCTGAGCACGGCCTCCATGTGCTCGGCGTAGTCGGCCCAGTCGGTCGCGGCGTGCAGGATACCGCCCGGGGAGAGCTTGCGCGCCGCGAGCGCTGCGAACCCCGGCTGCACCAGGCGGCGCTTGTGGTGCCGCTTCTTCGGCCAGGGGTCGGGGAAAAAAAGGTGGATCGCCGCGAGGCTCGCGTCGGCGATCATGTGCTCGAGCACCTCGAGCGCGTCGTGTCGGATCACGCGCAGGTTCGAAAGCTTCTCTCTCTCGATGGCGTTGAGCAGGCTGCCGACCCCGGGGCCGTGGACCTCCACCGCCACGAAATCCGCCTCGGGATGAGCCTTGGCGATCGCGACCGTGGTCTCCCCCATTCCAGAGCCGATCTCGAGCACCAGCTTGCGCTGCGAAGTGATCTTCTGGTCGGAAAACCGAATGCCGTACCTGGGAAACAGCGTTTCGAGCGCCCGGGCCTGCGCCGGGGTGGTCCTGCCCTGCCGCAGAACGTAGCTGCGGATCGCCCGGCCGATAGAAGTCGCCACCAAGTGGCTCAGGCGGCCTTCGGCGCGATCTTTCCTTCGGTCGGCGAGCTGGGCGCGGCCGAGTAGAGCTTCTTCGGCATGCGGCCGGCGAGGAACGCTTCGCGGCCGGCCTCGAGCGCCTTCTTCATCGCCTTCGCCATCAACACGGGATCGCGTGCGGCGGCGATCGCGGTATTCATGAGCACGCCGTCGCAGCCGAGCTCCATGGCGATCGACGCATCGGAGGCGGTGCCCACCCCGGCGTCGACGATCACCGGGACCTTCACCTTCTCGATCACGAGCTGCAGGTTCCAGGGGTTGAGGATGCCCATGCCCGAGCCGATGAGCGAGGCGAGCGGCATGATCGCGACGCACCCCGCGGCCTCGAGCATCTGCGCCTGGATCGGGTCGTCCGAGCAGTACACCATCACCTTGAAGCCTTCCTTGACCAGCTGCTCGGCCGCTTTCAGCGTCTCGGGCATGTTGGGGTAGAGCGTGTGGGGATCGCCGAGCACCTCGAGCTTCACGAGGTCGTGCCCGTCGAGGAGCTCGCGCGCGAGGCGCAGCGTCCGCACCGCGTCCTCGGCGCTGTAGCATCCCGCGGTATTGGGCAGGTAGGCGTACTTCGAGGGCGGCAGCGCCTCGAGCAGGCTCGGCTCGTTCGCGTTCTGGCCGATGTTGGTGCGCCGGATGGCCACGGTCACGATCTCGGCGCCCGAGGCCTCGACCGCGGCGCGCGTCTGGGCGAAGTCGCGGTATTTCCCGGTGCCGATCAGCAGCCGCGACGAGTAGCTCCTGCCGGCGACGATCAAGGGATCCTTCATAATCATCCCCCGTC
>DATIGR010000102.1:0-33097 GCA_035454645.1 Burkholderiales bacterium
GCGGCAGATCGACCACCAGGTAGTCGAGCTCGCGCCAGCGCGTGTCCTTGAGCAGCTGCTCGAGCGCCTGCGTCACCATCGGGCCGCGCCACACCATCGGCGTGTCCATGTCGATCAGGAAGCCGATCGAGATCGCCTGCAGGCCGTGCCCGACCATCGGCTCGAGGTGCTTGCCGTCGCGCGACTCCGGGCGCCCGGCGATGCCGAGCATCGTCGGCTGCGACGGGCCGTAGATATCGGCGTCGAGCACGCCCACCGCCGCGCCTTCGGCGGCGAGCGCGAGCGCGAGGTTCACCGCGGTGGTGGACTTGCCGACCCCGCCCTTGCCGGAGGCGACGGCGATGATGTTCTTGATCCCGGGCACGAGCTTCACGCCGCGCTGCTCGGCGTGCGGCACCACCTTCGAGGAGATCTTTACGGCGACGCTGCCGGCGCCCGCCGCTTTCAGCGCCTGAACCACCTCGCGGCGGAAGGGATCGTGCTGGCTCTTGCCGGGGTAGCCGAGCTCGATCTCGAGCGATACCTCGTCGCCGGAGATCCGGATGTTGCGCGCAGCGCGCGCGAGATCCCTGCCGGTGTTCGGATCGACGAGCTTGGAAAGCGCCGCCTGGGCGCTCGCTTCGGTGACGGACATGCTTGAAGTGTAAGCTAAAATCGCCCTCCCCCATGACTCCGCGCACGCCACGCCAGCTGTTCGTCACTACCGCGCTGCCGTATGCCAACGGCCCGTTCCACATCGGCCACATCATGGAGTACATCCAGGCCGACATCTGGGTGCGGTTCCAGCGCATGCAGGGCCACGCGGTGCACTTCGTCGGGGCCGACGACGCGCACGGCGCGCCCATCATGCTCGCCGCAGAGAAGGCCGGCAAGACGCCCGAGGAGTTCATCGCCGGCATCCAGAAAGGCCGCGCGGCGTACCTCGACGGCTTCCACATCGGCTTCGACAACTGGCATTCCACGCATTCGCCCGAGAACACCGAGCTCTCGCAGGACATCTACCGCCGGCTGAAAGCGGCGGGCCTGGTCTATTCGCGCGAGGTCGAGCAGTTTTTCGACCCGGTCAAGCGCATGTTCCTCGCCGACCGCTACATCAAGGGCGAATGCCCGAACTGCGGCGCGATGGACCAGTACGGCGACGCCTGCGAGAACTGCAGCACCGTCTACTCGGCCACCGAGCTCAAGAACCCGTATTCCGCTCTTTCGGGCGCGACGCCGGTGCTGAAGAGCTCGCAGCACCACTTCTTCCGGCTCTCCGACCCGAAGTGCAAGGCTTTCCTCAAGCGCTGGCTGGAGGCGCCCGGGCGGCTGCAGCCGCAGGTCGTCAACAAGGCAAGAGAGTGGCTCGAGGGCAGCGCAGACAAAGCGCTCGCCGACTGGGACATCTCGCGCGACCCGCCCTACTTCGGCATCCGCATTCCCGACATCCCGGAGGAGAAGTACCTCTACGTCTGGCTCGACGCGCCGATCGGCTATCTCGCGAGCCTGAAGAACTACTTCGCCCGGAAGAGCATCGATTTCTCCGAATTTCTCCAGGACCCGAAAACCGAGCAGATCCACTTCATCGGCAAGGACATCATCTACTTCCATACCCTTTTCTGGCCGGCGATGCTCGAGTTCGCGGGCCGGCCCTACCGGGTTCCCGACCACGTGTACGTGCACGGCTTCATCACCGTGTCGGGCGACAAGATGTCGAAGTCGCGCGGCACCGGCATCGACCCGATGCGCTATCTCAGCCTCGGCATGAACCCCGAGTGGCTGCGCTACTACATCGGCGCGAAGCTCAACGCGAACGTCGAGGACCTCGACTTCAGCCCCGAGGACTTCCTGACCCGCGTGAACAGCGACCTCGTCGGCAAGTACATCAACATCGCGAGCCGCTGCGCGCCTTTCCTCACGCGGCGTTTCGGCGGGCGGCTGGCCGCGACCGCGCCCGCCGGCACCCTGAGCAGCCTTCTCGAGCACGGGGCACAAGTCGCGGCGGACTACGAAGCGAGGGAGTTCGGCAAGGCGCTGAAGAGCGTGATGGCCCTCGCGGACCTCGCCAACCAGTACGTCGATCAGCACAAGCCCTGGGAGCTCGCCAGGTCCGCCCCGAGCGAGCCCGAGCTGCACCGCGTTTGTTCCAGCGCGATCAACATGTTCCGTTTGCTGACAATCTTTTTGAAACCGGTTCTGCCAACTCTGGCAAGAGAAGTCGAGAAGTTCTTGGGCGTTGGCGCCCTGGCGTGGTCAGATGCGGGCACGCTACTTCCGGAGGGCCACCCGATCAGGCCATACCAGCACCTGATGTCGCGGGTCGAGGCGAGGCAGCTCGAGCAGCTGTTCGACTCTCATTCGGAGAAGGAGCCGGCGCAGAAGGCAGAAGCCGTGGTCCCGGAGATTACGATCGAGGAGTTCAACAAGCTCGACCTGCGCGTGGCGCGCATCGCGCGCGCCGAGCCGGTGGAAGGGGCCGACCGGCTGGTCAAGCTGACGCTCGAGCTCGGCGACGCGACGCGCACGGTGTTCGCGGGCATCAAGGCCGACTACCCGCCCGAAAAGCTCGAAGGCCGCCTCGCCGTGCTGGTCGCGAACCTCGCCCCGCGCAAGATGAAGTTCGGCGTCTCCGAAGGTATGGTGCTCGCCGCGTCCGGGGACGGGCCGGGAATTTTCCTCGTCTCGCCCGACGCCGGAGCCCGTCCGGGTATGCGCGTAAAATGAACTGCTACGGCTCGACAGCCGCTTAGGGGAGGTTGCGCTTGGAGAGCGCCGGCCGCACGCTAGTCTGCAGCGTCCTGTTCCTGGATATCGCCGACTATTCGCAGAAGCCGGTCGCCGAGCAGCTGCAGCTCAAGCAGGCCTTCAACCAGGCGCTCGCCGTGGCGCTCGAGCACGTCGCGCCGCGCGACCGCATCATCCTCGACACCGGCGACGGCGCCGCGATCACCTTCATGGGCGACCCCGAGGACGCGTTGTTCGCCTCGATGGCGATGCGCGACCTCTCGGCGACCGTGCCGGTGCGCCTGGGCGTCAACCTCGGCCCGGTGCGGCTGGTGAAGGACCTGAACGGGCAGATGAACATCATCGGCGACGGCATCAACGTCGCGCAGCGCGTGATGAGCTTCTCGCGCCCCGGGCAGCTCCTCGTGTCGCGCTCGTTCTACGAGGTGGTGTCGTGCCTGTCGCGCGACTACGCCAACCTTTTCCGCCACGAGGGCTCGCGCACCGACAAGCATGTGCGCGCGCACGAGGTGTATGCCGTAGTCGGCGCCACGCCGGCGCCGCGGCGCGTCGACGAAGCCGAGGCGCGCAGCCAGAGCGTGCCGCCCGGCGCGGTCGGCTGGGTCTCCGGCACCGGCCCGTTCGGGATGCGGCGCACCGCGCTGGTGGCGGCGCCGCTCGTCTTCATGCTGATCGTGGCGGGCGGAGTCGGCGCCCGTGCCCTGCTGCCCGAGGAGCCGCCGGTCAAGGCGCCCGCGCCAAAGGCGGCGGCAGCGTCGATCAACCCGCCCGTGCAGCGCGCGCCGGCCGCGCCGCCCGCCGCGGCCGCGGCTCCGGCCCCTGCGGCAGGAGCTGCCGCCGTCCCGGCGGTGAAACCCGCCGCCGGAGGCGGCGCCGCCGTGATCGAGCAGCCGCCGAGGAAGAAGCCCGTCGTCGCGCGCGCGGAGAGCAAGCCGCCCGAGAAGAAGCCGCAGCCGCCGCAGAGCGCGGGCGCGGCCGGGCGCGTCGAGCTCGCGGTCGCGCCGTGGGGCGAAGTGCTGGTCAACGGCAAGAGCCGCGGCATCAGCCCTCCGCTGCGCGTGCTCGAGCTCCCGCCCGGCAGCCACACGGTGGAGATCCGCAACTCCACCTTCCCCGCGCACGTCGCGCGCGTGGAAGTGAAGCCGGGCGAGGCGGTCAAAATCCAGCACCGGTTCCGCTGATGCGGCGCGCCCTCGCCCTCGCCGTCGTCGCCGCGTGCGCGGGCTGCGCGCAGTTCGGCACGCAGCTCGAGGAGCTCGTCGAGAACACCAAGGCGCACGTCAAGATGATCGAGGGGTTGCGCCAGTTCGACGCCGGCAACCACGAGGCCGCCGCGCAGACGCTTTCCGCAGCGCTCAAGATGGAACTGACCGCGGCCGACCGCGCGACCACGCACAAGCATCTCGCGTTCATCCACTGCACGGCCGGCCGCGAGCGCGCGTGCCGCGACGAGTTCCGCAAGGCGCTCGCCGCCGACCCGGCGATGAAGCTCGACGCGGCCGAAGCCGGGCATCCCGTGTGGGGGCCGGCTTTCAGCGCGGCGAACCGCGCCCCCGCCTACGGCGGCACCTCGGCGCTCGGCACCGGGCTCAAGCAGTACGAGGACGGCGCCTACGAGGAATCGGCCAAGAACCTGCAGGAGGCCATCGACCTCGGCGTGCCCGACAAGCAGCGCGCCAACGCGCACAAGCACCTGGCGTTCATCCACTGCTCGTCGAGCCGCGAGCGGGAATGTCGCGACGAGTTCCGCAAGGCGCTCGCCGCCGACCCGGCGTTCGATCTCGCGCCGGCCGAGGCCGGGCACCCGGTCTGGGGACCGATTTTCCGCTCGTTGAAGGCCACTAAGTAGACCGCGGCCAAGGCCGGTAGACTGCGGCCAATGGAGCAACCGCAGCTCGGCCGCTACATCATCGATTCGGAGATCGGGCGCGGCGCCATGGGCGTCGTATTCAAGGCCACCGACTCGGTGCTGCAACGCACGGTCGCGGTCAAGACCGTCAACATGGCGATGGAGAAGGACCACGCCGACAAGTACGAGGCGAGGTTCTACCAGGAGGCGCGCGCCGCCGGCGCCCTCAACCACCCGAACATCGTCACGGTGTACGACGCCGGCAAGGCCGGCGACGTGGTGTACATGGCGATGGAGTACATCCAGGGCGTGGAGCTGCGCAGCCTGCTGGTCGAAGGCCAGCCGATGGGGGTGACCCAGGCGATCTCGATCGCCGCGCAGGTCGCCGAAGGGCTCGGCTACGCCCACGCGCAGGGGGTCGTGCACCGCGATATCAAGCCGGCCAACATCATGGTGGTGTCGGACGGGCCGGTGAAGATCACCGACTTCGGCATCGCACGCATGCGCGCCTCGGCCGACCTCACGCAGACCGGCGTGATGCTCGGCTCGCCGAAGTACATGTCGCCCGAGCAGGTGATCGGCAAGCGCGCCGATCACCGCTCCGACATCTTCTCGCTCGGCGTGATCCTGTACGAGATGCTGACCGGCGCGGCGCCGTTCGCCGGCGAGAACGTCACCGCGCTCATGTACCAGATCGTGAATTTCGCGCCGCCGGCGCCGAGCTCGGTCAACCGGCAGGTGCCCGAGATGCTCGACTTCGTGGTCGCGAAAATGCTGGCGAAGCCGCTGGAGGAGCGCTACCAGGACGCGCGCGAGCTGGCGAAGGACCTGCGCGAGTGCGAGCGCGCGCTCGGCGCCCCCGGGGCCACGACGCAGTCCGGGCGGCCGTCGGGCCTCGCGAGCGGCGTGCAGCACGAGCTCCTCGACACGCGCGCCAAGACCTCGGTGCTCGCGCAGTCGGTGACGCGCTCGCGGCAGATGGACAATGCCCCCGAAAAGGCCGCCGAGGACACCGCAACGCCCCCGGCGCGCGGCGTCTCGCACTCGTTCGACTCGCACGAGGCGACGCAGCGGCTCGCCGCGCTCACCGGCACGGCCGCCGCGCCGGTGACCGCGACGCAGGCGGTGCACGCGGTGCCGCACGCCCCGCGCGCCGCCTGGCGCCGGCGCGACTGGCTGCTCCTCGGCGGCGCCGTGCTCGCCGGCCTGGTGGTCGCCGGCGCGATCCTCAGCAAGAAATAACGCTCAGCCTTTCGGCACCCAGGGGCGGCCGAGCCGCTTCTCGATGTACTCGCGAATCAGGCGCCGCACCACCTGCGACGGCGTCTGGTCCTCCTCGGCGCACAGCCGCTCGAACACCGCCTTCTTGCGCGGGTCGACAAGGAGGGTGAGACGCGCGGTCCGGCGCTCGATCTTCATGATGTGACCGGGATTATAATATTATTCACATCAGATGATCACCGGGTCCGTGCTCGCCGCGCTCGCCTGGCTCGCCCTCGGGCTCGCCGGGCTGATTCCGGCGGGCAATGCGGCGCTCGCGCGGCGCGTGGCGTTGCCGCTCGGCGCGGCGGTCGGCCTGGCGCTCGCCGCGCTCGGCGCGCGCGCGGCGTGGCTGCCGCCCGAGACCCTGGTCCTGCCGCTCGGCCTGCCCGACCTGCCGTTCCACCTGCGCCTGGATCCCCTGGCGGGATTCTTCCTGCTGCTGCTCGGCGCGGTGTCCGCCGGGATCTCGGTCTACGGCGCCGGCTATTGGCGTTCCGAGCAGCCGGGGCGCCTGCGGCTCATCTGCCTGCAGTACCACGTTTTCCTCGCGGCGATGGCCTTCGTCATCCTCGCCGACGATGCGTACCTCTTCATGGTGGCGTGGGAAACGATGGCGCTCGCCTCGTACTTCCTCGTCACCACCGACCACCGCATCCCGGCGATCCGCAGCGCCGGATTCCTCTACCTCCTGATCGCCCACATCGGCGCCATCGCGCTCCTGCTGTGCTTCGGCGTGCTGCACGGCGGTCAGGGCGACTACAGCTTCGCCGCGCTGCGCAGCGCCGAGCTGACCCCGTTCTGGGCGAGCGTGGCGTTCGTGCTCGCTTTCGTCGGCTTCGGCGCCAAGGCCGGGATGATCCCGCTGCACGCCTGGCTGCCCGAGGCGCATCCGGCGGCGCCGTCGCCGGTCTCGGCGCTGATGAGCGGCGTCATGATCAAGACCGCGATCTACGGCATGGTGCGCGTGATCTACGACCTGATCGGCGAGCTGCGCTGGGAATGGGGGCTCGCCGTGCTGCTCATCGGCGCCGGCACCACGCTGTTCGGCGTGCTGTTCGCCCTGATGCAGCACGACCTGAAGCGCCTGCTCGCGTACCACTCGGTCGAGAACATCGGCATCATCCTGCTCGGCCTGGGCATGTCGATGGTGTTCTTCGGCTTCGGCCATCCGGCGGCGGGCGCGCTCGGGCTGGTGGCGGCGCTCTATCACACGCTCAACCACGCGGTGTTCAAGGGGCTGCTGTTCCTCGGCGCGGGCTCGATCCTGCACTCGACCGGGCTGAGGGACTTGAACCACATGGGCGGCCTCGCGCGCCACATGCCCGCGACCGCGTTCCATTTCCTCATCGGCGCGCTCGCCATCTCGGCCCTGCCGCCGCTGAACGGCTTCGTGTCCGAATGGCTCACCTTCCAGACCGCGCTGCAAGCCTCACAGCTCGAGCACGGCGTGGTGCGAAGCCTGCTGCCGCTGTTCGCGGCGACCCTGGCGCTCGCCGGCGCGCTGACCGCGATGTGCTTCGTCAAGGTCTACGGCGTCGCTTTCCTCGGGCAACCGCGCGAGCGGCATGCCGCGCCCACGGCGGCGCATCCCTGGGCCGACGCCGGTCTTAGCGAGCGCCTCGGGCTTGCGTGGCTGAGCGCCGGCTGCCTGGTGCTGGGCCTGTTTCCCGCCGCCATGCTGCAGACGCTGAACCAGGTCGGCGTCTCGCTCACCGGCCGCGGCCTGTCGGCCCAGGCGCTGGAGTCGAACTGGCTCTGGCTCGTGCCGACTCACCCCGCGCAGGCAAGCTACAGCCCGATCATCTTTTTCTTCGTGGTACTCGCCGTCGTGCTCGCGACGGTGCGCCTGGTGCGCGTCTTCTACCACGGCCGCGTGCGGCGCGCCGATCCGTGGGATTGCGGCTTTCCCGAGCAGACCAGCCGGATGCAGGACACCGCAGACGCGTTCGGCCAGCCGATCGGGCTGGTGTTCGGGCCGCTTTATCTGATGAAGCGTCACCTGCCCGGCCCGGAGGACGGCACGCCGAGGTATTCAATCAAGGTCGAAGACCGGCACTGGGGCTGGGTCTACCTGCCGGTGGCGAGGCTGGCGGAGTTCGTGTCGGCGAAAATCGGCCTGCTGCAGCGCGGCCGGATCAGCACCTACCTGCTTTACAGCTTCCTGACGCTCATCGCGCTGCTGGTGTTTGTCAGATGAACGTAGCGCTGCAGCTGCTGCAATCGTTCCTGGTGGTGCTCGCGGCGCCGCTGGTGGTCGGCTGGGTCAATATCTGCCGCGCCTGGCTGCAGAACCGCTCCGCCCCGAGCCTCTGGCTGCCCTATTACACCCTCGCCAAGCTGTTCCACAAGGACGCGGTCATCGCCAACACCACCTCGCCCATCTTCCGCATCACGCCGTACGTGCTGTTCGGCTGCATGGCGCTCGCCGCGGGCATCGTGCCGGTGCTCGCGACCGGCCTGCCGTTCGCGCCCGCGGCCGACATCATCGCGCTCGTCGGCCTGTTCGCCACGGCGCGCGTGTTCGCCGCGCTGGCGGCGATGGACACCGGCACTTCGTTCGGCGGCCTGGGGGCGCGCCGCGAGATGCTGGTCGGCTTTCTCGCCGAGCCCGCGATCCTGATGACGCTGTTCACCGCGGCGTTCATCTCGGGCTCGACCCAGCTCACCACGATCGTCGAGACCCTCGCCCACCGCGAGTTCGCCATCTATCCCAGCCTCGCCTTCGCCGCGGTGGCGTTCCTGATGGTGCTGCTCGCCGAGAACGCGCGCATCCCGGTCGACAATCCCACCACCCACCTCGAGCTCACCATGCTGCACGAGGCGCAGATCCTCGAGTACTCGGCGCGCCACCTCGCGCTCGTCGAGTGGGCCGCGGCGATCAAGCTGGTGGCCTACATGACGATCGGGTTCGCGCTGTTCCTGCCGTGGGGCATCGCCGAAGGCGGCGACTGGCGCGCGCTCCCGGCTGCTCTCGCCATGCTCGCCGTGAAGCTCGCCCTGGCCGGCGCGGGTCTCGCCTTCATCGAGACCCTGCTCGCCAAGATGCGCATTTTCCTCGTCGCCGAGTTCCTGTCCACCGCGTTCCTGCTCGCGGTGCTCGGCATGCTGACCCACTTCCTGGTGCGGAACTGAGCCGTGGCCAGCCAGCTCGTCAACCTGCTCGCCGCGATCCTGCTCTTGCTGGCGTTCGCCATGCTCGCGCAGCGCCGCGTGCTGTCGCTGATCCACCTCTTCGCCTGGCAGGGCGGCGCGCTCGCGCTGTCGACCGCGATCGTCGCCTACTCGACCGGCCAGTCGCACCTCTACATTTCGGCCTTCCTCACCCTGGCGCTCAAGGTGATCTTCATCCCCTTGGCGCTGCACTGGCTCATCGACCAGCTGAACATCCGCTGGGACATCGAGACGCTGATCAACATCCCGACCACCATGCTCGCCGGCATCGGCCTCGCGATCTTCGCCTTCGCTCTCGCGACGCCAATCTCGCAGATGGCGAGCACCGTCACCCGCTCGACGCTCGGCATCGCGCTCGCGAGCGTGCTGCTCTCGTTCCTGATGATGATCGTGCGGCGCAAGGCCGTGCCGCAGGTGATCGGCTTCCTCGCCATGGAGAACGGCCTGCTGTTCGCCGCGACCAGCGCGACCTACGGCATGCCGCTGGTGGTCGAGCTCGGCATCGCCCTCGACGTCCTCGTCGCCACCTTCATCTTCGGCATTTTCTTTTTCCACATCCGCGAGCAGTTCGACAGCCTCGACGTCAGCCACATGGAGAAGCTGAAAGAAGACTGATGGAGATCGCGCTCGTTCTGGGAACGCCGCTCGCGGGAGCGATTCTCCTTGCCCTGTTCGGCCACCGCAGCTGGGCGCCCGAGGCCAACGCCGTCGCGAGCCTGGGCACGCTGGTCGCGGCGGCGCTGCTCACCGGGCGGGTCATCGCCGACGGCCCGATGAGCGCGCTCAACGAGCAGGTATTCGTCGACCCGTTCAACGTGTTCCTGGTCGCGCTCACCGCGTTCGTGGCGTTCACCACGGCGCTGTTCTCGCGCCCGTACATGCGCACCGAGGAACATCACAAGCGCGTCAACAGCGCGCGGCTGCGCCTGTACCACAGCATGTACCAGCTGTTCAGCTTCACCATGCTGCTCACGCTGCTCTCCAACAACGTCGGCATGCTTTGGGTGGCGATGGAAGGCGCGACGCTGTCGACCGTGCTGCTGGTGTCGCTCTACCGCACGCCGGCGAGCCTCGAGGCCGCGTGGAAGTACTTCATCTTGTGCTCGGTCGGCATCGCGCAGGCGCTGTTCGGCACCATCCTGCTCTACTTCGCGGCCGAGAAAGTGCTCGGCCCGGGCGGCAACGCGCTCCTGTGGACCCACCTGCACGAGGTGCGCGGCGAGCTCGAGCCCACGGTGCTGTCGCTCGCGTTCGTGTTCCTGCTGGTCGGCTACGGCACCAAGGTGGGCCTCGTGCCGCTGCACAACTGGCTGCCCGACGCGCACGCCGAAGGCCCGACGCCGATCTCGGCGGTGCTCTCGGGGCTGCTGCTGAACGTCGCGCTCTACGCCGTGGTGCGCGGCAAGGTGCTGGTCGACGGCGCGCTCGAGCGCAACTTTTCCGGCGGCCTGATGATGGGATTCGGCCTGCTCTCGGTCGTGGTCGCCGCGTTCTTCCTGTCGCGCCAGAAGGACATCACGCGCATGTTCGCCTACTCGTCGATCGAGCACATGGGCATCATGACCTTCGCCTTCGGCATGGGCGGGCCGGTGGCGGCGTTCGCGGGCCTCTTGCACATGACGGTGCATTCGCTCACCAAGTCGGCCATCTTCTTCACCGTGGGGCACGCCTCGCAGATGTGCGGCACCCAGGACATGGCCTCGATCCGCGGCCTGATCCAGCAGAGCCCGGTCATCGGCTGGGGCCTCGCCCTGGGCACGCTCGCGATCCTCGGCATGCCGCCCTTCGGCGTCTTCACCAGCGAATTCATGGTTCTCACCACGGCGATGCACGAGCATTCATGGGCAACGCCTTTCCTGCTGGTCTCGCTCGGGGTGGCGTTCGCCGCGATCTTCGGCAAAGTGCAGCCGATGGTGTTCGGCGAGACCACCGCCCAGCGCCAGACCCACCCGCCGGCGCTCGCGCCGGTGTTCGTGCATCTGGGGATCGTGCTGCTGCTCGGGCTCTATATCCCGCCTTACCTGGTGGACTGGTACCGCCAGGCCGCGGCTTTCATCGGATGAAAGATCTTCTGCCCCAGGCCGAGCGGCTCCCCGGCCCCCTGCCCGCCTGGCACGCGTCGACCCAGGACCTGAGGCCGATCGCCGAGAAACTCCGCGCGCAAAACGCCCGGCTGGTCGCGCTCTGGGCGAGCGACGAACGCACGGGCTTCGCCCTGCACGTCGCCTTCGCCCTGCGCGCCGGCTTGCTGTGGCTGAGCGTGCCGCTCGAGCGCGAGCATCCCCGCTATCCCGGGATCGCGGATCTGTTCCCCGCGGCGAGCCGGATGCAGCGCGCCGCCTACGACCTGGTCGGCGTGCATGCGCAGGGCGGGGCCGATCACCGCAAGTGGCTGCGCCACGGCGCCTGGCCCGCGGGCCAGTTCCCGCTGCGCAAGGACTTCGAACCCGCCTCGGCGTTCGAGCCGGCGCCGGACCACTATCCGTTCATCCGCGTGGAAGGCGAAGGCGTGCACGAGATCCCGGTCGGGCCGGTCCACGCCGGCACCATCGAGCCAGGGCATTTCCGCTTCTCGATCGTCGGCGAGACCATACTCAAGCTCGAGGAGCGCCTCGGCTACAAGCACAAAGGCATCGAGAAGCGCTTCGAGCAGCTCTCCCCCGAGGAAGGCGCGCGCCTCGCCGGGCGGGTGAGCGGCGATTCCACCGTGGCCTATGCCTGGGCGTACGCCATGGCGCTCGAGGCCGCCACCGGGGCCGAGGCGCCGGCGCGCGCGAGCGCCTTGCGCGGCATCGCGCTCGAGCTCGAGCGCGTCGCGAACCACCTCGGCGATCTCGGCTACCTGGGTAACGACGTCGCGCTGACGTTCGGGTTCTTCCAGTTCTGGCGGCTCAAGGAGCTGCTGCTGCGCGCCCACGGCGCGGCTTTCGGCCACCGCTACCTCATGGACTTCATCGTTCCGGGGGGCGTCGCACGCGATCCGGATTTGGGAGGTTTGGCGGAAGTACTTGCTTACATCAAGGAGGAAGTCGCAGTCCTGCGGGCAATTTACGACGAGCACGCCGGTGCCCAGGACCGCTTCATCATGACCGGCCAGGTGGCGCAGGAGCTCGCCGCGCACCTGGGCCTCACCGGCGTCGCCGGCCGCGCCAGCGGGCAGGACTACGACTTGCGCCGCGACCACCCCGTGCCGCCCTACCACGTGCTCGAGGTGCAGGCCGCCGGGCATATCCGTGGCGACGTCTCGGCGCGCATCTCGGTTAGGTTCGAGGAGCTGGCGGAATCGCTGCGCCTGATCGAAGCGCTGACGGCCGGACTTCCGCCAGGGGCGCTGCGCGCGCCCCTGCCCGGCCTCGCGCCCGGCCGGCGCGGCTGCGGCTGGATCGAAGGCTGGCGCGGCGAGGTGTTCGTCGCGCTCGAGGCGGGAGCCGACGGCAGGCTCCACCGGGTCCATGCCCACGATCCGTCGTGGCAGAACTGGCCGGCGCTCGAGCGCGCCGTGCTCGGAAACATCGTCCCGGACTTCCCCCTGATCAACAAGTCGTTCAACCTGAGCTACAGCGGGCACGACCTCTAGCCATGTACACGATCCTCAAGCAGATCGCCCGAACCGGCATCGTCACCGAGCCCGCGCCGCGCGCCGATCCCTCCTTGCGCCAGGTCGAGCAGCGGCTGAGCGAGACGGTGCTCAGGCATTTCGGGCGCGCGCTCGCCATCCGCCATGTCGACGCCGGCTCGTGCAACGGCTGCGAGCTCGAGATCCACGCGTGCAACGGTCCCCACTACAACCCCGAGCGGCTCGGCATCCGGTTCGTGGCGAGCCCGCGCCATGCCGACCTGCTGCTCGTGACCGGCCCGGTGTCGCGCAACATGGAGACCGCGCTGCGGCGCACTTACGACGCGACGCCCGAGCCGAAGCTGGTAGTGGCGATCGGCGACTGCGGATGTAGCGGCGGGATCTTCGGCGAGAGCTACGCGAGCTGCGGGCGGGTCTCGAACGTGATCCCGGTCGACGTCGCGGTTCCCGGCTGCCCGCCGGAGCCGGTCGCCATCCTGCGGGGAATCCTCGCCGCGATCGAGGTGAAATAGCCCGACGCTAGCCTTTGCCGCCGCAGCTCGCCGGCATCGCGTCCACCGGATAGCCCTTGCAGCTCCAGCTCGTCTTGCCGCCCTGCAACGACGGCGTGAACGTGACCTCGAGCGCGTTGCGCTCGTTCCAGGCGCGGATCGCGCCGTTGGCGCCGACGATCCATTTCATCTTGCCGTGCTTGGGATCGTCCTTCTCGATGAGCTTCACCCCGTTGCCCGCGCCCGCGAGGTCGCCGGACTTCTCTGCTCTCGCCGCGACCTGCTGCTTCGCCGGCTCGGCGCCGGCCACGAGCGCCTGTGCGGCCGCCCTCAACTCGGAGCCGGCCATCGACGGCAGGACCCAGGCA
This sequence comes from Burkholderiales bacterium, assembly GCA_035454645.1. Classification (GTDB taxonomy): domain Bacteria; phylum Pseudomonadota; class Gammaproteobacteria; order Burkholderiales; family SG8-39; genus SCGC-AG-212-J23. The sequence continues at coordinate 13,444 of DATIGR010000102.1, forward strand.
ACGACCACGTACCCGATCAGGGCGAGAACTGCGACTACCAGCAACGCAGCACGCATTTGGTTCCCCCTTTGTTGCTCTGCGAGTCCTTTTTCTCCGTGCTGAAGAACAGCTTACCATGGAGTGTTACAACCGGCTTTCGGCGCGCCGGGGGCGCCGTGAAGCGCCGCCGGTCGCCTGACGTTCTTTTACGATGGTGAGCGTTCGGCTGACGATCCGCGGGCGCGTTCAGGGCGTGGGCTTTCGCTACGCGATGCAAAGCGAGGCGGGGCGGCGCGGCCTGGGCGGCTGGGTGCGCAATCGGCGCGACGGCAGCGTCGAGGCCCTGGTGCAGGGCGACGCCCTCGCGGTCGCGGCGCTGGTCGATTGGGCGCGGCGCGGGCCGCCGGGCGCCCGCGTCGACGCGCTCGACTCCGAGGCCGCCGCCGGCGAGCCGGCGCAGGCGGACTTCGAGCTGCGCCCGACCGTCTAGGCGCGGCCGCGCCGCTTGAGCGCGTTCACCGCCGAGAACTCCCACGGCCGGCAGCAGGCGAGCAGCGCCACGGCGACGCGGCGGCTCGGCGGCAGCGACGAGTCCGCCTCGGCGCGCTCGTTGAACTCGGCGACGAGCTGCTCCAGCTTGCGCTTCAGCGTCGCCGCGGATTCGGCCGACAGCTCGCGCGACTCGAAGCGCAGCAGCTCGAGCGGCGCGTCGAAGCGCCCGGCGAGAAACTCGGCCAGCACGCGGCGCGCGTAGGCCTTCTTCGCCGGCCCGCCGGTGCGCCACATGAAGTCGCGCGGCACGAGCAGCCGCGCACGCTCGCGCGGGCCCCACTCGATCAGCCTGAGCCTCTCCAGGCGCGCGAACACGACGGTGAGCTCGGTGCGCGCGATCGCGAACGCCTCGAGGATCTCGCCGAAGGTCCAGCCGTTCACCAGCAGCCAGAACACCGCGAGCAGCCGCTCGTCGCCGGCGAGGCCGAGCTCCTGCTCGTAGGTGAGGTGCGCCGGGCCGCCGCCGCCGCGCGTCATGCGCGCGACCTCGTACAGGTCGAGCTCGACCGCGGCGAGCACTTCCTCGATGCGCGCGAGCGTGAAGCTGCCGCGCGAGAACATGCGCTTCACGCTCGCCTCGGACAGGCGCAGGCGCCGCGCGAGCTCGGCGTACGTCAGCCCGCGCGCGCGAACGCTCCTCTTGAGCGCCTCGACGAAGCGGCTGGCCGCGGGCATGCGACTTACGGTATCAGATAACGCCACCTCTCAAGCGGCGGTTGCGTCGCGGCTGCATCGCTCGCAAGATTTTCCCGGCAATTCAATCGGGGAGGAGCAGCCATGATCGCGACGCGTTCTATCCCGTTGTCCGCTTGCGAGCTCGCCGCCGCGGTCCGCAGCCAGCGCCCCTACGATGCGTGCCGCCTCGACCGGGTGCTGCGCGTGGACGAACCTCACGGCCTGGTCGAGGTGCAGGCGGGCACGCCGTGGCAGGCCATCGGGGCGGCGCTGCGCCCCGGCGACGCGCGCGTCGCGCGCACGCGAACCACGATGGCGACCGTCGGTGCGAGCCTCGCGCATAACGCCGCCGGCCCCGATGGCCGTCCCGCGGTCGTGCACGTCGAATCGATCGCGGTGGTGACGCCGGGCGGCGAGCTGAAGCGCGCCAACCGCACCACGCAGCGCGACCTGTTCGCGCTCGTGGCCGGCGGCCACGGGCTGTTCGGCGCGCTCTACAGCATTACGCTCGACATCGGCTCGCTCTCGCGCGCCGTGAACGAGGCCGGGCCGCTCGAGGAGGTTTCGTCGGCGCATCCGCTGCGCCTGCTGGTCCCGCCCGGCGAGCTCGAGTCCTTCCTCGCCGAGGCGCGCAGGCGCTGCGCGGAGTGGCGCATGCCGCTCGCGGGCGTCGAGGCGCGCAGGACGCTGCCCGAGAACGATTCGTTCCTGCGCTGGGCGCGCCGCGACTATGCCGCGGTCGCGCTGCACTTCGACCACGCGCCGGTGCTCGGCATGGCGGTGCGCGCGACGCAGCTGCGCCGCGAGCTGATCGATGCGGCGATCGCGCGCGGCGGCAGCTTCCCCGTGACCTCTACGCCGGAGGCGACGCGCGAGCAGGCCGAGGCCTGCTATCCGCAGCTGCCGCAATTCCTCGCGGAGAAGCGGCGTGTCGACCCCGGCGAGCGCATCGTCAATTCCTGGTACCTGCACTACCGCAGGATTTTCAGCTGAAAGTCAGCTCGACGTTCTCGGGCGTGAGCCAATCGCCCAGGTCGGCGAGCAGCTTGGCCTCGGGACGCACGCGCCAGCCGTCGCCGAGCACCACCTCGCACGCGCCCTTGCCGTTGCCGTAGGAAACGACCACCTGGCACGCACCCGCGCCGCTGGCGCGGTACGGGGCGAGGACCTGCTGCAGCCGCTTGGCGTCCGCCCCGCCGTTCATCGAGATCTTCAGCCTTGCGGCGTAGCGCGCGCGCAGCGCATCCAGATCGAGAAGCTCCTCGGCCGCCACGCGCAGGCCGCCGGAGAACGGGTCGTCCTGCACCTTGCCGCAGACCACGAGGAGCGCGTCTTCCTTCAGCTTCTCTCGGTGCTTCTCGTAGAGCTCGTTGAACACCGAGATCTCGACCTGGGCGCTCGCGTCGTCGAGCATCACCACCATCATGCGGCCGCGGCGCGTCATCTGCGCGCGCGCCGACACCACGATCCCGGCCATCCATACCCGCTCGGCGGGCGCGAGCCTGGCGAGCGGCGTGCGCGGGAAGCGCGCGAGCTCGCGCTCGTAGATCGAGAACAGGTGTCCCGAGAGGTAGAACCCGAGCGCGGCCTTCTCCTCGAGCAGCTTCTGCCTCGCGTCCCAGGGCGGCGCCTCCACCGTGACGTGCGCGCCGCCGCGCGGCGCTTCGGCCTCGCCGAACAGGCTCGACTGGCTCGCCTGGCGCTCGGCCTGCTCCGCGGCCTCGAACGCGCGCCCGGCGGAGGCGAGCAGGCGCGCGCGGTTCGGGTCGATCGCGTCGAACGCGCCGGCGCGGATCAGCGCCTCGAGCACGCGGCGATTCACCAGCCGCTTGTCGACCCGGATGCAGAAATCGAAGAGATTCTGGAAGGAACCCCCTTGGCGCGCGGCGACGATGCTCTCGATCGCACCCCGGCCCGTGCCGCGCACCGCGCCCAGGCCGTAGCGCAGGGTCGCCCGGTCGACCGGGACGAAGCGGTATTCCGCAGCGTTGATGTCGGGCGGCAGGACGGTGAGGCCGTTCGCGCCCGCGTCCTCGTAGAACTGGCGCACCTTGTCGGTATCGTCCATCACCGCCGACAGGTTGGCCGCCGCGAACGCCGCCGCGTGGTGCGCCTTCATGTACGCGGTCTGGTAGGCAAGCAGCGCGTACGCCGCGGCGTGCGACTTGTTGAAGCCGTAGCCGGCGAACTTCTCCATCAGGTCGAAAAGCTGCATCGCGGCTCCGCGGGCGAGGCCGTTTCGCTGCGCGCCGGCGACGAAGATGTCGCGCTGCTGCGCCATCTCCTCGGGCTTCTTCTTCCCCATCGCCCGGCGCAGGAGATCGGCGCCGCCGAGCGTGTAGCCGCCGATCACCTGCGCGATCTGCATCACCTGCTCCTGGTAGACCATGATGCCGTAGGTCGGGCCGAGGATCGGCTTCAGGCGCGCATCGAGGTACTCGACGCTTTTCCCGTGCTTGCGCTCGATGTACTCCGGGATCAGGTCCATCGGCCCGGGCCGGTACAGCGCGACCAGCGCGATCACGTCCTCGAAGCGGTCGGGACGCGCGCGCTTGATGAGGTCGCGCATGCCGCGCGATTCCAGCTGGAACACCGCGGTCGTGTTGCCCGACGAGAGCAGCCGGTAGGTGTCCGCGTCGTCGAGCGCAATCCTGGCGAGGGAGAATTCCCGCTCTCCCAGGCCGCGGACGTAGCGCTCGGCCCAGTCGAGGATGGTGAGCGTGGTGAGGCCGAGGAAGTCGAACTTGACCAGCCCGATCGCCTCGACGTCGTCCTTGTCGAGCTGCGAGATCACGTGCGCGCCGTCGGCGGCGTACAGCGGGCAGAACTCGGTGAGCCGCCCGGGCGCGATCAGCACGCCGCCCGCGTGCATGCCGACGTTGCGCACCAGGCCCTCGAGCTTCTCCGCCAGCGCGAGCAGCTCGCGCACCTCGTCCTCGGCTTTCTCGCGCTCGGCGAGCAGCGGCTCCATCCTGCGCGCGTCGCCGAGCGTGAGGGTCTTGCCGGGCTGCACCGGCACGAGCTTGGCGAGCTGGTCGCAGAAGCTGTAGGGCAGGTCGAGCACGCGCCCGCAGTCGCGCAGCACCGCGCGCGCCGCCAGGGTGCCGAAGGTGGCGATCTGCGAGACGCTGTCGCCGCCGTACTTGCCGCGCACGTAGTCGATCACCCGGTCGCGGCCGTCCTGGCAGAAATCGATGTCGAAGTCCGGCATCGACACGCGCTCGGGGTTGAGGAAGCGCTCGAACAGCAGGTCGTATTTCAGCGGGTCGAGGTCGGTGATGCCGAGCGCGTAGGCGACCAGCGACCCCGCGCCCGAGCCGCGCCCCGGTCCGACCGGCACGCCGTTGGATTTCGCCCAGTTGATGAAGTCGGCGACGATCAGGAAGTAGCCGGCAAAGCCCATCTGGATGATGGTCTTCAGCTCGAATTCCAGGCGCTCACGCTGATGGGTTTCGACTTGCGGATATCTTCTTGCCAAACCCGCCGCGGCTTGCTGCCTGAGGTAGTCCTCCACGCTCACACCCGCCGGGGTGGGAAACGCCGGCAGGCGACTCTTGCCGAGCTCGAGCGAGAAGTTGCAGCGGCGCGCGATCTCGATCGAGTTCTCGAGGGCGTGCGGGATGTCGGCGAAGAGCTTTGCCATCTCGTCCTGGCGCTTGAAGTACTGCTCCTGCGTGAAGCGCCGCGGCCGGCGCTGGTCGCCGAGGACGTGGCCGGTGGCGATGCACACGCGCGCCTCGTGCGCGAGAAAGTCCGCGGCGTCGAGGAACTGCACCGGGTGGGTCGCCACCACCGGCAGTCCGAGCCGCGCGGCGAGCGCGACCGAGCGCGCGAGGAGCGCCTCGGCGCGGGGATGGCCGGCGCGCTGCAGCTCCACGTAGTAGCGGCCCGGAAAGCGCTGCGCCCAGTCGCGCGCGAGGCGCTCGGCGGCGGCGTCGTGGTCCGCCGCGAGCGCGTGCCCGAGGTCACCGCCGGCCGCCCCCGAAAGGGCGATCAGGCCCTCGGTGTCCTGCAGCCACTCGAGCGCGAGCTCGGCCCTGCCGCGGTGCTGATTGCGCAGCCACGCGCGCGAGAGCAGGTCGCACAGGCGCAAGTAGCCCGCGTGTGAAGCGCACAGCAGGAGCAGCCGGAAGGGCTTGTCGCGCTCTGCGTCGTTCTGCAGCCAGCAGTCGGCGCCGATCAGGGGCTTCACCCCGGCCGCCCGCGCGGCGCCGTAGAACTTGACCATGCCGAACAGGTTCGCGGCGTCGGTCAGCGCGAGCGCCGGCATGGCGTCGGCCCGCGCCCGCTCCACCGCCTCCTCGATGCGCACGATTCCGTCGCTCACCGAGTACTCGCTGTGCAGCCTCAGGTGAACGAAACGCGGCGCCGCCATGTCGAAAAAATTGTACCCGGAAAGCCTCGAGTAACATGCGCCGGGCATGAACCCAGCGCTCGCCGCGCTGCTCGCCGGCGCCACCTGCATCGCGCTCTCGCCGATCTTCGTGCGCGTGTCCGAGGCCGGCCCTACCGCTACCGCCTTCTGGCGCGTCGCGATCGCGGTCCCGGTCCTGTGGATACTCTATTTCAGATCCCGAAAGACCACGCGCCGCTACGCGGGTAAATGGCCGCTGCTCCTGGCCGCGGGCTTCGCGTTCGCCGGCGACCTCGCCTTCTGGCACAGCTCGATTCAGCTCACCTCGGTGGCGAACTCCACGCTGCTCGCCAACCTCGCCTCGATCTTCGTCACCCTCGCGGCGTGGATCTTCCTCGGCGAGCGGCCGAGCGCGCTGTTCCTGGCCGGGCTCGCCGCGGCGCTCGCGGGCGTCGCGCTGCTCGTGCATACCAGCCTCGAGTTCTCCCCGACCGGCCTGCTCGGCGACGCGCTCGGCGTGGTCACCGCGATGTTCTACGCCGGCTACATCCTCGCGGTGAAAGGGCTGCGCGACCGCGGCGAGACCACGCTGCACCTGATGGCCGCGACGAGCACGATCACTGCGCTGCTCCTGTTCCCGGTGGCGCTCGCCTCGGGCGAGCCGATGCTGCCCGGATCGGCGTTCGGCTGGTGGATGCTCGTCGGCCTCGCGCTCGTGTCGCACGCCGCCGGACAGGGCCTGATCGCCTACGCCCTTGCCAGCCTGCCCGCCGCCTTTTCCTCGGTGAGCCTGCTGTTCCAGCCGGTCATGGCCGCGCTCTTCGCCTGGGCGCTGCTCGCGGAATCGCTCGTGCCGCTGCAGGTGCTCGGCGGCCTGGTCGTGCTCGTGGGAATCTACCTTGCACGGCGCGGATCGGGCGCGGGACAATAACTGCCATCCTGGGGAGGCGACATGGCAAAGGCGAAGAAGAAGGCGAAGTCGAAGGTCAGGCGCAAGAAGCCGGTAAAGAAGGTCGCAAGGAAGGTCGCAAAGAAGGCCGTCAAGAAAGCCGTAAGAAAGATCAGCAAACCGGCAGCGAAAGCCGCGCGGCCGGTCAGCCCGCCGCCGCCCCCGCCGCCGCCCGGCGAGCGCATCGGCATCGTGACGCACTACTACGGGCACCTGGCGGTCGCCGTGGTGAAGCTCGACCCCGGCGCTACGATGCGCCTCGGCGACAACATCCACATCAAGGGCCACACCAGCGACTTCGGCCAGCGCGTGGAATCGCTCCAGATCGGGCACGCGCAGGTGCAGGAGGTGGGCCCGAACGACGATTTCGGGCTCAAGGTCGTGGACCACGCGCGCGAGCACGACGTCGTCTACAGGGTGAAATAGCGCCGTTGCTCGCGGCGCGCTGGAAGCTCGCGGACCGCTCGCTGTACGACGCGCTCGTCGCGCGCTACCGCGAGCCGCACCGGCGCTACCACACGCTCACGCACCTCGAGGAGTGCTTCGCGGCGTTCGACGAGATCGCCGGCCTGGCCGAGCACCCGGCCGAGGTCGAGCTCGCGCTCTGGTTCCACGACGCGATCTACGATACCCGCCGCAGCGACAACGAGCAGCGCAGCGCGGATTGGGCAAGATCGGTTTGCGGCGAGCAAGTCGCGCGCCTGGTGATGGTGACACGGCATGAGGCGGTGCCCGTGGCGACCGACGAGAAGGTCCTGGTCGACGCCGACCTGTGGATCCTGGGCGCGCCGGAGAAGCGGTTCGACGAGTACGAGCAGCAGGTGCGCGCGGAGTACCGCTGGGTGCCGGGGCCGATCTACCGGCGCAGGCGGCGCGAGATCCTGCAGGGTTTTCTCGCGCGGCCGGCGATCTACGGCACCGATACGTTCCTGCGGCGCTACGAGGCGCGCGCGCGCGCCAACCTCGCCCGGTCGCTCGCTAGGCGATGACCGCCTCGGGCTCGCCGGAGGATTTCTCGATCGCGCCGATCTCGTAGACGCGCTCGCCTTCGCGCTCGAGGATCGAGCGCGCCTCGGCCGCCCGCTCGCGCGCCACGACGACCACCATGCCGATGCCGCAATTGAACACGCGCCACATCTCGTCCTCGGCGACCCCGCCCGCCTGCTGCAGCCAGGTGAAGGCCGCGGGGCGCGGCCAGGAGCGCGCGCGGATCAGCGCGCGGCTGCCGGGGGGAAGGATGCGCGGCACGTTGCCGACCAGCCCGCCGCCGGTGATATGCGCGAGGCCCTTCACCGGCAGCGCCTCGAGCAGCTTCAGCACCGGTTTCACGTAGATGCGCGTCGGCTCGAGCGGGTCGAACGGCGGCTCGCCGCGCTCGAGGATTCTCCGGATCAGCGAATAGCCGTTGGAATGCGGCCCGCTCGAGGCGAGGCCGAGCAGCGCATCGCCCGGCGCGATCGAGCGCCCGTCGACGATGCGGTCCTTCTCCACCACGCCGACGCAGAACCCGGCGAGGTCGTACTCGCCTGCGGGGTACATCCCGGGCATCTCGGCGGTCTCCCCGCCGATCAGCGCGCAGCCTGCGATCTCGCAACCCCGGGCAATGCCTTGCACAACAAAAGCGGCTACGCCGCGATCCAATTTGCCGCAAGCAAAGTAATCGAGAAAAAACAGCGGCTCCGCGCCCTGCACGAGGACGTCGTTCACGCTCATCGCCACGAGGTCGATGCCCACGGTGTCGTGGCGCCCGAGCGCGAACGCGAGCTTGAGCTTGGTGCCGACGCCGTCGGTGCTCGACACCAGCACCGGCCGGCGGTATTTCTTCGGGATCTCGCACAGCGCGCCGAAGCCGCCAATGCCCGCGAGCACCTCGGGCCGCAGCGTGCGCCTGGCGAAGGGCTTGATCGCTTCGACGAGCGCGTCGCCGGCTTCGATGTCGACGCCGGCGTCGCGGTAGGACAGTCCTTTCGACATGCTAGATTGGGATTCTAGCGAGATGCAGCAGCTCGTCCTCAACCTCGGGCCCGCGATGGAGCCCGATTTCGACAACTTCATCGCCGGGCCGAACGCCGAGGCGCTCGCGGCCGTGCGCAGCTTCGCCGCGGGCGGCGCGCGCGAGGCGATCCTCTACCTCTGGGGCGAGCCCGGAAGCGGCCGCACCCACCTGCTGCGCGCGGCCGAGAAGATGAACCGCGCCCTGGTGACCGCCGACGACGTCGAGCAGCTCGACGCGCCGGCGCAGCAGCGCCTGTTCGCGGCCATCAACGCCGCGCGCGAAGGCGCGGAGCCGGTGCTCGCCACCGGCAGCCTGCCTCCGGCGCAGCTCGCCCTGCGCGAGGACCTGCGGACCCGGCTCGCCTGGGGACTCGTGTACCAGCTCAAGCCCCTCACCGACGCCGAAAAGACCCTCCACCTGCGCGCGCAGGCCGCGCGCCGCGGCCTGCGGCTGCCCGACGAGGTGCTCGCCTACCTCCTCAGCCGGCTGCCGCGCGACCTCGCCAGCCTGAACGCGGTGCTCGAGGCGCTGGACCGCTACTCGCTCGCCACCCAGCGACCGGTCACCCTGCCGCTGGTGCGGGAGGCGCTGGAACGAAAAATTCGGTGAATCCGTGGCTCCCGCGCCACAGAGGTGAATCCTTACATAGACAGGCGCGAAGGCAGGCGGGTAAATTGGCTGCCATGAAAGTCAGGACCGTCCTCCTGCTGCTGTCGTTTTTCGCCGGCCAGGCGGCCGCCCAGTCGGGCCTGCGGCTGCCGCAGCAGGGCGAGCCGGGGCTCGACCCGGCCCAGGCGCGCGGCTGGCTCGCACCGGACTACGATCACTTCGGCTTCGCGCTGAACAACTGGCGCGAGGCGGTGGGGTTCGGGCCCGGCCAGCGCATGCAGCTCACTTATTCACTGAACGAGCGCAGCGCGCTTGGGTGGGGAATGGGGAACGACCTGGAAGAGCAGCGTCTGTACTCGTTCTACGGCCGCTACTCGCTCACGCAGGACTGGGCCCTCTCGGCCGAGACGCTCGGGCGCGACGCGACCGGGCTGTTCCGCCTGCAGGACATCCGCATCGGCGTGCAGCGCCGGTTCTAGCAGTAACTTCTTGCCTTTAAACTTCGGGCGCGCATGCGCCTGGCCCTGTTCGACCTCGACCACACGCTCCTCACGGGCGACAGCGACTACGAGTGGGGCCGGTTCATGTGCGACCGGGGCGTGGTGGACCGGGCGGCCTACGAAGCCCAGAACCGCGTCTACTACGAGCAGTACGTCGACGGCACGCTCGACATCCACGAGTACCTCGGCTTCGCCCTGCGCCCGCTCGCGTCGCACTCGCCGGAGGACCTGGCGCGCTGGCACGCCGAGTTCATGGAGAGCCGCATCCGGCCGATGATCCTGCCGGCGGCGCGCGCGCTGGTGCGCCGGCACCTCGACGCCGGCGAGCTGTGCGCCATCATCACCGCGACCAACAGCTTCGTCACCGCGCCGATCGCGCACGAGTTCGGCGTCGAGCACCTGATCGCCACCGAGCCCGAGCGGGTGAACGGCCGCTTCACCGGCCGGGTCGCGGGCACGCCGTGCTTCCGCGGCGGCAAGCTCGTGCGCCTCGACGAGTGGCTCGCGCGCCGCGGGCAGCGCCTCGCCGAGTTCGAGGCGAGCACGTGCTACAGCGACTCGCACAACGACCTGCCGCTGCTCGAGCGCATGACGCGCCCGGTCGCGGTCGATCCCGACCAGACGCTCGCGCGCGAGGCCGCGCAGCGCGGCTGGGCGCGCATCTCTCTCAGGTCCGGGTAGCTCGCTGCTCCGGTAGAATCCCCGCCCCGATGATCAAGAGGCTCATCCGGCGGGTGCTCGGATTGCCCTCCGAAGCGGCGCCGCTGCGCGTGCCGCGCGCTGGACACGGCATCGCGCGCGAGCGCCTGAGCCCCGCCGCCGCCAGGATCTGCTCGGTGCTGCGCGAGGCCGGGTTTTCCGCCTACGTCGTGGGCGGCGCGGTGCGCGACCTGCTGCTCGGCATCGCGCCGGTCGATTTCGATGTCGCCACCGACGCGCGCCCCGAGCAGGTGAAGCCGCTTTTCCGCCGCGCGCTCATCATCGGCCGCCGCTTCCGCCTGGTGCACGTCGTCATGGGCCAGGACACGGTCGAGGTGTCGACTTTCCGCGCCGCCGACACCGAAACCTCGGAAAAGGACGAGCACGGGCGCGTGCTGCGCGACAACGTCTACGGCACTCAGGAAAGCGACGCGCTGCGGCGCGATTTCACCATCAACGCGCTCTATTACGACCCGGCGAGCGAGGAGGTGACCGACTTCCACGGCGGCCTCGCCGACCTGAAGAAGCGCGTGCTGCGCGTGATCGGCGGCCCCGAGACGCGCTACCGCGAGGACCCGGTGCGCATGCTGCGCGCGGTGCGGCTCGCGGCGAAGCTCGGCCTCACGCTCGACCCGGCGACGCGCGAGCCGATCCGCAGGCTCGCGCCGCTGATGGAGCGCGTGCCGCCGGCGCGCCTGTTCGACGAGATGCTCAAGCTCCTGCTCTCCGGGCACGCGAGCGCCTGCCTGCGCCAGCTGCGCGAGGTCGGGCTGCACAAGGGGCTGCTGCCGCTGCTCGATGTGATCCTCGAGCAGCCCCTCGGCGAGCGCTTCGTGACCCTCGCCCTCGCCCAGACCGACGAGCGCGTCCTCGCCGGCCGCCCGGTGTCGCCCGCGTTCCTGTTTGCGGCGCTGCTCTGGCACGAGGTGCTCGCCGCCTGGAAGGCGCGCCAGGGGCGCGGCGAGCGGCCGATCCCGGCGCTCGAGACCGCGATGGACGAAGTGCTCGACACCCAGTGCGCCAAGCTCGCGATCACGCGCCGCCTGACCGCCACCATGCGCGAAGTCTGGGCGATGCAGCCGCGCTTCGAGGGCCGCTCGGGCAACCGCGCCTACCGCCTGCTCGAGGCGCCGCGCTTTCGCATGGCGTACGACTTCCTCGCGCTGCGCGCGGCGAGCGGCGAGGTGCCCGCCGAGCTCGAGACCTGGTGGCGCGGCTTCCAGGCCGCGGACGCCGATGCGCGCAAGGCGATGCTCCTGCCCGACATCGGGCCGAAGAAGCGCAGGCGCCGCCGCCGCAAGAAACGCTCCGCCGCCTCTGCGCCCGAGGCGGGGTAATCTTCCCGGTGACGATCGCCTACGTCGGGATCGGCTCCAACATGGACGACCCGCGGACCCACGTCCTGAAGGCCTTCGAAGAGCTGGACGAGCTGCCGCACACGCGCTTGGTGAAAAAATCCTCGCTCTACCGCAGCGCGCCGGCCGGCTATGCGGCGCAGCCCGATTTCCTGAACGCGGTCGCGCAGCTCGAGACCGCCCTGCCCGCCGAGCGCCTGCTCGCCGGGCTGCGCGAGATCGAGGCGCGCCACGGCCGCAGCCGCAGCTTTCCCAACGCGCCGCGCACCCTGGACCTGGACTTGCTGCTTTTCGGCGACCTCGAGGTGCACACGCCCGCGCTGCAGGTTCCCCACCCGCGCATGCGCGAGCGGGCGTTCGTGCTGCAGCCGTTGCTCGAGATCGCTCCCGGGCTGGAGGAGCGCTTCGGAGCCTCCCTCGAAGCCTGCGCCGGGCAGACAATCGAAAGGATCCGTGGATAGCCTGGGAAGGAGAATCGGCCACCTGGTGGTCGAAGGCCCGATCGGCGCCGGCAAGACGAGCCTCGCCCGCCGCCTGGCGTCGCGCCTGGGCGCGGACCTGGTGCTCGAGGAGCCGGGCGAGAACCCGTTCCTCGCCCGCTTCTACGACGACATGGCGCGCTACGCGCTGCCGACGCAGCTCTTCTTCCTGTTCCAGCGCGCGCGCATGCTCGAGCCGCTGGCGCAGCCCGACCTGTTCGCCCGCCCCGTGGTGGCCGACTTCCTGCTCGACAAGGATCCGCTGTTCGCCCGCCTGACGCTCTCGGCCGACGAGCTCGCGCTCTACGAGAAGATCTACGCCGTGCTGCGGCTGCGCGCGCCGACGCCCGACCTCGTGATCTATCTCCAGGCCCAGCCCGGGGTGCTGATCGAGCGGGTGCGCCGGCGCGCGGCACGCTACGAGCGCGAGATCAGCGAGGACTACCTCGCGCGCCTCGCCGAGGGCTATGCGCGCTACTTCTACCACTACGACGCCTCGCCGCTGCTCATCGTGAACTCGGAGAACCTGAACTTCGTCGAGCGCGACCCGGACTTCGAGCTCCTGGTGTCGCGGCTGCGCGCGATGCGCGGCCGGCGCGAGTTCTTCAACCTCGGCTGATGCAGATCCTGCGCGACATCGCAGCCCTGCGGCGGGCGCTTCCGCCCGACCTCGGCTTCGTCCCCACGATGGGCAACCTGCACGAGGGGCACCTCTCGCTCGTGCGCCTGGCGAGGCGGCGCGCCTCGGCGGTGGCGGTGAGCATCTTCGTCAACCGGCTGCAGTTCCTGCCGAGCGAGGACTTCGATCGCTACCCGCGCACCTTCGAGCGCGACTGCGCGGCGCTCGAGCGCGAGGGGGTCGAGTTCGTGTTCGCGCCCGACGAGGCGGTGCTCTACCCCGAGAAGCAGCTCGTGCGCGTCGATCCCGGGCCGCTCGGCGAGGAGCTCGAGGGGCGCTTCCGGCCGGGGTTCTTCCAGGGCGTGGCGACCGTGGTGCTCAAGCTCCTCAACTGCGTGCAGCCGCGCGCGGCCGTTTTCGGCAAGAAGGACTACCAGCAGCTCATCGTGGTGCGGGCGCTCGCGCGCCAGCTCGACCTGCCGGTGGAGATCGTGGCGGGCGACACCGTGCGCGAGGCCGACGGCCTGGCGATGAGCTCGCGCAACGCCTATCTTTCGGCCGCGCAGCGCGCCGAGGCGCCCCGGCTGCACGCGCTTCTCAAGGAAGTGGCTTCGGGGACTCTGTCCACGGACCGGGCGGTGGCGAGGCTCCTGGCGGCGGGCTGGAGGCCCGACTATGTCGAAGTGCGCCGGCGCAGCGACCTGGCGTCCCCCGGGCCGAGCGACCGGGAGCGGGTAGTCCTCGCCGCGGCGCGGCTGGGCGAGACCCGGCTGATCGACAATCTGGAGTTCTAAGCCCGCAGTTTTAGGGGGAAACCTGAGGGGAGCCCGGGGCCTAGGAGGGGTAGGGCTCGAAGGTCATCGCCTGCACCGGGCAGCCCATGGTCTTCGCCAGGCCGTCCATGGCGTCGTCGGTCAATTCCAGAGGCTGGAAATCGGCATCGCCTCCCCTGGAGGAGATGAAGGCCTTGGCCGCAGCCTCGGTGTTCCAGGTCACTACCGGGTTGGGGCTGACGCCGGGCACCTGCCGGCAGACCGGATACCCATCGGCTTTGTAGACGATCGCGTACATCAACCCCCTCGGATACCCCCCGGGACGACTGTACCCGATACCGGAGCACCGCAACAAGGCGGTTTTCTAAGGGAAACCCTGATTGCGCGCCCTTGACGGCGGGGCGTTAAATCGGCTCGGGAGCCCAGGTCGTCGCCCCCTGGCGACGCGAGGAAATCCCGGCAAGCCCCCGGACGCGGGGGTAACACTTCTTGGGGAAGGAGAAGAGCAATGAGCAACATGCGTGATGCAGTAGGTCTTTGCCTGCCGTACAGCAAGCCCGACAGCCCGTACGAGACCCTGTTCGAGCCCGCGCTCAACGCGGTCTGGACGTATCTCAACCCGAAAGGCCGTCCCTGCTACAGCCTCGAGCTGCTCAAGGCGATGGTCGCGCACGACAAGCAGCTCGCCGCCAGCGGCGGCCGAGTGGAAGTCGAAGGCGAGCTGCAGAAGGTGGACTACTACGTCACCGCCTCGCGCACGCCGGGCGTGTTCAACCTCGGCGGCGATCTGGCGCTGTTCGTCCTGCTCATCAAGACCGGCGACCGCGAGGCGCTTTCGCAATACGCGAAGCTGTGCATCGACGTGCAGCATCCGCGCATCCACAGCTTCTTCAGCCCGACCCTCACGAGCATCGCGCTGGTCCAGGGCGACGCGCTCGGCGGCGGCTTCGAGTGCGCGCTCGCCTCGGACGTGATCATCGCCGAGGAGAGCGCGCAGCTCGGGTTCCCGGAGATCCTGTTCAACCTGTTCCCGGGCATGGGAGCGTACAGCCTGCTCGAGCGGCGCGTCGGGATGCGCGTCGCCGAGGAGCTCATCCTGTCGGGCAAGATGCTGCCCGCCTACAAGCTGCACGAGATGGGCATCGTCGACGTGCTGGCGCCGAACGGCCAGGGCGAGAGCACCGTACGCGGCTGGATCGCGGCCAACGCCAAGCGCCGCAACGGCATGCAGGCGATGTTCCGCGCCCGGCAGCATGTGCGCCCGGTGACGCGCGAGGAGCTCGACAACATCGTCGAGCTCTGGGTCGACGCGGCGCTGCGGCTAGGCGAGCGCGAGCTGAAGATGATGGGCCGCCTCGCGCGCGCGCAGGCTCGCCGCATGGAGCACGAGAACGTCGCGCAGGATCACGAGGAAGCCCTGGCGCCGGAGACCGCGCCCCTCGCGATGGCGGGCTGAGGCGGCGCAATCCGGGCCGAATCCAGCTCCGCGAGCAGGCGCGGCCACAAGGTCGTGCCCGCTGCGCGCCGGAAGAAGCCGAAATGGCCGATGCGCCGCACCTGCGCGTCGGCAGGTGAGTACACGAGGAGTTGAGGAGAAGAGAGGTTCGGGAAGTACGAGAGCAGCCGCCTCGTTCCTTCCACGGTGGCAAAGGCATCGTCGCTGATCGAGATGGCTATCGCCGGGCACTGCAGGGCTGCGCAGTGCTCCAGGAGCCGGAGCCTGCGCTCCCCCGCAGGCTCCGCTCCATTCAACCGCAGCCCGGTCAGGCGAAGGTCAGGCTGCCGGCGTTCCGCCCACTCCAGCGCCATCCCGGCCGGGAGGTCTTCCCCAAGCCCGAGCCGGTCGGCCGGAAAGTAGCCGACGAAGCGCGTCACCGCCGGCATCAGCCGGTGCCAGGTGAACGCCATGGGCAGACGGTAGAGCGGCCGGTAGTCCCCGTAGTAGCCCGTGTGCGCGCCTACCATCACGATGCGCGCGTGCTCGGCGGCGTTCGGCGCACCGCCGAGGAACAAGCACCCGATCGAATGCGAGATCCCGAGGATCTCGTCGCGCGGAAAGCGCTCGCGCAGCCAGGCGATTGCCGCGGCGCTGTCGTACTCCGCCCAGTCCTCGATCGTCGCCTGGAAGCCGCGCAGCCCGGCAGGCCGCGACAGGCCTATGCCGCGGTAGTCATACGTCAGGACGGGAATTCCCCACTCGGCGAGGAAGCTGGCGAAGCGCCGGTAGCGCAGCGCCGGGATGCCGGCGCCACCGTGCAGCACCGCCACGCGGCGCGGCACGCGCGGCCTGAGCGCGGCGTAGAACACGGCGCCTACCTCGTAGCCGTCGGCCGCGCGCAGCCGGATCTGCCGGCCCTCGTCGGGAACCGACAGATCCCGGTTGCTATGCTTGAAGTATCCCCGCCCCACGGTTATCAAGAATCATAACCGCTAGCCGGCGGAAGTTTGCCTTTCTTGCACGTAGCGCTCGAGCTCGCCGCGCACGATGGCGAGCTCCTCGGTGAGCGTACGCAACAGCGACGGCGCCTGCAGCCTTAGCTCGGCGTCCGAGAGCTTGTCGTAGTTCGCACAGAGCCGCGTCAGCCGGTCGGTCCCCATGCTGGCCGACGAGCCTTTCATGGCGTGCAGCAGCGAGCGCAGCTCGTGGTAGTTGCGTGCCGCGAGGCTCTGCTCGACCTTGGTGAGAAGCGTCGAGTTGTCGGCGATGAACACCCGGATCAGCTTCTCGACGAACGCCACCGACGAGCCGAGCTGGCGCAGATGCTCGATGGTCTCGAAGTTCACCACCGGCACCGATTCCAGGCCGCGCGGCGCCCGGGGCGCAGCGCCCGAGCCGTCGGCGGCCTGGCCGGGCTGGGCGCGCTCCGGCGCGGCGCACAGGGTCTGGATCTCCTCCAGCAGCCGCAGCGCCTCGACCGGCTTGGGCAGGAACGCGTCGGCGCCCGCTTCCAGCGCTTCGCGCCTCGAAGCCGGCGTCGCGTCCGCCGACAGGATGATGACCGGAAGCCGCTCGCGCCCGCGCGTCATGAGGCGCAGCGCCTGCAGCGCCTCGATGCCGCCGATGCCGGGCATGTTGCGGTCGAGGATCACGATGTCGAACTGCTCGCGCTGCACTCCGTCGAGCGCCTGCTCGCCGTCGTTCGCGAGCCCGACGGTGTGCCCGCCGCGCTCGAGGATCTTGCCGATGACCTCGCGGTTGGTCGGGTTGTCGTCGGCGACCAGCACGCGCAGCTTCCTGGCGGCGCCGCGGCGCGCGTAGTCCTGCAGCCGCACCACGCCTTCGCGCACTTCCTCGCCCGCCGACACCGAGTGCAGCACGTTGAAGAGCTGCCGCTTGTCGAAGGGCAGCTCGAGGATCGCGGTGAAGCCCGAGTAGAGCGCGTCGAAGCGCTGCACGTCGGCGTCGCGCGGCACGGCGAGCACCGTGGGCGGCGAGGGGTTCGGCGCGGCGCGGCGGAAGCGCTGCGCGAGCTTCGGGTCCTCGCCGCTCGCGTAGAGCAGCGCGCTGTGGTAGGGCTTGGCGAGCGCGATCTCGGCGACCAGGCGCGCGACGCCGTCCTCGACCGTGGCCGCCGCCACCGGGGTCACGCCCCAGCCCGCGAGCGCCTGCTCGAGCGGCTCGCGGCCCGCCTGCGGGAAGCCCACCAGCAGCACGCGCGCCCCGGCGAGGTCGCCCGCGCCGGCGAGGCCGGCGCGCTCGGGCTGCTTCTCGAGCGTGATCTCGAACCAGAACGTGCTGCCCAGCCCGACGGCGCTCTCGAGGCCGAGCTTGCCGCCCATCAGCTCCACCAGCTGCTTGGCGATGGTGGTGCCGAGGCCGGTGCCGCCGAAGCGGCGCGTGGTCGTATCGTCGGCCTGCGTGAAGCTCTCGAAGATGCGCGCCTGCGCCTCCGCCGGGATGCCGATCCCGGTGTCGCGGATCGAGAACTTGAGGCGCACGCTGCTCTCGGTCTCGGAGTGCGCCGAGACGTGCACCGTGACGCTGCCGCGCTCGGTGAACTTCACCGCGTTGCCCGACAGGTTGATCAGGATCTGGCGCAGGTGGTGCGGGTCGCCGCGCACCGCCGGCGGCACCTCGGGCATGATCGAGACCACGAACTCGATGCTCTTCGAGGCGGCCTGCGCGGCGACGATCCGGCAGGTGCTGTTGACCAGCGCGTGCAGGTCGAAGTCGGTCTGCTCGAGCTGCAGCTTGCCGGCCTCGATCTTGGAGAAGTCGAGCACGTCCTCGACGAGTCCCAGCAGCACGCGCGAGGAGCCGCGCAGGGTCTGCAGCATGTCGGCCTGCTCGCGCGTGAGCGTGGTGTCGCGCAGCAGGTCGGCCATGCCGATGATGGCGTTGAGCGGCGTGCGCATCTCGTGGCTCATCACCGAGATGAAGCGGCGCTTCGCCACGTTCGCGGCCTCGGCGCGCGCCAGCGCGTCGAACATGCGCCGCACCAGCGACAGCACGTACATGCTGACGATGAACATGCCGAGCACCAGCCCGACGCCGAGCGCGGTGTGCGCCTGCCACCACGGATTCACGTAGATCGCGATCGCGAACCCGATCACGCTCATGACGAGCTCGGTCATCAGGTACTTCGGGCCGAAGCGGAAGCCGCTGCCGAACGTGACCCAGAGGTAGATCAGGAACAGCGGCGCCGCCCACTCGCCCGAGATCGCCATATAGCAGCTGATCGTGCCGACGTCGGCGAGCTGGGCGAAAATGCGCCGCGCCGGCGAAATGTGCGTGGTGTAGGCGATGCGCAGGAAGATCAGCACGCCGACCACGAACTGGATGCTGCCGACCCAGATGATCGCCTCGCGCTCGGCGCCGGTGGTGCCGGGCAGGAGGTACAGCACGATCAGCGCCCCGAGGACGAGGCGCAGGACGCCCTGCTCGTGCTCGGTGTCGGGACGCTCCTTGAGGCGCGCGCGCAGGCGCGCGAGCGCTCCGGCCGGCGGTGCGGGAGCCGCGGCGCTAGGTTCGGCCATCAGACCATTCGTGCTGGATCTGGATCACTTCCTTGCGCGCCGCGAGGAACGCCTCGACCATGCGCGGATCGAAGTGCTTGCCGGCCTGGCTGCGCACGTACTCGAACGCCTGCTCGCTCGGCCAGGCGCTCTTGTAGGGGCGCACCGACGTCAACGCGTCGTACACGTCGGCGACCGCGACGATGCGCGCGCACAGCGGCACGTGGTCGCCGACCAGGCCGTTGGGATAGCCCGAGCCGTCGTACTTCTCGTGGTGGCCGAGCGCGATGAGCGCGCCCATGCGCACGTACTTCGACGCGCTGCCCTTCAGGATCTCGTGCCCGATCAGCGGGTGGCGGCGCATCACCTCCCACTCGCCGTCCTCGAGCTTGTGCGGCTTGAGCAGGATGCCGTCGGGAATGCCGATCTTGCCGATGTCGTGCAGCGGCGCGGCGAGCTCGATGGTCTCGGCCTCGTCGCGCTCGATGCCGAGCGCGTTGGCGATCAGGCGCGAATAGCGCGACATGCGGATCAGGTGGTTGCCGGTCTCCTCGTCGCGGAACTCGCCCGCGCGGGCGAGCCTGAGGAGGGTCTCCTTCTCGCGCTCCTTCACCTCGCGCGTCGCGTCCTCGACCATGTGCTCGAGCAGGCGCCGGCGGTCCTCCAGCGCGAGCTGCTGGCGGCGCAGCGTGAGCAGGTTGCGGCAGCGCGCGAGGCACTCGCGCGCGTCGACCGGCTTGGTGAGGAAGTCGGTGATTCCGGCGTCGAGCGCGGCGTAGCGCACCTTGCGGTCGTCGTGCACCGTCACCATCACGATCGGCACGTGCTCGTAGCCGGGCAGCGAGCGCAGGCGCTTCACGAGCTCGATCCCGTCCATGTCGGGCATCATGTAGTCGACCAGGACCAGGTCGGAGACGTTGCGCGTCGCCCAGACCACTGCGTCGACCGGGCGCGCGAAGCCTTCCACCACCACGCGCTCGTCGAGGCTCCTGACGACCTGCTCGAGAATGGCGCGGCCGGTCGACTGGTCATCGACGACCATCACCGTGTTGCGCGCCGAAGGCAGAAGCCGGACTTGTGCCCTGGCCATGATCCTCCCCGGAGTGTTCTTGTCTCGGGAAAGCCTACCCCCCACCCCCCCGGCCTGTCCAGCGAAGGG
>DATIGR010000103.1:0-4739 GCA_035454645.1 Burkholderiales bacterium
GAGCTAGCGGGGTGAAAAGCTAGCGCTTCTTCTTCGGCTTCGCCGGCCCGAGCAGCGGCGCCGCGCCGGTGGCGGAGTCGCCGAGCAGCCCGGCGCTTCCGTAGAGGCCGAGCTTCTGGCGCGTATCGCTGATGTCGAGGTTGCGCAGGGTGAGCTGGCCGATGCGGTCGGCGGGCGTGAAGAACACCTCGTCGCCCTTCTCCATGGTGAGGCGCCCGGGCTTGTAGGTGAGATTCGGGCCCGTGGTGTCGAGAATCGAGTAGTCGTTGCCGCGGCGCAGCTCGAGCGTGACCTCGCCCGTGACCGCGCTCGCCACCCAGCGCTGCGCCGCCTCGCGCAGCATCATGGCCTGCGGGTCGAACCACCGCCCCTGGTACAGGAGCCGCCCGAGGCGCCGGCCGTTCGTGCGGTACTGCTCGATCGTGTCCTCGTTGTGGATGCCGGTGACCAGGCGCTCGTAGGCGACGTGGAGCAGCGCCATGCCCGGCGCCTCGTAGATGCCGCGGCTCTTCGCCTCGATGATCCGGTTCTCGATCTGGTCCGACATCCCCAGGCCGTGCCGCCCGCCGATCGCATTCGCTTCTTGCACTAGTTTCACCGAATCCGAAAAGCGCTGGCCGTTCAACGCCACGGGCACGCCCTGCTCGAACCTCACGCTCGCGCGCTCGGGCTTCACCACGACCTCGTCGCGCCAGAACGCCACCCCCATGATGGGGGTGACCACGGCCATGCTCTGGTCGAGGAGCTCCAGGTCCTTCGCTTCGTGCGTCGCGCCGAGCAGGTTGGAGTCGGTGGAGTAGGCCTTCTCGGCGCTCATGCGGTAGTCGAGGCCCGCCTTCGACAGGTAGGCGGACATCTCGTTGCGCCCCCCGAGCTCGTCGATGAAGCGCTGGTCGAGCCACGGCTTGTAGACGCGCAGCGCCGGGTTTGCGAGCAGCCCGTAGCGGTAGAACCGCTCGATGTCGTTGCCCTTGTGGGTGCTGCCGTCGCTCCAGATGTCGACCCCGTCCTCGTGCATGGCCACCACCAGCATCGTGCCGGTCACGGCGCGGCCAAGCGGCGTGGTGTTGAAGTAGGTGGCCCCGGCGGTCGAGATGTGGAACGCCCCGCACTGGAGCGCGGCGATGCCTTCGGCGACGAGCTGCGGGCGGCATTCGACCAGGCGCGCGCCTTCGGCGCCGTAGGCGAGCGCCTTGCGCGGGATGTCCTCGTAGCGCGCCTCGTCGGGCTGGCCGAGATTCGCGGTATACGCGTAGGGAATCGCGCCGTTGGCGCGCATCCAGCGCACCGCGGCGCTCGTGTCCAGGCCGCCCGAGAACGCGATGCCGATCTTCTCGCCCCGCGGCAGCTTGCTCAGTATCTTCGTCAAGACCTGCTCTCCCAAGGGCAATCATAAGTGATCCGGCGCAAGCCGCTAGAATGGCGCCGCATGCGCAGCTACGCCCTGGCCGCCCTGCTGGCGGCAAGCAGCGCCGTCGCGGCTCCGTTCGCGACCCAGGTCGGCGAGGCGAAGATCGCCCTCGACGCCCCGCCCGGATTCGCCGACACCACCTTCACCGGCTCGCCGCGGCTGCAGGAGCTGAGCGAGTCGCTCACCTCGGCGTCCAACCGGGTGCTGCTGTTCGCGCTGAGCGATGCCGATCTGCGGCGCTTCACGCTCGGCGATCCGCTCGAGCTGCGGCGCTACATGATCGCGGTCACGCCGCGCGCGGCCGAGCGCGAGCGCATGACGCAAGGCGCGTTCAAGGCCTTCGCCGCCGAGTCGCTGCGCCAGCTCGGGCCGCTGCCGCCGCCGGGCGACTACCGCAAGTACCTCGAGTCGCTTCCGGCGGGCGCCGTCAGCATGCTCGGCGAGCTGCGCAACGACCCCGACGCCATCACGCTGCTGCAGGGCGCGCGCGTCAAGCCTGCGGGCTACTTCGAGCCGTCGAAGTACCAGCTTGCGTCCATCAGCATCGTCCTGCTGCGCGGCAAGTCGCTCACGCTTTCGGTGTACACCCAGTACGACGATCCGGCCGACCTCGAGTGGCTGCGCGCCACGACCGCGCGCTGGATCGACGAGCTGAAGCGGCTCAACGCGCGCTGACCATGCCTTCCTTCGACATCGTCTCCCAGGTCGACCGCCAGGAAGTGAGGAACGCGGTCGAGCAGGCGAACAGGGAGATCACCAACCGCTTCGACTTCAAGGGCTCCGACGCCCGCGTGGAACACGCGGATCTCGCGCTCACGGTCTACGCCGACGACGAGTTCAAGCTCGGCCAGGTGCTCGAGGTGCTGCGCACGCGGCTTGCCAAGCGCAACGTCGACGTGCGCGCGCTCGAGCCGGGGGCGATCGAGAAGATCTCGGGCGACAAGGTGAAGCGCCCGGTCACGGTCAAGGTCGGCGTGCCGCAGGAAAAGGCGAAACAGATCCAGAAGCTCATCAAGGACTCGAAGCTCAAGGTCGCCGCGTCGATCCAGGGCGACGCGGTGCGGGTGTCGGGCGGGAAGAAAGACGACCTGCAGGCGGCGATTCAGCTCGTGAGGACGTCGGTCACCGACCTCCCCCTTCAGTACATCAACTTCCGCGAGTAAGTCCTTCGCTCCACCGATCGTAGATCCGGTCGGCGACCTGGTGCAGGCGCTCCAGGCGCGGCTCGAGGTCCTGCTCGATCTCGGCGCTCGGCTGCACCGCCGGGCTTTTCCGGTGGCTGCGGATCTCGTCGCCTCCGGTGCTGACCCAGGTGCGCACCAGCTCCGGCGTCATCTCCACGTGGCATTGCATCGCAAGATGGCGCCCGAGCGCGAACGCCTGGTTGAGGCAATGCTCCCCCTCGAGCACGCGCGTCGCCCCCGGCGGGATGCTGAAGGTCTCGCCGTGCCACTGGAAGGTCTCGAACGCCTGCAGCTCTCCCAGCCACTCGCGCGCGACCCCGTTGTCGGCCACGCGCACCTCGCCCCAGCCGATCTCGCGCACCGGGTTCAGGCGCACCGCCCCGCCGAAGGCGCGCGACATGAGCTGGCCGCCGAGGCAGTGACCGATGACCGGCACGTCGCGCCGCACCGCGTCGCGCAGCAGCTCGAGCAGCGGCGCGATCCAGGGCAGGTCGTCGTTCGCGCTCATCGGCCCGCCCATCAGGGCGAGGCCCGAGTACGCGCGCGGGTCCGCCGGCACTTTTTCACCCTGGTCGAGCGCGATCAGCTGCCACGGAATCGAGCGGCGCTCCAAGTAGGTGGCAAAATACCCTGGACCTTCCGTACGGGCGGTTCTACAAATGCCGACGGGTCTCATGCGAACTGTTATTTTGCTGCTCCTCGCCGTTTTGTCCACCGCAGCGTGCGCGGCCGAGGTCGCCCTGATCGGCGTCATCGGCGACAAGGCCGCGGTGCTCGCGCTGGAGGGCGGCGATCCCAAGACCGTCAAGGTAGGACAGAAGTGGCGCGGCATCACGGTGATCTCGGTCGAGCGCGGCGAGGCCACGGTGGAGGTCGACGGCAAGCGCCGCGTGCTGAAGATCGGCCAGCACTACCGCGCCGTGCCCGCGGCCGCCGAGCGGCAGAGCGTGACGCTCGCCGCCGACACCCGCGGCCACTTCATCACCGACGGCGCGATCAACGGCAACCCGGTGCGCTTCCTCGTCGACACCGGCGCCACGATGGTCGCGCTGCCCGCGGCCGAGGCGGTGCGGCTCGGCATCGACTACCGCAAAGGCCAGCGCGGCCTGAGCGCCACCGCCGGCGGCATGGTGCCGACGTACCGCGTGAAGCTCGACAGCGTGCGGCTCGGCGCGATCGAGATCTCCGGCGTGGACGGCGTGGTCCTCGAGCAGGGCCTCGACATCACGCTCCTCGGCATGAGCTTCCTCAACCGCGTCGAGATGAAGCGCGACGGTCACACCATGGTGCTCATCCGCCGCTTCTAGATTACTTTCCGGGCACCAGCGGCACGAAACGAACCGGCAGGACCTTCTTCTCCTCGACTCCGCCGTCGGCGCGCTTGGTCAGCAGCTTGAGGAACTGGACGTCGCCCGTGCCGCCCACCGGGATCACCATGCGGCCGCCGGGCCTGAGCTGGTCGACGAGCGCCTGCGGCACGCGCGGCGCCGCCGCAGTGACGACGATGCCGTCGAAGGGCGCTTTTTCCGGCCAGCCGGCGTAGCCGTCGCCGATCTTCACTTCTATGTTGCCGTAGCCGAGCTGTTCCAGACGCCTGCGCGCCTCGTTGCCGAGCGCGGGGATGATCTCGATCGTGTACACCCGCGAAACGATCTCGGCCAGCACCGCCGCCTGGTAGCCCGAGCCGGTCCCGACCTCCAGCACCACGTCGCCCGGCTTGGGCTGCACCAGATCGGCCGACAGCGCGACGATGTAGGGCTGGGAGATCGTCTGGCCCGAGCCGATCGGCAGCGGGTGGTTGCGGTACGCGCGCGCCGCTTCGCCGCCCGGCACCAGCCGGTGGCGCTCCACCTTGCCCATCGCCCGGCGCACCGCCGGCGACATGGCCGGGAGACCGGTTTCGGGGCGGGTCTCCGCATACATCGACTCCACTTCCGCCACCATCCGGGCCCGCTGCGCCGCGAAGTCCTGGCCGAGGGTTTCCAGAAAGATCAAGCTCAGGAAAAGCCCTGTCAGCGCGCGCGTTTGTTCCTCTCGATGAGGGCGTACGCGCTGTGGTTGTGGATCGACTCGAAGTTCTCGGACTCGACCACGTAGGCGTCGATGCGCTCGTCCAGGTTGAGCACCGCGGCGACGTCGCGCAC
>DATIGR010000104.1:0-2029 GCA_035454645.1 Burkholderiales bacterium
GTTGGCGGGACGGTCGAGGCCGTAGCGTGGCGCGAAGGCGAGATACTCGTCCTCGGTAAGGAGCCGCTGCACTTCCTCGCGGGTCCAGACGTAGAACTTGCCTTCCTCGTGCTCGCTGTCGGCGTCGAGCGAAGAGTAGTACCCGCCCTCGGGCGATTGCATCTCGCGCATCACCCAGCCGGCGGTGGCCGCGGCGCATTCCTCGTACACGGCATCGCCGTTCAGGAGCCACGCGTCGGCAAGCAGGCCGAGCAGCGGCCCGTTGTCGTAGAGCATCTTTTCGAAGTGCGGAATCATCCACTCGGCGTCCACGCTGTAGCGGCAGAACCCGCCGCCGAGCTGGTCGTAGATGCCGCCTTCGCACATGCGCGTGAGCGTGGTGAGCGCGATCTCGGTCTCGTTTCTGCGCAGGCAAAGCTCGAGGTCGGTGGGATGCGGGAACTTCGGCGCCCCGCCGAATCCGCCGAAGCGCGCGTCGAAATTCGCCTTGAGGGTCTGGAGAAGCCCCTTGACCGGGGCGTCGTCGAGCGCTTGCGGCTCGCGAGCGCCCTGCGGCAGCGTGCGCGAGAGCGCCTTCAGCACCTCGGCATTCTGCGCCGCGATCTCGGTGCGCTTGTCGCGCCAGACCTGCGCGACGCGCTCGCACAGGTCCGGGAACCCGGGCAGCCCGTAGCGCGGCTCCTTGGGGAAATAGGTGCCGCCGAAAAACGGCGCGCCGTCGGGCGCGAGAAACATGGTGAGCGGCCAGCCGCCGGTGCGCTGGGCGAGCATCTGGTGCGCGCTCTGGTAGATCTGGTCGAGGTCCGGCCGCTCCTCCCGGTCCACCTTCACGTTGACGAACAGGCGGTTCATCACCGCGGCAACCGCGGGGTCTTCGAAGCTCTCGTGCGCCATGACATGGCACCAGTGGCAGGCCGAGTACCCGATCGACAGCAGGATCGGCTTGTCCTCGGCGCGGGCGCGCGCGAGCGCCTCGGGGCCCCATGGAAACCAGTCCACGGGGTTCGCCGCGTGCTGCTGCAGATACGGCGAAGTCTCGACCGCGAGCCGATTCACTTCACTGGGCGGGTGAACGGAAATATCTTGGTGTACCCGAGGATATCGGTCAGGAGGAGCACCAGGAACACGATGAGCGCCGCGCCCAGCACGCTCACGCCTCCCGCGGGCAGCTCATCGATGCGCGCGGCGAGCTCGGCGGCCTCCGCGTCCGTCAACGCCGCGACACGCGCCTTCACATCCCCCGGGCTCACGCCGTAGGCTTGCAGCTGCGCCTGCACATCGGCGCGCTCCAGCAGATTCACGATGCGGCTGCGCTCAAGGGCGTTCTCGGTGGCTACCATGCCGGCGTGGACCGGCAGCGGCAGTGCTAGCGACACGACGAGCAGGCTGGCGATCCAGCGACGGAACATGTGTGGCTCCTTTGCGGAAGTAAGTATGAGTCAATGAAAACTCTAGCACTTGAAGTGCTGCGGTTCTGGTTCGGCGAGGGACCGGATTACGGAAAACGGCACAAGCGCTGGTTCGAGAAGGACCGCGCCTTCGATGCCGAGGTTAGCGAGCGCTTCGGTTCCCTGCACGAGGAGATGCTGGCGGGAAAGCACCGGGACTGGCTGGAAGAGCCGCGCGCGTGCCTCGCGCGCATCATCGTGCTCGACCAGTTCCCGCGCCACATCCATCGCGGAGCCGCGCGCGCCTTTTCCAGCGACCCGCTCGCGCTCGAGGCCGCGAAGCATCTCGTGAACAGAGGCTGGGACCGGGATTTGGCTCCGGTGGAGCGCGTGTTCGCCTACCTGCCGTTCGAGCACAGCGAGTCGCTCGAGGACCAGGAGCGCGCGTGCGCGCTCTGCGAGGCGCTGCTCGCCTTCCCCGAGGTCGCCGACACCCACCGCTACGCCCTCGCCCACCGCGACGTCATTCGCCGCTTTGGACGCTTCCCGCACCGCAACGCCGCCCTCGGACGCACGAGCACTCGCGAGGAAATCGACTTTCTGAAAGAACCTGGATCGAGCTTCTAGCCGTCGGTGATCGC
>DATIGR010000105.1:0-17884 GCA_035454645.1 Burkholderiales bacterium
TGACGAGAATGTCGACGTCGGCGCAGGCCCCGGCGAGCGCGCGCAGCGCGTCGCCGTCCCGCAGATCGGCCACATGGATGTTCGCGTTTTCTCCGAGGAGCTTTCTCGCCTCCTCGAGGCGGTCGCGGTTCCTGGAAGCGATATGCACGCGGCAGCCCTCGGCGGCGAACGCCTTGGCGCAGGCGAGGCCGATGCCCTTGGAGCCGCCGGTGACGAGCACTGCTTTGCCGTGCAATTCGAGATTCATGCCTCCCCCATGCGTTCAAGCCGTCGGACGGTGCAGGTAGCGGCCGCGCGGCTTCCCGACCACGTTGCCGTTCTCGCAGACCAGCGCGCCGCGCAGGAAAGTGGCCTTCACCCTGGCGCCCAGCTCGATGCCTTCGAACGGCGTATAGCCCTGGGTCGACTCGGAGTCCTGCGCGCGCACGGTCCAGGTCGCGCGCGGGTCGACGAGCGCGAGGTCGGCATCCAGGCCGGGCGCGATATCACCTTTCGAGTTGAGTCCGAAGCGCCGCGCCGGATTGAGACTGGTCAGCTGGGAAATCCTGTTCAACGACAAGCCGCGCTTCAGGCCTTCCGAAACGAGCGCGGGCAGCAGGTACTCGGTGCCGCCGAAGCCGGACTTGGCGAGCCAGATGTTGCCGAAAGCCTTCTTCGCCACTTTCGTCTCGTGCCGGCAGCACGCATGGTCGCTCACCACCCAGTGCACGTTCCCGGCGAGCACCTGCTCCCAGAGGAACTCGACGTCCTCGCGCGGCCGGATCGGCGGGTTCACTTTGGCGAGCGCTCCGGCCTTCGACGTGACGTCGAGCACGAGGTGGCCGATCGTGACCTCGCGGCGGAAGTCGATGTGCGGGAAGACCGCCTGCATCTGGAGCGCCGCCTGCAGCGCCTTTCTGGAGCTCAAGTGAAGAAGGTTGATCGCCGGCAGCGCGGTCTCGTCGGCGAGATAGGCGGCGATGAATACCGCGAGGCCTTCGGAATGCGGCGGCCGCGCGGCGTGGTAGGCGGGGAGGCCCTTCAGCTTGCTCCGCGTCTCGACCATTTTGGTGTAGGCGGTCATGATCTCAGCCGTCTCGCAGTGAAGCGAAAGGCTGATCTGCGAAGCCTTCTCCGGGAAGCGCTCGCGCGCCGCCTGCACGCCGCGCATGACGAACTCGAAGTGCGCGTAGTCGTAGCGTTCCTCCGGGCCGATCATCAGGAAGTCGCGCTGGCTGTCGGAGCGGCCGTGCAGCCCGTGCGAGCCGTAGAACATGAAGATCTTGAACGAGGAAACGCCGTGCTTCTTGATCAGGGAAGGTATTTCCTTGATATGCGCCGAATCCATCGGCGCGAGGTGGTAGCCGTAGTCGACGTGAAACCGGCCGGCGGAGACCTTGAGCACCTCGGGAAAGAACTTGCGGTAGGGTCCGCCCTTGTTGAGGTAGTACTGGCCCGTGCGGAAGTAGTTCAGCATCGAGGTCACGCCGCCCTGCGCCGCGGCGCGGCTCTCGCTGACCGCGTCTTCCTCGAGCGGCGAATAGATGCCGGCGTGCATGTGGGCGTCCACCACGCCGGGGAAAGCGAGTCGCCCCTTGCCGTCGTACACGCTTTTCGCCTGTGCAGCCGGGAGATTGCCGCCGATCTGCGAGAACTTCCCGCCGCTGATGGCGATATCCGCGTCCTCGACCGGGCTCGCGCCCGGCCGTACCACGCGCACGTTCTTGATCAGGAGGTCCCAGTTCATAGCGGTTTGATCTTGGTTCCGAGCACTTCGGCCATGTCGTTCCAGACCTGCTGGTCGACCAGCTTGCCTTCGCGCACGGTGAAGCGGTCGATGAAGCGTATGCCGGAGTAGGGCGTGCCGTCGAGCAGCTCGCCGTGCAGCGTGCCGAAGCAGTAGACCTCGCTCGTGCTGCTGTCGAAGCGCTCGTAGCTTTTCTTCGCGCTGCGATATCTGCCCCTGGCGGTGGCGACGAGCTCCTCGAGCGTGTCGAACCGGCGGTTCCCGGGGAACACCATGAAGAACCCGGGCGCGAGCCAGCGCTTCGCCTCCGCGAGGTCGCGGCGCTCCATGGCGTCCAGGTACCGCCGCACGATCGTTTCGGGGGTCAGGAGACGTTTTTCGAGGTGCGGCAGCAGGCCGCCGTCGCGCACCATGTCCATCAGGTGGGCGGGGATGGGCTCGAACGGCAGTCTCTGGTCCAGCGTGAGATCGAAAATTTCGTTCTTGGCGTAGTCGATGCTGATGCGGTCGCCGTCGCGGATGCGCCGCGCTTCGCTGCACACCAGCGCCGGCAGGCCGAGGTTGAGCGCGTTGCGGTAGAACAGGCCCGCGAAGGACTCGGCGACGAGCGCCGCCACCCCGAGGTGCTTGAGCGCCGCCGGCGCCTGCTCGCGCGAGGAGCCGCAGCCGAAATTGCGCCCGGCCACGACGAAGTCGCCGGGCTTCACCTTGCCGGAGAACCCGGGAGCCACGGCCTCCAGGCAGTGCCGGGCGGTCTCGTCGATGCCGAGCTTCATGGTGTGCCCGGGGGCGATGACGTCGGTGTCGATGTCGTCGCCGAATACCCAGGCCTTCATTGCAGGAGCTCGCGCGGATCGCAGACTTGCCCGGTCACCGCGGTCGCGGCGACGGTGTAGGGCGAGGCGAGGTAGACCTGCGAAGAGGCCGCGCCCATGCGGCCCTTGAAATTGCGCGCGGCGCTGGAGATCGCGACCATGTTCTCCGGCAGGACGTGCTCGCCGTAGCCGGCGCAGATGCCGCACGCGTTCGGCAGCAGCTCGGCGCCGGCGTCGAGCAGGATTTTCAGCGTGCCTTCGTGCTCGGCGGTCTTCTGGTCGCGCAGGCTGGCGGGCGCGACCAGCAGCCGCATCCTCGCTTTGCGTCCGCGCAGGATTCTCGATGCCATGCGGAGGTCTTCGAGCTTCGCCCCGGTGCAGGCGCCGATGTAGGCGAGATCGACCTTGATGTTCTCGAAAGAAGAGACTTCTCTCGTGTTGGCAGGGCTGTGGGGCGCGGCGACTTGCGGAGCGAGCTCGGAAGCGTTGAAGCGGTGATGCTCGAGGACCGGCGCTGCCGCATCGCTGTCCCAGATTTCGATCTCACTCCCGAGAAATTGTCCGGTGATGGAGTCTGCGGCAATCAACCCCGTCTGCCCTCCGAGCTCGGCGGTCATGTTGCACAGGGTCATGCGCTCCTGCATGGGCAGGCCGCGGATCGCCGCGCCGCGGTACTCGACCGCCTGGTACCGGCCGCCGTCCATGCCGAAGCGGCCGATCAGGAACAGCATCACGTCCTTCGCCGACACCCCGGGCTGCAGCGCGCCGTCGAATTCCATGGCGATGGTGTGCGGCACCTTGAGCCAGATCTCGCCGGTGACCAGGACGCCGAGCATCTCGGTCGCGCCGACGCCGAACATGTAGGCGGCGAAGGCGCCGCCGGTCGGCGAATGGCTGTCGCCGCCGACCACGAACATCCCGGGGCGCAGGTGGCCGCGCTCGGGCAGGACGACGTGGCAGATGCCTTGCGCATCGTAGAAGTTGTCGATTCCGGCTTCGCGCACCCAGTCGCGCGCGATGCGGATGATCTTTCGGCTCTCCTCATCGTACGCGGGGAGGTAGTGATCGGTGATAACCACCACCCTGGAAGGATCCCAGACCCTGGCGCCGAGGCGCTCGAGCATCGGCTTCACGCGCCGCGGCCCGCCCGAGTCGTGCATCATCGCGAGATCCACCTTGCAGGTGACGATCTCGCCTGGAGTCACCGAGCTGCGCCCGGCGGCGCGCGCGACCAGCTTCTGGGCGAGGGTCTGCTTCATTAGCCCTGCTCGAGAAACTCCTTCAGCGCCTTCTCCGGCGGCCTGACGAAATTCGAGCGCCGGCTGATCCGACCCGCGCCGAGCTTGCGCAGCTTGACCGCCATCTCGGCGCTCTTCGCGATCAGCGTGATGCCGTTCACCACCGGCGCGCCGTCCATCTCGGTGCCGCCGAACAGCATCATCGGCAACCCGCCCGCGGGGACAATGACGTCGGCGCCCGCGTCGAGCAGCGCGCGGCACTCCTTTTCCCAGAGCGGCTTCAGCTTCTGGAACGCATCCGCGGAAGCAAAGGCGTCGATGAAGTCCTTCACGGTGGCGTTCACGGCGCGAACCCCGACCACGCGCTGCTGCAGCCCGTAGCGGATCACCTGCTCCTCGTGCCAGGGGATGAACACCGGGTTGATGGTGACCAGGCCGAGCTTGCGGCCGAGGCTGCAGGCGTGGAACAGCGTCGTCTCGCCGAGCCCGAGCACCGGGATGTCGACCACCGACTTCACTTCCATCAGCCCGGCGTCCTGGAAATGCGTGATCGCCATGGCGGCGTAGCCCTGGCGCTCGGCTTCGAGCGCGTTGCGGATGAGGTTGCGCGCGATGCGGAACTCGGTGATCGCGTGGGTCGTGGTGGCCGGCGGAGTCGTGGTGTGGAAGCTCGCCGAGAACTCCGGCTCGAGGATGCTCTTCAGGTGCGCCTCGACCTTGGCGATGTACGGCGCCATGTGGACGCGGTCGGTCGCGCCTTGAAACCAGATCTTGAATTTTTCAGTCATGGACCAGGGCGATGACCCTCAGTGGGGAACCGCTTCCGTTGCGGATCTTGAGGGGCGCGGCGATGACCACCGCGCCGGTGGGCGGAAGCTGATCCAGGTTGGTCAGGCATTGCAGGCCGTAGCGGCCGGCGCCGTGCATATAGTAGTGGCAGGGGTAGGGCGGGCGCAGGTGATACGCCTGGCCGGCGTCGGTGCCGATCGACTCGGTGCCGAAGCCGAGCACGTCGCGCTCGGCCACCAGGAATCTTACCGCCTCGACGTCCGGCCCCGGCGTGTGCTGGCCTTCTTCGTCGTAATTCTGGTACTCGGCCGGGTCGCGGCGCTTGGACCAGTCGGTGCGCATCAGCACCCAGGACCTGGGGGCGATCCGGCCGTGCTTCGCTTCCCATTTCAACATGAAGTCCTTGGTCAGCAGGAAATCGGAATCCTTTGCCGCTTCCTTCGAGCAATCCAGGACAAAAGCGGGGCCGATGAAGCGCTCGGGCGGGATGCTGTCGGTGGCGTTGTTCGGCAGGTCCTTGCCCGAGACCCAGTGCACCGGTGCGTCGAAATGCGTGCCGGTGTGCTCGCCGCAGGAGAAATTGTTCCAGTACCACGCCGGCCCGCGCTCGTCGTAGCGCGACACCTCCTCGATGCGGAACGGCCACGCCTGGCCCATCTCCGGCGGCAGCGAGATGCTGGGGAATTCCGGAGAAAGGGTCTGGGTGAGGTCGACGACCCGGATCTTGCCTCTTGAAAAAGCATCCATGAATTGCAAAAGCGCG
Source organism: Burkholderiales bacterium (assembly GCA_035454645.1). Lineage (GTDB taxonomy): Bacteria > Pseudomonadota > Gammaproteobacteria > Burkholderiales > SG8-39 > SCGC-AG-212-J23. Next base: position 5,332 of record DATIGR010000105.1, read on the forward strand.
CTCATGCCGAGATCTCTCTCTCCAGCGCCTTCGGATTATCGCGCCAGCGCTCGAGCCATTCCTGCGCCACGTCGCCCGGGTAGAGGTCCTCGACCCCGTCGCGCAGGGCGCCGACGATCGCCTTGGCGAGCGCGGCGGGGGCGAGCTTGGGCGGCGGCAGGAGCTGGTTCCACTCGTCGTCGATCGGGCCGGGAAAGACGTTCACCACGCGCACGCCCGCGGGGCGCATCTCGGCGCGCAGGCATTGCGCGAGCGAGTGCGCCGCCGCCTTGGACGCCGAGAACGTGCCGTGCGGCGGGAAATTCGCGAGCGCGTAGATCGAGAGCAGGTTGACCCACGCCACCGCGCTCGCGCGGCCGTCGGCGCCGCGCGAGCGCATCGCGGGCGCGAACTCCTGCGCAAGGCGCAGCAGTCCGAAGTAGTTGACATCCATTTCCGCTCGGGCCGTTTCAACGCCGTAGCGGCTCGCGATGCCGAAGCTGCGGTGGACCTCGGCGTTGTTCAGCACGATGTCCACCTTGCCGGCGATCTCGGCGGCGAGCTCGCGCACGTTCTTCGAGTCGGTCACATCGAGCGGCACGAGCGTGACCTGGGGGATCTTCTCCAGCTCGTCGAAACCCGCGAGCTTTTTCCACGGCTCGGCATGGCCCACCCAGATGATCTCCGCCTTTGCCGCCGCCAGTTCCTTCACCAGCGCCTGCCCGAGCGCGGTCTTCCCGTCGGTCAGGAGGATCTTGCGCTGTTTCGGGTCGCAGGTGAATTCGCGCAATTGCCGGTCTTCAGCCATGTCTGCGTTCTCCTTGTCGGGCAGCGCGGCGATCACCGCCTGCCCGGCGCGGTCGAGCATCGCCCGCACGCGCACTCGTTGCGTCGCCGCTGCATGAAGATGAGCCACGACCGTCGGCCCGCAATCGAGCTTGACCAGCCCGAGGCGCCAGGGCAGCCGCTCGCGGAAGAACAGGTCGTTGCTGTGGTGCAGGACCGTTTGCGCAAGAATTTCGCCCTTCGGCGACTGCTCGCGCCAGGACAGGCTTATCGACAGGCATTTCTGGCACGCCTCGCGCGGCGGGTACTGCACGGCTCCGCAGTCGCGGCACTGCTGGAGCTCGAAGCGCCCGAGCGCCGCGGCGGCCGTGAGGCCGAGCGCGACGCGGCTGCGCGCCGCCGGCGGCAGCGTAGGCAGCCGCGTGCGCAGAACGGGGTTCTTACGCTTTGGGCGTTCCAAGTATCGCTGCTCCCGACCCGAGCCCTCGGTCGTAGTTGATCATGCCGAAGCCGCTGACGAGGCCGAGTTTCGCGCCTTTCACGGAGCGCCCGCCGGCTTCGCCGGTGAGCTGCCGGATCGCCTCCACCATGCCGAGGAACCCGCCCGCGGCGCCGGCCTGGCCGACGGAGAGCTGGCCGCCGGAGGTGTTGAGCGGGAAGCTGCCGTCGTGGGTGAAGCTGTGCCCGCGCACGAAAGCCGGTCCTTCGCCCTTGCCGCAGAAGCCGAGGTCCTCGATCTGCATGAGCGAGATCACCGGGTAGTCGTCGTAGGTTTCGACAAAGTCGATGTCCTTCGGCTCCACGCCCGCCTGGCCGTAGAGCTGGTCGCGATCGAGCGCCCAGCCGGCGCGCATCTGCACCGCGTCCGAGGCGAAGGCGTTGTGCCGTTCGATGGTACTCAATAAGCGAACGTAGGGAAGCTTCAGCAGCCTGGCCGTTTCTTCCCTCAAGACGAGGAACCCTTCGGCGCCGGCGCACGGCATGACGCAGTCGAAGAGATGCAGCGGCTCGGCGATCGGCCGGGCAGCCATGTAGTCGTCCAGGGTAAGGGGCTTCTTGAAAAGAGCAAACTCATTTCCCAAGGCATTGGCGCGCTGCGCGACGCAGAGCTTGCCGAAGTCCTCGCGCCGCGCGCCGTGCAGCCGCATGTAGTGGGCGGTGAGGAAGGCGAAGCTGGCATTCGGGCCGCCGGCGCCGTAGGGGTAGACCGCGTCGCGCGCGAACTGGCTGAAGTTGGCGAGCGTGAGACGAAAGGAATCGACGTGGTTGGTATCGCCGCCGATGCAGGCGACGATGTCGGCATCGCCCGCCTGCACCGCGCGCGCCGCGCGCCGCAGCGCCACCACCCCGCTCGCGCCGCCGAAAGGGATGTGGTCCAGCCAGCGCGGCGCAAGCCCCAGGTGCTGCGTCAGCCCGATCGCGGTATCCGGGGCGAGGGTGAAACTGGACACGGTGAGGCCGTCGATCTGCTCTTTGGAAAGGGTTGCTTTTCTTAGAAGCAAATCGAAAGCCCTTGCCAGCCACCAGTGCGCGGCGCGGATGGAATAGCGCACGTACGGCACCGTCACCGGCGCCGCGAGCGCTACGCCGTCATAGGCTTTTCGCCGCGGTTCTTTTCTTGCGCTCACGCAGGTCGAAGGTGTCGGCGGGATCGAAGGCGAAATCGGCGAGCTTCGCCTTTTGCACCTTGTGGGTCGCGGTGACGGGCAGGGAATCGACGAACGCGACATGCCCGGGCGCCTTGAAGTAGGCGAGCCGCTCGAGGCACCAGTCCTGGATCGAGACCGCGGTGTCGCGGCTGGCCAGCTGCTTCTGCCGCAAAACCACGCACGCCATGACCTCCTCGTCGCGCAGCTCGTCGGGAACCGCGATCACCGCGGCCTGGGCGACGGCGGGATGGCCGGCGAGCGCCGCCTCGACCTCCAGGGCGGCGATATTTTCGCCGGCGCGCCGGATGATGTTCTTCAGCCGGTCGACGAAATGCAGCGCGCCGTCGGGCCCGCGGCGCACCGCGTCGCCGGTGTGGAACCAGCCGTCGCGCCAGGCGTGCTCGGTGGCGGGCTCGTCCTTGAGGTAGCCGGAGAAGAACCCGCGCCGCGGGTCGGCGCCGGACTGGCGCACCAGCAGTTCGCCGTCCTCCAGGATCTTCACTTGAAGATCTTCCCCGGGAATTCCAATGCACCGCGTTCCCACGTGCCGCGGCTCGCGGCTGGCGGCCACCATGGCGCCGCCGCCGGTCTCGGTCATCGCCCAGGCCTCGATCAGGGGGAACCCGAAGCGCGCCTCGAACGCGGCGTGGTCCTTGGGGTTGGCGTTTGCGCCAAACCCGAAACGTACGCGATGAGCCGGGTGGTCTTCTGGTTGATTCAACAAGATCGCGGGCATTACGCCCAGGTAATGAACGATGGTGGCGCCTGAATCCGCGACCTCGCGCCACCAGGTGCGCGGATGGAAGCGGTCGAGCTGCACCAGGCAGCCTGCCGACAGGATCATGGCGGTGGTGGAGACCGCCAGCGCGTTCATGTGGAAGAAGGGCAGCGGGGTGATGAGGCGCTCCTCGCCGAAGCGCACCGTGCACAGCCCGCCCTCGTCCAGGTAGCGCCGCGCGACGTTCAGGAAGTAGAAGTCCGAGAGCAGGCAGCCCTTCGGCTTGCCGGTCGTCCCCGAGGTATAAAGCAGCGCGCATTCACCGGCCGATCCCGGCGCCGGGGCCGTCGGGGGATCGAAAGTCTTCCCGAGAAGGTCCTTCGTGAGGACCAGGCATGCCTCGCTGTGCGCGAGGACGTAGTCGAGCTCGGCGGCGCGGTAGTCGGGATTGAGCGGCACCGCCGACACGCCGAGCGAGTTGAGCGCGAGGAAGTGCAGCAGGAACTCCGGGCGATTCTCGAGCTGCAGGGCGACGCGGTGGCCGCGGCGGTAGCCGCGCGCGCGATAACGCGCCGCCACCTCGCGCACCCGGTCGAGCGCCTGCGCATAGCTGAGCCGCGCCTGCCACGAGGGCATGTCCAGGAACGGCCGGGCGCCATGCGCAGCCGCGGTGCGTTCAAAAGCAGCGTAGACCGTATCCACGGGGTTGTGGGATCATACCCATCAGAGGAGGCACGATGCGAAACACCCTGACGTCCATGGCGGGCGCGCTGGCGCTGCTGGCGGCCCCGGCGGCGCTGTCCCAGACGACGCTCACGCTGATCCATCCGTTCCCCGATCAGCTCGTCTACACCAAGCTGTGCAAGGAGCTGGTCGACAAGGTCAACAAGGGCATGGGCGGCGCGCTCAAGGTCGACGCGCGTCCGTTCAACTCGATCCCGATGTTCGAGCAGCCCGGCGCGGTGACCAAGGGCGTGGTGGACATCGCGTGCACGCCGGCGGCGTTCTACGCGCGCGCCATCCCGGAGAACGAGGCGCTGTCGACCTCGAACACCTCGCCGGCCAGGGCGCGCGCGAACGGCGGCATCAAGCTGATCGACGAGCTGCACCAGAAGCTCACCCACATGAAGTACCTCGGCTGGACCGAGTCGGGCGGGCGCTTCCGCATCTACCTGAAGGACGCGCCGAAGTTCAGCGCGCAGGGGCTGCCCGATTTCAGCGGCGTCAAGCTGCGCGACAACCCGATCTACGGGGCGTTCTTCCGCGCGCTCAAGGCGAGCACGCACCCGATGGGCGCCAACGACGTCTACCCGGCGCTCGAGAAGGGCGTCATCAACGCCGCGGCGTGGGCGACCATCGGCCTGAAGGACTACAAGTGGGACCAGTTCCTGCGCCACGGCATCGAGCCGGAGTTCTATCAGACCGACATCGGCTGGATCATGAACCTCGACAAGTGGAAGGCGCTGCCGGCCAAGTCGCAGGACGCGCTGCAGAAGATCGTGATCGCGCACGAGAACAGCGCGCGCGCGGCGCTGGAGAAGATGGCGACCGAGGAGCGCGCCACGCTCGCCAAGGAAGGCATGAAGTTCCACGACGTGCCGAACCCGAAGGAATACCTCAAGCTCGCGGTCGACTCGGCCTACGAGCGCATGACGCAGCGCATCACCGAGGCGAAGCGCGACACCGCGCACGTCGCCAGGCTGCGCGCGCTGTTCATCGAGTAACGCGGCGACGCGCGCGGTCGCCCCGCTGCTGAGCGCGATCGGCAGGGCGTACACGGGCCTGCTGCGGCTCATGATGGCCGCGGCGGCGCTCTACGTCGGCCTGATGATGGCGACCATCGTGTACTACACGAGCTGCCGCGCGCTCGGCATCGCGTACAGCTCCTTCTCCTTCGCGTTCATCGAGTTCGGCTTCATCTACGTGCTGATGCTGGGCGGGCCCTGGCTGGTGCGCACGCGCGGCCATGTCCATATCGAGCTGCTGACCGCCGCGGTGCCGGAAAGGGTGCGTCAGGTCCTGTCGCGCACCGTGGCGGCGCTGTGCGTGCTGACCTGCCTGGCGCTCGCCTGGTACACGGGGCTGCTGACGTGGAACGAGTACGCCGGCAACAAGTACGACGAGCTGCGCGCGCACCTCGACATCAAGCGCTGGATCATCACCGTCTCGATGCCGGTCGGCTTCGGGCTGATGGGGATCGAGTTCGTGCGCTACGTGTTCGGCCGCGAGCTGCTGCACTCGGGCAAGGCCGGCGTGTCGGGCGAAGGCTAGGAGGCAGGGCGCGGCCATGGAGTGGTACTGGACGCTGGCGGTGCTGCTCGGCTCGATCCTCGCGCTGATGGCGCTCGGCATGCCGGTCGGCTTCGCGTTCCTCGGCGTCAACGTGGTCGCCGCGGTGTTCTACTTCGGCGGCAGCGGCACGCTCGCGGCGCGCGTCGAGACCGGCATCGGCACGCTGGCCGGCAACGCCTACGAGTCGATGGCGAGCTTCAACATCGTGCCGATCCCGATGTTCCTGCTCATGGGCGAGCTGTTCTTCCACACCAGGCTCGCCACGCGCATGTTCAACGCGGTCGACAAGCTGATGGGGCGGGTACCGGCGCGCCTGTCCTACGTGACGGTGGCGGGCGGCACGGCTTTCGCCACGCTGTCGGGCTCGTCGATGGGCTCCACTGCGCTGCTCGGCACGCTGATGGTGCCGGAGATGACGCGCCGCAAGTACAAGCACAGCATGTCGATCGGCCCGATCCTCGGCACCGGCGGGCTCGCCATGCTGATCCCGCCCTCGGCGCTCGCCGTGCTGCTCGGCACGCTCGCCAAGATCGACATCGGCCGGCTGCTGGTGGCCGGCATCACCCCCGGGCTGATGCTGGCCGCCATGTACACGGTGCTGATCTACGTGCGCGCCAGGCTCGATCCGGAGGCCGCGCCGGCCTACGACATCGAGGAGGTGCCGGCGGCGCGCAAGCTGCGGCTGCTGCTGACCGACGTGCTGCCGATGGTCTCGGTGGTCGGCGTGGTGATCGTGCTGATCATGGGCGGCATCGCCACGCCCTCCGAATCGGCCGCCTTCGGCTGTTTCGGCGTGATCGTGCTCGCCTTCGCCTACCGGATGTTCTCGCTTGCCGCGCTGTGGAAGTCGCTCGTGGGTGCGGCGCACGTCACCATCCTCGCGCTGCTCATCCTGTTCGGCTCGCAGACCTTCAGCCAGATCCTGGCGTTCTCGGGCGGCAGCGCCGGGCTGATCCAGTGGGTGGTCGGGTTCGACGTCGCGCCGGTGGTGATGCTGCTCATGATGTTCGGCATCCTGCTGCTGCTCGGCATGTTCATGGACCAGCTCGCCATGATGCTGCTCACCGTGCCGATCTTCTTCCCGATCGTCGCCACCCTGGATTTCGGGCTGCCGCTCGAGGTGAAGATGATCTGGTTCGGCGTCATCATGCTGATGGCGCTCGAGATCAGCTTCACCACGCCGCCGTTCGGCCTGCTGCTGTTCGTCATGCAGGGGGTGGCGCCGAAAGGCATCACCTTCGCCGACATCTGTCTCGCCGCGGTGCCGTTCATGGCGTGCGCCATGCTGCTGGTCGGGCTGATGATCGTGTTCCCGGGCATCGCCACGTGGCTGCCGTTCCTGCGATGAGCGGCGCCGGCCTGCGCCGCGGCGACGAGCTGGCCGGCAAGGTGGCGCTGGTGACCGGCGGCGCGCGCAACATCGGCCGCGCCATCGCGCGCTCGCTCGCCGCCGGCGGGGCGAGCGTCATGGTGAACGCGCGGACTTCGCGCGCGGAAGCCGAGAAGACCGTGGAGATGATCGGCGCGAACGCCGCGCTGCACATCGCCGATATCACCGATCCGGCGCAGGTCGGCGCAATGGTGGGTGAGACCGTGAAGCGCTTCGGCCGGCTCGATTTCCTCGTGAATAACGCGGCGGTGAGGTACGAAACGCCTTTCGCATCGATGAGCTTCCAGGAGTGGAAGGAAGTCCTGTCGATCGTGCTCGACGGCGCGTTCCTCTGCGCCCAGGCGGCGCTGCCGCACCTGATCAAGGCCGGCGGCGGCAGCATCGTCAACATCGGCGGCCAGACCGCGCACAAGGGCGCTGCCGAGCGCGCCCACGTCATCACGGCGAAGGCCGGGATCGCCGGCCTGACGAAAGCGCTCGCGCTCGACCTCGCGCCGCACCAGATCACGGTCAACTGCGTGGTGCCGGGCACGATCGCGAGCCAGCGCGGGCTGCCGGGCGTGCCCGAGCGGCCCGCGCAGCGCCGCGCGCCGCCGCCGATCGGGCGGCGCGGCGAGCCCGAGGAGATCGCGGCCATGGTGCGCATGCTGTGCGGCCCCGATGCGCGTTACATCACCGGCCAGGCCATTCACGTCAACGGCGGCGGCTACATGCCATGAAACAGGACGTGATCTCGCCGGTGATGCGCCGGTTGAGCGCGTATATCGCTCGGGCGCCAAACCGCGCCCTTCCCGGGCCGGTCGCCGAGAAAACCAAGCATCACATTCTCGACACGATCGCCGCGATGGTGTCCGGCTCGCGCCTGCTGCCTGGCCGCAAGGCGATTTCCTACGTGAAAACGCTCGGCGGAACGAAAGAAGCCTGCGTCGTCGGCAGCCGTCTGATCGCGAGCGCGGCGAACGCCGCGCTCGCGAACGGCATGTGCGCGCACGCCGACGAGACCGACGACTCGCACGCGCCTTCGGTCATGCACCCGGGCTGCGGCATCGTGCCCGCCGCGCTTGCCGTTGCCGAAAAAGAAGGTCGAAATGGAGAAGCGTTGCTGCGTGCGGTTGCGCTCGGCTACGACGTGGCGACGCGGCTCACGATGTCGCTCAACGCCTTCAAGCTCCGGGAGGACGGGCTCTCGACGCACAGCTACGGCCCCACCTTCGGCGCCGCCGCCGCGGCGGGGATGATTGCGCGCGTGAATGAAAAGCAGGCCCGGTATCTCTTGTCGTACGCAGCGCAGCAGGCCTCCGGCATCTCGTGCTGGATGCGCGACGCGGAGCACATCGAGAAGGCGTTCGACTTCGGCGGCATGCCGGCGCGCAACGGCGTCACCGCCGCGACCATGGTCGCGCAGGGCTTCAGCGGGGTGGAGGACGTGTTCTCGGGAGAGCGCAACTTCTTCGCCGCGCACGGGCGCCCGGCGGATCCCGAGGCGCTGGTGCGCGGTTTGGGCGAGGACTACGAGATCCTGCGCACCAACATCAAGCGCTGGTCGGTCGGCTCGCCGATCCAGGCGCCGCTCGACTCGCTCGCGATCCTGATCCAGCAGCACGGCGTGAAGGCGGACCAAGTCGAGAAGGTCGTCATCCGCGTCGCGCACCGCGACAAGAACACCACCGACAACCGGCCCATGCCCGACATCTGCATGCAGCACTTGTGCGCGCTGATGCTGCTCGACGGCGCCGTGACGTTCAAGTCGTCGCACGACGAAAAGCGTTTCCGGGACCGGGAGGTCCTGGAATTCAGGAGGAAGATCGATCTTCAGGGGGACGATGCGCTCACCAAGACCATGCCGGCCCGGCAGGGGATCGTCGAGATCACGCTGCGCGACGGCCGCAGCTTGCGGCATCACACGGTGGCGGTTCGCGGCACCGCGGAAAACCCGATGAGCCGCGCCGAGGTCGATGCCAAGTGCTGCGATCTGATCGCCCCGGTGGCGGGAAAGGCGCGCGCCCGCAAATTGTGCGACGCGGTGTGGAATCTGGATAAGCTTGCCGACGTTCGCAGGCTGAGACCCCTGCTACAGGAGAAATCATGAATCGCATCGTGCATCTCGCGCTCAAGGTCGAGGACCTCGAGCGCACCACCGAGTTCTACCGCAGGGTGTTCGGCTTCGTGGAGATGAACACCGAGAAAGTGCGCGACCATACCTCGCGCCACCTGAGCGACGGCGCGCTCGACATCGCGCTCATCCAGTACGACGCCGGCACGCAGTCGGCGGAATCGAAGGCCGCGGGCGAGGGCCCCTGCATCCACCATTTCGCGGTCGAGGTCGACGACGTGGCCAAGGCGACCGAGCAGGTGAAGGGCTATGGCTGCGAGATCATCAGCGACCCGGGCGTGATCCCGGTCAAGTTCCGCGCGCCCGGCGGCACGGTTTGCGAGCTGGTGCCGAAGGGCCGCTACCGCAAGCCCGAAGCGAAGCGATGAAGCGCTTCGGCGGCGACTTCTGGTCCGGGCTCGCGCTCGGCGCGCTCGGCGCGTACATCGTGCTCGAAGCCTCGGGCTGGGAGTACCTCGGGCCCGACGGACCCGGCCCGGGGTTTTTTCCGCTCTGGTACGGGATCGCGATGGCCGGGCTATCGCTCTGGCTGATCGTTTCGAGCGTCCTGCGCGCACAACCCGAAGCCGTCGACTGGAGCGGAGCCCGGCGCGCGCTCGTGACCTGGGTCGCGCTTGCGCTGGCGGTCGCCGCGTTCAAGCTGGTCGGCTTCCTGGCGGCTTTCACCGCGCTTGCGTTCTTCCTGGTCGCGATGATGTACCGCCGCCCGCCCGCCAAGGCAGCCGTGGTTGCGCTTTGCATCACCGCGGGCTTCTACGTCGTGTTCCCGCTTGCCCTCGGCGTGAAGCTGCCCTGACGTGGACGTCCTCTCGGGACTGATCCAGGGATTCGCGGTCGCGCTGCAGCCGGTCAACCTGCTGTGGTGCTTCCTCGGCGTGCTGCTCGGCACGGTGGTCGGCGTGATGCCCGGGCTCGGGCCGCCGGCCACCATCGCGATGCTGCTGCCGCTCACCTTCCTCATGAGCCCGGCGGCGGCGATGATCATGCTCGCCGGCATCTACTACGGCGCGAAGTACGGCGGCTCGACCACCGCCATCCTGCTCAACGTCCCGGGCGAATCGGCGTCGGTCGTCACCTGCCTCGACGGCTACCAGATGGCGCGCAAGGGGCGCGCCGGGCCTGCGCTCGGCATCGCGGCGATCGCCTCGTTCATCGCCGGGACCGTCGGCGTGCTGGGGCTGATGCTGGTCGCGCCGCCGCTCGCCAGGATGGCGCTCGCCTTCAGCTCGCCGGAGTACTTCGGCCTGATGGCGCTCGGGCTCGCGATGGTGGTCCTGCTCGCCGGCCGCTCGATGGTCAAGGCGCTGCTCGCGATGCTCCTCGGCCTGTGGATCGCGGGCATCGGTACCGACCTCTTCAGCACCACCGACCGCTTCACCTTCGGCCAGCTCGAGCTGCTCTCGGGGGTCGATTTCATCGTGGTCGCGATCGGCGTGTTCGCCCTCGGCGAGGTGCTCGCCTGCATGGAGCCGCGCACGGAAGCGCAGGCGCTGCCGGTGCCCAGGGGGCTGCGCAATCTGCTGCCCACGATGCAGGATCTCAAGGACAGCCGCTTCGCTTTCGCCAATGGCTCGATCCTGGGGTTTCTGATCGGCGTGCTCCCGGGCGCGGGGTCGACCATCGCCTCGTTCATCTCCTACGGGGTCGAGAAGGCGGTGTCGCGCCGGCCGGAGCACTTCGGCAAGGGGGCGGTGGAGGGCGTGGCGGCGCCCGAGGCGGCAAACAACTCCGAGACCGGCGGCGCGCTCGTGCCGATGCTCACGCTCGGCATCCCGGGCTCCTCCACGACCGCGATCCTGCTCGCGGCGCTGGTGCTCTGGGGATTCAAGCCCGGACCGCTCTTCATTCCCGAGAACCCGGCGCTGTTCTGGGGCCTGGTGGCGAGCATGTACGTGGGCAACCTCATGCTGCTGGTTCTCAATCTTCCGCTGGTGCCCGCGTTCGCGCAGGTGCTGCGGACCCCGGCTTACATCCTCTATCCGGTGATCATCGGCATCTCCATCGTGGGCGTCTACAGCGCCTCGGGCAGCATGCTCGACCTGTTCCTGCTCGCCGGGTTCGGGCTGCTCGGCTACCTGATGCGCAAGCTCGACTACCCCGCGGCGCCGCTGATCCTGGGGCTCGTGCTGGGCGGGGCGATGGAGCGTGCGCTGCGTCAATCGCTCATGATGTCGGAGGGCAGCCTCTCGATCCTGGTCACTAGGCCGATCTCCGCCGTGATGCTATCGTTGGCGCTGCTGATCCTGCTGATTCCACTGTTCGGCAAGCTGAACGCCTGGCGCCTGCGCGCGCTCGAGTAACGAGACGACGAGGAGGAAGTTCCATGAGCAACAAGCTGTTGTTGGCCGCCGTGCTTGCCCTGGGCGCGGCGCCGGTTCTCGGCCAGGAATTCACGCCGACACGGCCGGTGGAGGTCGTAGTGCACACCGGGCCGGGCGGCGGCAGCGACGTGCTCGCGCGCGCCGTGGCGCTGATGATCGAGAAGGAGAAGCTGCTGCCGGTGCGCATGCAGGTCGCGAACAAGACCGGCGGCGGCGGCGCGGTCGCGGCGGCCTATCTGGCGGAGAAGAAAGGCGAGAGCCACACGATCGGCTTCCTCACCGGCGTGTGGCTGACGAACCCCCTCACCAGCGAGAAAGCCAACGTGACGCTGAAAGATCTGACGCCGATCGCGCGCCTGGTGCTCGAGCCGGCGGTCATAGCGGTGAAGGCCGACGCGCCGTACAAGACGCTGGCCGATTTCGTCAACGCCGCGAAGCAGAACCCCGGGCAGCTCAAGCAGTCCGGCGGCTCGATCACGAGCCGCGACAACGTGGTGCGGCAGCAGATCCAGCAGGTGAGCGGCGCGCGCTGGGCGTACATCTCGTTTCCCGGCGGCGCCGAGCGCATCGCGGCGCTGCTCGGCGGGCACGTGAACATGATGGTGATCGAGCCGGCCGAAGCGGGCGAGCACATCCGCGCCGGCAACATGCGCGTGCTCGCGCAGGTCACCGAGAGCCGCCTGGCCGCGTTCCCCAACGTGCCGACGCTCAAGGAGGCGGGCTTCAACGTGACCCCGGTGCCGCAGGTGCGCGGCGTGGTCGCACCGCCGGGAATCCCGCGCGAGAACGTGGCCTACTGGGAAGGCGTCTTCAGGAAGCTCAGCCAGACCGAGTCGTGGAAGAAGTTCCTCGCCGACAACCAGTTCGAAGACGGATTCCAGGGCGCAACCGACCTGGTGAAGTTCTATGACGAGTTCTCCAACCAGATGCGCGGCATCCTGAAGGAGGCAGGGATCAAGGTCGTACGCTAGGCAGTAAGCCGCAGTTTCGTATCCGTTTATCCAATGCTGCGCCGCGTTCGAGACAAAAGTCTCGAGCGCGGTGCCAGATCCGTCGCGTCCAACAGCACAAATTCACGTGAGAAATCTCCTCTAAGCGCTAGAGTTCAAAAGCTTTATTGGAAGCGGGAGAACGCCGAGCGGGTCATGTGACCTGCAAAGAAAGCCAACAAGCGGCGAAAGCTCCCGAGCATCGACAAGAAGGGGGAGCTCCCCGTGGGCGGCGTGGCGGCGGCAGGCGCTATCAAGGTGCTGGTCATCGACGACAGCAACACCATTCGTCGCAGCGCCGAGCTCTTTCTGCGCC
>DATIGR010000106.1:0-11464 GCA_035454645.1 Burkholderiales bacterium
ACCGTCGCCACTACCGCGAGGCGATCGGCAAGCCGGCGCGCTAGCCTAGCTTTTCAGCTTCTTCCGGAGGATGTCGTTGACCTGGGCGGGGTTCGCCTTGCCCTGGGTCGCCTTCATCACCTGCCCGACGAGCGAGTTGAACGCCTTCTCCTTGCCCGCGCGGTAATCCTCGACCTGCCTCGCGTTTTTCGCGAGAACCTCGTCGACCAGCTTCTCGAGCGCTCCCGCGTCGCTGATCTGTCTTAACTCGAATTTCTCGATGATTTCGTCCGGGCCACCCTGACCTGACCACATAGCTGGCAGCACCTTGGCCACAGCGGTGCTATTGGAGATGGTCCCGTCGGAAACCCGCTCGAACAACGCTCTTAGCGAATCCGGGTCCACCTTGCTTTCTGAAATATCGAGATTCTCCTCATTCAGCCGTGCCGACAGGGGTCCAACGATCCAATTCGCAAGTATCGGAATTCCCTCACGCGGCGCACCCTGAAAGGTCTTCAGAGCGAATGTTGTAACGCTGATGCTTGAGGTCAGTTGAGCGGCTTGTTCAGCAGAAATGCTGCCGTATTGCATGAATTCGCTACGTCTCTCTTCCCGAGACTTCGGCATCGTGCTTCTAATCTGGGAAATCATTTCGTCTGGAACTACAAGAGGAAGCAGGTCCGGATCGGGGAAGTAGCGGTAATCGTGCGCTTCTTCCTTGGTGCGCATAGAGCGCGTCTCGTTTCGTTCCGGATCGTACAGTCGCGTCTCCTGCTCTACCTTGCCGCCGCTTTGGAGAATCTCGATCTGGCGCCGAGCCTCGTAGTCGATTGCCTGCTCCATGAAGCGAAAGGAATTGAGATTCTTGATCTCGCAACGCGTGCCGAGTTTCTTGTCACCTTCTCGTCGCACGGAAACGTTCGCGTCACAGCGGAACGAGCCTTCCTGCATGTTGCCGTCACAAATGCCATACCACACGACCAGCGCATGGAGTGTTCGGGCGTAGGCCACGGCTTCTTGCGCACTTCGCAGATCGGGCTCGGACACGATCTCGAGTAGCGGCGTGCCCGCACGGTTAAGATCGATTCCACTCAGATTCCGCCCAACCACACCTAGGCCTACGACACCAGATATCTCCTCGCCGTGGATGGACTTTCCAGCGTCCTCCTCGAGATGTGCACGCGTGAGACGAATCGTCTTTTCTGATCCTCCCACAGCGATACGGATCTCACCCCCTTGGACGATCGGGTTTTCATACTGGCTAATTTGATAGCCCTTCGGCAGATCGGGGTAGAAGTAGTTCTTGCGCGCGAAGATCGAGCGGCGGTTGAGGGTGCCGCTCACCGCGAGCCCGAAGCGGATCGCGTGCTCGACCGCGGCGCGGTTCGGCACCGGCAGCACCCCGGGAAGCGCGATGTCGACGGCGCACGCCTGGCGGTTCGGCGGGGCGCCGAAGTCGGTCGACGCGCCCGAGAAGATCTTGCTCCGCGTGAGGAGCTGCGCGTGCGTCTCGATGCCGACGACGATCTCCCAGCTCACGCGCTCACCTCGCCCCCAGGCGCAGCAGCTCGCAGTGGCCACGGCGATCCACCAGCAGCGGCTCGAAGTGCGCTTCGGGGCCGCACTGCGCGGTGCAATTCTCGGCGCTCAGCGCAACGAACTCGCCCGCGTCGCGCAGCGTCACGCGGCAGCCGTCGGACACGAAGCGCAGGCCGCCGCGCAGCGGCTCCTGTCCGGAAGCGACGACCGTGCACGTCTGCCCGCCCGGCTCGAGCGCGCGCCACTCGAGGGTTTTCAGCTTCCCCTTCTCCACGGCAAGCGCGAGCTGCGCCTGGTAGCGACCCTCCTTCGCCTTGCAGCGCACTTTGGCGCTGTAGCCATCCATCGAAGGGAACTCCTCGCTGAACTGGAAATCCTCGCGCTTCTGGCCGCCCGGGCCGTAGCGCGTGCCCTTGAAGACGCCGTCGCGCCAGGTGCCGCGCAGCTCGGCGATCGGCGGCCGCCCGAAAAGGATCGGCGTGGTGCCTTCCTTCAGCACGGTGACGCCGAGCTCGGGGCTGCGCTCGCCCTCGAGGAAGCGCCGGGCGAGCGTGGCGAGGACCACGTACTCGCCGGCCACCTGCCACGATCCGTCCGCGCGCTGCCCGGCATGCAGGGTGACAAGCGCGGTCCTGGTGCCCACCTTGCCGATGAGCTCGCTCCGTTCGGATCTGTCCTGCGCCATGGCGGCCCACGAAACGCCCAGCAGGACGATGCCGACCCATAGCCTCACAGCGGCGTCTCCGTCGGCACGCGCAGGTGCCAGTCGGTCGCCTGCTGGTAGCGGTGCGCGGCGCCGAGCAGCAGTCCCTCGGAAAAGTGGCGGCCCATGAGCTGCAGCCCGACCGGCAGCCCCCGGGCGTCGAAGCCACAGGGGATGGAGAGCGCCGGCAGCCCGGCGAGCGGCGCCGGGACGGTGAAGATGTCGCCGAGATACATCTGCACCGGATCGTCGGCCTTCGCCCCGATCTCGAAAGCGGTGGCCGGCGCGGTCGGCCCCAGGATCAAGTCCACCTCGGCGAAGGCCTGCGCGAACTCAGCTGCGATCAGCCTTCTGATCTTCTGCGCCTGCAGGTAGTAAGCGTCGTAATAGCCGTGCGACAGCACGTACGTACCGACCAGGATGCGGCGCTTCACTTCGTCGCCGAAACCTTCGGCGCGCGTGCGGCAGTACATGTCGACGAGATCCGCGTACTCCTGCGCGCGGTGGCCGTAGCGCACGCCGTCGAAGCGCGACAGGTTGGACGAGGCTTCGGCCGGCGCGATGACGTAGTACGCCGGCACCGCCAGGCGCGTGAGCGGCAGTTCCAGCTCCACGCGGACCGCTCCCTGCGCTGCAAACCAGGAGACGGCCTGCTCCACGGCCTTGCGCACGCCGGGCTCGATGCCTTCGGCAAAGTACTCGCGCGGGATGCCGATGCGCAGGCCTTTCAGGTTTGCCTCCAATGCCCTGGTGTAGTCTTCCTTCGATCGATCGACGCTGGTCGAGTCGCGCGGGTCGAAACCCGCCATCACGTTGAGCAGCAATGCGAGGTCCGCAGCGCTCCGCGCCAGCGGTCCAGCCTGGTCGAGCGACGAGGCGAACGCGACCAGGCCGTAGCGCGAGACCAGGCCGTAGGTCGGCCGCAGGCCGCAGATGCCGCTGAAGGCTGCAGGCTGACGGGTCGAGCCCCCGGTGTCGGTGCCGGTCGCAGCCGGTGCCATGCGCGCGGCGACCGCGGCCGCCGAGCCCCCCGAGGAGCCGCCGGGAACGCACTGCCTCGCCCACGGGTTGCGCACCGGCCCGAACCAGGAGCTCTCGTTGGACGAGCCCATCGCGAACTGGTCCATGTTGCACTTGCCCAGCAGCACCGCCCCGGCGCCGTAGAACTGCTCGACCACGTGCGCGTCGTAGGGGCTGACGAAGTTTTGCAGCATTCTCGAGCCGCAGGTCGTGTGGACGCCCTTGGTGCAGTAGATGTCCTTGAACGCGACCGGGATGCCGGTGAGCGGGCCGGCTTCGCCCCTTGCGCGGCGCTCGTCGGCGCGCCGGGCCTGCTCGAGGGCGACTTCGCGGGTCTCCTCCGGCCGGATGAAGGCATTCAGCTCGCCGTTGAGCTTCGCGATGCGCTCGAGAAACAGGCGAGCCAGCTCGACTGAGGAAATATTTCTCGCCGCCAGGGCAGCGGAGAGCTCCGCGAGGCTCGAGTTAAGCACCTACTTACTCTAGGACCTTGGGAACGAGGTAAAGACCCCCTTCGACTGCCGGGGCTGCGGACTGGTACAGCTCGCGCTGGTCGGGTTCGGTCACGGCGTCTTCGCGCAGCCGCTGCACCGCATCGAGGGGGTGGGCCATGGGCTCGACCCCGGCGGTGTCGACGCTGCGCATCTCCTCCACCAGGCCGAGCACCCGGTTCAGCCGCTCGAGCAGCGGCGCGAATTCCTCGGGGCGGATGGCGATGCGGGCGAGCCGGGCGAGGCGCCGCACCTGGTCATCGGATAGCGACATTCTTATGGACCGGGAAACCCCGGGAGCATTGCCTTATCTCCCAGTGCGTCGTTAGCGTATCATAGCGACTCATTGAAACGGGCTTGAGGTATGAGGCCTAAGGCCCGGATAGCTAACGATAAAGCGGCTAGTACGGAGAAAGGCTCTAGACCTTGCCCATGCTTGGATTCCTGCGCAGCTACTTTTCCAACGACCTTGCGATCGACCTCGGCACCGCGAACACGCTGATCTACGTGCGCGGCAAGGGCATCGTGCTCGACGAGCCCTCGGTCGTCGCGATCCGGCAGGAGGCCGGCCCGAACGGCAAGAAGACCATCCAGGCGGTCGGCAAGGAAGCCAAGCAGATGCTCGGCAAGACGCCGGGCAACATCATCGCCATCCGGCCGATGAAGGACGGCGTGATCGCCGACTTCACCGTCACCGAGCAGATGCTCAAGCAGTTCATCAAGAAGGTGCACGACAACAAGCTGTTCTCGCCTTCACCCCGCATCATCATCTGCGTGCCGTGCGGCTCGACGCAGGTCGAGCGCCGCGCGATCCGCGAGAGCGCGATCGGTGCCGGCGCCGGGCAGGTCTACCTGATCGAGGAACCGATGGCCGCCGCGATCGGCGCGGATCTGCCGGTGGCCGACGCCACCGGCTCGATGGTCGTCGACGTGGGCGGCGGCACCACGGAAGTGGGCGTGATCTCGCTCGGCGGCATGGTGTACTCGGGCTCGGTGCGCGTCGGGGGCGACAAGTTCGACGAGGCGATCATCAACTACATCCGCCGCAACTACGGCATGCTGGTCGGCGAGACGACCGCCGAGCACGTGAAGAAGGAGATCGGCTCCGCATTCCCGGGAAGCGAGGTGCGCGAGATGGAAGTGAAGGGCCGCAACCTCGCCGAGGGCATCCCGCGGAGCTTCACCATCAGCTCGAACGAGATCCTGGAAGCGCTCACCGAGCCGCTCAACCAGATCGTGTCGGCGGTGAAGTCCGCACTCGAGCAGACGCCGCCCGAGCTCGGTGCCGACATCGCCGAGAAAGGCATGGTGCTTACCGGGGGCGGCGCGCTGCTGCGCGACCTCGATCGCCTGCTCATGGAAGAGACCGGGCTCCCGGTGATCGTCGCCGACGACCCGCTCACCTGCGTGGTGCGCGGCTCCGGCAAGGCGCTCGAGAAGATGGAGCACTTCGGCCCGATCTTCACGAACGACTAGGTGTAAAGGGGGATGGACCACACCCCCCCGCCCTTCTTCAAACGAGGACCGGCGCCGCTCGTCAGGCTGTTCTTCTTCGCTTCGCTGTCGCTCGCGCTGCTGGTGATCGACGCCCGCTTTCGCTACGCCGACGGGCTGCGCACGTGGCTCGCGCTCGCCGCTTACCCGCTGCAGCGCGCGGCCACCGCGCCGGTCGAGCTCGCGCGCGCGGTCGGTACCTACTTCTCGACTCAGGCGCAGCTCGTCGCGGAGAACGAGCGCCTGCGCGCGAAGTCGCTCGCCTACTCGCACGACGCGCAGCGCTACGAGGCGGCGCAGGCCGAAGCCGATGAGCTGCGCAGGATCGCCGGCGCGCGGGAGCGCCCGCCGCTGCGGGTGATCACGGCCGAGGTGATGTACAACGGGCGCGACCCGTACGCGCACAAGCTCTTCATCGACCGCGGCGCGACCCACGGCGTGCGGCCCGGCAGCCCGGTGACCGACGAATCGGGAGTCGTCGGCCAAGTGACGCGCGTTCATGCGCTCGTCTCGGAAGTCACGCTCGCCACCGACCGCGACCAGGCGATCCCGGTGCAGGTGGTGAGGAACGGGCTGCGGGCGGTGGCGTTCGGCGGCGGCGCCTCGGGATCGCTCGAGCTGCGCTTCATGGCGGCGAACGCCGACATCCAGACCAGCGACCGCCTGGTCACCTCCGGGATCGACGGCACCTACCCGGCGGGCCTGCCGGTCGCGACGGTGATGCGCATCGAGCGCGACGCCGAGAACGCCTTCGCCCGCGTCGTGTGCCGGCCCGCCGCGGGCGTCGACCGCGGGCGCTTCGTGCTCGTGCTGTCGGACGAGACGGTCAAGCCGCCGCGGCCCGAGGAAGCGCAGACGGCGAAGGAGCGCACGCGCCGCGGACGGCTGAGGGACAAGGATGGATCTGTCCGCTAGCTCGAGCCGTCAGATCCTGCTGCCGGTGCGGCTGAGCACCATCGTCGCGTCGTTCGCGCTCGCGCTGTTCCTGAACTTCCTGCCCTGGCGCGATCTGCGCCTGGTGCCCGACTTCGTCGCGCTCGTGCTGGTGTTCTGGTGCGTGCGCCAGCCGCGCCTGGTCGGCCTCGGGGTCGCCTGGACGCTCGGCCTGCTCACCGACGCGGGGAACGGCGTGCTCCTCGGACAGCACGCGCTCGCCTATTCGCTGCTCGCGTTCCTCGGCGTGTGGCTGTCGCGCCGCATCCTGTGGTTCGGCCCGTGGCTCCAGGCGCTGCACGTCGGCGCGATGCTGCTCGCCGCGCAGGGGGTCACGCTGCTCGTGCGCCTCGCCGCGGGCGACGATTTTTCCGGCTGGCAGATGTTCGTCGGCCCACTCGCCGGCGCGCTGCTGTGGCCGCCCACGAGCTGGCTGCTTCTGCTGCCGCAGCGCCGCGCCGCGAGGGAGCAGACCATATGATGGGCGCGGCCGAGCTGCGCAACTCCGAGCGCGAGCTGCAGCAGTTCCAGCTGCGCATCGGCATCGCCGGCATCGCGGTGCTCGTGGCCTTCGGCCTGCTGCTCGCGCGCTTCTTCTTCCTGCAGGTGGTGCAGCACGAGCACTATCGCGCAAAGGCCGAGGACAACCGCATCTCGATCGTTCCGATCACGCCGAACCGCGGGCTCATCATCGACCGCAACGGCGTCGTGGTGGCGCGCAACTATTCCGGCTACACGCTCGAGATCTTTCCGCGCCGCGTGAGGAGCGTCGAGGAGACGATCGACCAGGTCTCCGAGCTGATCGAGATCACCCCGAAGGACCGCGCGAACTTCAAGCGCCTCGCGGTGGAGACGCGCAATCCCGAGAGCCTGCCGATCCGCACCCGGCTCACCGACGAGGAAGTGGCGAAATTCGCCGCCAACCGCTTCCGTTACCAGGGCGTCGAGATCAAGGCGCGCCTCTTCCGCCAGTACCCCTTCGGCGATGTCGGCTCGCACGTCATCGGCTACATGGGGCGCATCAACCAGGCCGATCAGGCGGAGCTCGAGCAGGAAGGCGTCGACGCCAACTACCGCGGCACCGACTACATCGGCAAGAGCGGCGTCGAGGCGAGCTACGAGCGCGAGCTGCACGGCACCACCGGCTTCGAGCAGGTGGAGATCGACGCCGCCGGCCGCGGCATCCGCACCCTGTCGCAGACGCCGGCGGTGTCCGGCCGCAACGTCGTGCTGACGCTCGACATGCGGCTGCAACGCGTCGCCGAGAACGCCTTCGGCAGCCGCCGGGGCGCGCTGGTCGCGATCGAGCCCGGCACCGGCGCGGTCCTTGCCCTGGTCTCCAAGCCGGGCTTCGACCTGAACCTGTTCGTCGACGGCATCGATCCGCAGGCCTGGACCGAGCTCAATAATTCGCCCGACCGGCCGCTCAACAACCGGGCGATCGCCGGCGTCTATCCGCCGGGCTCCACCTTCAAGCCGTTCATGGCGCTCGCCGCGCTCGAGCTCGGCAAGCGCCGGCCCTCGAGCACGATCAACGACCCGGGCTACTTCGTATTCGGCGACCGGCGCTTCCGCGACTCCAAGCCCGGCGGGCACGGCGTGGTGGACCTCTACAAGTCGATCGTCGCGTCCTCCGACACGTACTACTACATGCTCGCGAACGACATGGGCATCGACGCGATCGCCGGGTTCATGAAGCAGCTCGGCCTCGGCGCCCCGACCGGCATCGACCTGCAGGGAGAAGCGGCCGGCGTGCTGCCCTCGCCGGAGTGGAAGATGAAGCGCTTCCGCCGCCCCGAGCAGCAGCGCTGGTACCCGGGCGAGACCATCTCCATCGGCATCGGACAGGGCTACAACGCCTACACGCCGATCCAGCTCGCGCAGGCGATGGCCACCGTCGCGGCCTACGGCGGGATGTACCGGCCGCGCGTCGTCGGCTATATCGAGAACCCGCGCACGCGCGAGCGCCGCAGCTTCGAGCCCGAGCTCACGGCGCAAGTGCCGCTCAGGCGCGAATGGGTCGACTTCGTGAAGCAGGCCATGGCCGGGGTCAACAAGGAAGGCACGGGCGCGCGCGCGTTCGCCAAGGCCGAGTACACGAGCGGCGGCAAGACCGGCACCGCGCAGGTGATCGGCATGAAGCAGGGCGAGAAATACGACGAGGCCAAGGTGTCCGAGCGCCACCGCGACCATTCGCTGTTCATCGCCTTCGCGCCGCTCGAGCATCCGATCATCGCGCTCGCGGTGATCGTCGAGAACGGCGGCTTCGGCGCGCGCGCGGCGGCGCCGATCTCGCGCACGGTGCTCGACTATTACCTCCTCGGCAAGATGCCCCCGGGGCTGGCCACCCCCGAGGACGAGTTCAACGACGGAGCCGAAAGCGACTGATGGAGCTCGCCCGTCTTCCCGTGCAGCGCATCGCCCTTCGACTGGTCGAAGGAATCGACAGCACGCTGCTCGTCATCATGCTGTCGCTTTCCATGCTCGGCCTCGCGGCGCTGTTCTCCGCGAGCTACGACGCGCCGGGCCGGGTGTTCGGCCAGCTCGTCAGCCTGAGCGTCGCGCTCCTCGCCATGTGGCTCAGCGCGCAGATCGCGCCGCAGACGCTGATGCGCTTCGCCGTGCCGGCGTACGTCATCGGCCTCGCGCTGCTCGTGGCGGTTGCGCTGTTCGGCGACGTGGTGAACGGCGCGCGCCGCTGGCTGCACGTGGGCGTGACGCGCTTCCAGCCCTCGGAGATGATGAAGCTCGCGCTGCCGCTCATGCTGGCGTGGTACTTCCACCGGCGCGAGACCACCCTGCGTCTGCGCGACTTCGCGCTCGCCGCGCTGCTGCTCGCGGTGCCGGTCGGGCTGATCGTGCGCCAGCCCGACCTCGGCACCGCCGCGCTCGTCGGGGCGGCGGGCTTCTACGTCATCTTCTTCGCCGGCATCAGCTGGAAAGTCCTCGGCGGGCTGGCGGGGCTTTTCGTCGTCGCCCTGTTCCCGCTCTGGGGACTGCTGCACGACTATCAGCGCAGGCGCGTGCTCACGCTTCTCGACCCGACCCAGGACCCGCTCGGCGCCGGCTACCACATCATCCAGTCGACCATCGCGGTCGGCTCGGGCGGCATCTCCGGCAAGGGATGGCTGAACGGCACGCAGGCGCACCTCGAGTTCATCCCGGAGCGGCATACCGACTTCATCTTCGCGGTGTACTCGGAGGAGTTCGGGCTGATCGGCAACGTCGCGCTGCTCGCGCTGTACGCGTTGCTCATCGGCCGCGGGCTGATGATCGCGGCGAACGCGGCGACGCTCTTCGCGCGGCTCGTTGCGGGCGCGGTCAGCCTGATGTTCTTCACCTACGCCTTCGTCAACATGGGGATGGTGTCGGGCATCCTGCCGGTGGTCGGCGTGCCGCTGCCCTTTCTCTCCTACGGCGGCACCGCGCTCCTTACGCTGTTCATCGGCGCCGGCATCCTCATGAGCATCCAGCGCCACCGCACGCTCGTCCAGCGCTGAAAGCAGCGGTGGCGCGATGCAGCAAGATTTGAAAGTCCATGTCGCATCATGAAATGCCCAAGCCTTAAGTCTATGTAAAGCCTTGTTTTTGTAACATGCAAGTTGGAAGCGCCGCATGTTGCTGCGCGCCATGGG
Organism: Burkholderiales bacterium; assembly: GCA_035454645.1. GTDB lineage: Bacteria > Pseudomonadota > Gammaproteobacteria > Burkholderiales > SG8-39 > SCGC-AG-212-J23. The sequence goes on from DATIGR010000106.1 coordinate 9,795, forward strand.
GCAGGCGTAGCTTGCCATTGTCAACCACTTGCCGGAGGAGCCGCACCGATGATCGAAGCGACAAGAAAGGACTGGGCCGAAAACCCGCGTTGGCGGGGCGTCAAGCGCGGCTATAGCGCCGAGGACGTCGCCCGCCTGCGCGGCAGCGTGCAAATCGAGCACACGCTGGCAAGGCTCGGCGCGGAAAAGCTGTGGAAGCTCCTGAACGAGCGGCCGTACGTGAACTCGCTCGGCGCGCTGACGGGCAACCAGGCGGTGCAGCAGGTGCGCGCCGGCGTGCCGGCGATCTATCTGTCGGGCTGGCAGGTGGCGGCGGACGCGAACGATTCGCTGCAGATGTATCCCGACCAGTCGCTGTACGCGGTCTCCTCTGTCCCGACGGTCGTCAAGCGGGTCAACAACGCGCTGCTGCGCGCCGATCAGATCCAGACCATGGAAGCCCGGGGAGGAAAAGCAACAGCAGGAGACATCGACTGGCTGGCGCCGATCGTCGCCGACGCGGAGTCGGGCTTCGGCGGCGTGCTGAACGCCTTCGAGCTGATGAAGTCGATGATCGAGGCCGGCGCCGCGGGCGTGCATTACGAGGACCAGCTCGCCTCGGTCAAGAAGTGCGGCCACATGGGCGGCAAGGTGCTCGTGCCGACGCGGGAGGCGGTGCAGAAGCTCGTCGCGGCACGCCTCGCGGCGGACATCCTGGGGGTGCCGACCCTTCTGCTCGCGCGCACCGACGCCGAGGCTGCCGACATCGTCACGAGCGACATCGACGAGAACGACAAGCCCTTCATCACCGGCGAGCGCACCTCGGAGGGCTTCTACAAGACGCGCAAGGGCTTCGACCAGGCGCTCTCCCGGGGATTGGCGTACGCCGAGTACGCCGACATGGTGTGGTGCGAGACCGGCACGCCCGACCTGGGTTTTGCCAAGAGGTTTGCCGAGGGGATCAGAAAGCGCTTCCCCGAGAAGATGCTCGCCTACAACTGCTCGCCGTCGTTCAACTGGAAGCGTAACCTCGACGACGCCACGATCGCCAGGTTCCAGCGCGAGCTCGGCGCCATGGGCTACAAGTTCCAGTTCATCACGCTCGCCGGCTTCCACTCGCTCAACTACTCGATGTTCGAGCTCGCGCACGGCTATGCGAAGAGCGGCATGAGCGCGTTCGTCGAGCTGCAGCAGAAGGAGTTCGCCGCCGCCGACCAGGGCTTCACCGCCGTCAAGCACCAGCGCGAGGTCGGCACCGGCTACTTCGACGAGGTCACGCAGGTCGTGACCGCGGGCAAGGCCTCCACCACCGCGCTGCACGGCTCGACCGAGGACGAGCAATTCTTCGACTCGCAGAAAAAGCCGAAGCTCGCCGCGGCGTAGACTCCGCCTCGAGGATCGCCGCGACGATCCTCGAGGGCTTCGACCGGCACTACCGCCTGTTTCGCGACGCGGCGGTCGAGGCGCGGCGCCTGTACGAGCGCGCCGCGTGGCGCGAGATGCAGGCGCTCGCCCGCAGCCGCATCCAGATGTACGACGCGCGCGTCGAGGAGGCGGTGCGCGCCCTCACCGACCGCTTCCCCGAGGCGGAGAGCGACGAGTCGCTGTGGCCGGCGATCAAGCTCGCCTTTATCGGCCTGATCCACGATCACAAGCAGCCCGAGTGCGCCGAGACCTTCTACAACTCGGTC
>DATIGR010000107.1:0-9767 GCA_035454645.1 Burkholderiales bacterium
GAAGCCTTCCCGCCCATGAATTTCGTTCTTCACGGTTACCCGGTTTCCGGCGGGATCACCGTGGGGTACGCCCATCTGGTTTCCACCGCCCGGCTCGAGGTCGCGCACTACGAGATCGCCGAGCAGGCGATCGACGCCGAGGTGGCGCGCTTCGACCGTGCGATGACCGCGGCGCAGGACGGGCTCGCCGCGCTGAAAGCCCACATTCCGCCAGGCTCGCCCGCGGAGTTCGAAGCGTTCCTCGATCTGCACCGCATGATCCTCAACGACTCGGCGCTCGCGCAGGTGCCGAGGGAGCTCATCCGCAAGCGCCGCGCCAACGCCGAGTGGGCGCTGGTGCAGCAGATGGAGCGCCTGGTCGATCGCTTCGAGGAAATCGACGATCCGTACCTGCGCGAGCGCAAGGCCGACGTGCAGCAGGCGGTCGAGCGCGTGCTGAAATCGCTCATGGGCGGCCAGGCGCTCAGCCCGCCGGCGGTGTCGGAGGAGGAGAAGCTGATCGTGGTGGCGCACGACCTGTCCCCCGCCGACATGATTCTCTTCAAGCGCCACCGCTTCGGCGGCTTCGTCACCGACGTGGGCGGCGTGACCTCGCACACCGCGATCGTGGCGCGCTCGCTCGGCATCCCCGCGATCGTGGGCCTGCGCCAGGCCCGCGACACCATCGCCGAGGGCGAGGTCCTGATCGTCGACGGCACGCAGGGCGTGCTGATCGTCAACCCGGACCCGCTGATCCTCGCCGAGTACCGCGCGCGCCAGGCCGAGCTCAAGGCCGAGAGGAAGCGCCTGGCGCGGCTCAAGTCCACCCCGGCCGCCACGGTGGACGGCACGCCGATCGAGCTGTTCGCCAACATCGAGCTGCCGCAGGACATGCCGGAAGTGCTCGAGGCCGGCGCCGAGGGCGTGGGCCTGTTCCGCACCGAGTTCATGTTCCTGAACCGCAAGGACCTGCCCGGCGAGGAGGAGCAGTTCGAGGCGTATTGCGAGGTGGCAAAGGCGATGAAGGGCCGGCCGGTCGTGCTGCGCACGCTCGACCTCGGCGCCGACAAGGCGCTGGACGGCAGCGGCGAGAGCCACACCATGCCGAACCCGGCGATGGGCCTGCGCGCGATCCGCTTCTGCCTCGCCGAGCCGCAGATGTTCCTCACGCAGCTGCGCGCCATCCTGCGCGCCTCGCACCACGGAAGCGTGCGCATGCTGCTGCCGATGCTCGCCCACGCGCACGAGATCGACCAGACCCTCGCCCTCATCGCCCAGGCGAAGGCGCAGCTCGACGAGCGCGGCCAGCCCTACGACAAGGCGATCCAGATCGGCGGCATGATCGAGATCCCGGCGGCGGCGCTCGCGCTGCCGATCTTCATGCGGCGCCTGGACTTCCTGTCGATCGGCACCAACGATCTGATCCAGTACACGCTCGCCATCGACCGCACCGACGACTCAGTCGCCCACCTCTACGACCCGCTGCACCCCGCGGTGCTGACGCTGGTGGCCGGCACCATCCAGACCGCGACGCGTGGCGGCGTCCCGGTGGCGGTCTGCGGCGAGATGGCGGGCGACCTGCAGCTCACGCGCCTGCTGCTCGGGCTGGGCTTGCGCAATTTCTCGATGCACCCGTCGCAGCTCCTGCCGATCAAGGAGAGGATCCTGCGCACCAACCTGGCCGAGGTGCAGGCGCTCGCGCAGCGCGTGCTGCGCGCGAGCGACCCGGCCAAGACCCGCGACCTGCTCGCCAAACTCAACGCCTAAGGGGCTTTTCAATGAAGAAAATGATCCTCATCCTGTGGGCGGCGCTGTTCGCGCCACTCGCGCTCTCGCAGACCTACCCCAGCCGCCCGGTGAAGCTGGTGGTGCCGTTCCCGGCGGGAAGCGCGACCGACCAGATCGCGCGGGTGATGGGGCGCGAGTTCCAGGAAGCGCTCGGCCAGCCCTTCGTGGTCGAGAACAAGCCCGGAGCGCAGGGCTCGATCGCAGCCACCGAGGTGGCGCGCGCCGCGCCCGACGGCTACACCCTCATGGTGACGACGAATACGCCGCAGGCGGCGAACGTCAGCCTGTTCAAGAAGCTGAACTACGACCCGGTCAGGGACTTCGCGCCCGTCGCGCGCCTGGGGACGATCTCCTTCATGATCATGGTGCGTCCCGACTTCCCGGCCAAGAACTTCAAGGAATTCCTGGCGCACGCGAAAGCGAATCCCGGCAAGCTCTCGGCGGGCTACGGCTCGGCCGGCTCGCAGGTGTCGCAGGCGATGCTGCGCTCGATGGGCAAGATCGACTTCATCGACGTGCCCTACAAGGGCCTGCCGCAGGCGATTACCGACGTCCTGGGCGGCTCGATCCACTTCACCTTCGCCGACCTCGCCAATGCGCTCGCGCAGAGCAAGGGCGGGAAGCTGCGCGGCCTTGCGGTGACTTCGCAGAAGCGCTCCCCGCTCGCGCCCGACGTGCCGGCGATCGCCGAGGAGCTGCAGGGCTACGAGCTCATCGCGTGGTTCGCGCTCGTCGCGCCGGCGAACACCCCGCAGCCGGTGGTGACGCGCCTGCACGAGGTGACGGCGAAGGCTCTTGCCAGGCCCGAGGTCGCCGATCGCTTCGCCAAGCTCGGCACGGATGTCGCGCCTTTGAACCCGGACGAGCTGGGCGCCTTCATACGCTCCGAAATCGCCAAGTGGGCGAAGATGGCGAAGGAAGCCGGCATCCAGCCTGAATGAGCGGTCCGCTCCACGGGGTTCGCGTCCTCGACCTCACCACGGTGGTGATGGGGCCGTACGCGACCCAGATCCTCGGCGACTTCGGCGCCGACGTGATCAAGGTCGAGCCGCCCGAGGGCGACGTGATGCGCTACGCCTGGCCTTTCCGCCACCCCGGCATGGGTTCGATCTACCTGAACGTCAACCGCAACAAGCGCTCGGTGGTGCTCGATCTGAAGAAGGACGCGGGGCGCGAGGCCTGCCTCGCCCTCGCGCGGCGCTCCGATGTGCTGGTGTACAACATCCGCCCGCAGGCCATGGCCCGGCTGAAGCTCGGCTACGACGAGGTCAGCAAAGTCAACCCCCGCATCATCTACGCCGGCTGCTTCGGCTACAGCCAGCGCGGGCCCTATGCCGCGAAGGCCGCCTATGACGACCTGATCCAGGGCGCGGCCGGCCTGCCGTGGCTGCTGCAGAAGCAGGGCGCCTCCGAGCCGCGCTACGCGCCGATGATCGTGGCCGACCGCTCCGTAGGACAGCAGGTCGCGAGCGCGGTAAGCGCCGCCCTCTACTACCGCGAGAAGACGGGCAAGGGCCAGCGCATCGACGTGCCGATGTTCGAGCACCTGCTGCAGATCGTGCTCGGCGACCACCTCGGCGGCTACACCTTCGATCCGCAGCACGGCGAGCCCGGCTACCTGAGGATTCTCACGCCCGACCGGCGCCCCTACGAGACCGCCGACGGCTACGTTTGCGCGCTCATCTACACCAACAAGCAGTGGAAGGCGTTTCTCGACATCATCGGCAAGCCGGAGCTGCTCGAGCGGCCCGAGTACGCGACGCAGGAAGCGCGCAGCCAGAACTACCGCCAGTCCTACGCCATGATCGCCGAGGAGATGAAGCACCGCACCACCGCCTTCTGGCTCGGGGCGCTCGAGCGCGGCGACATTCCCGTGCAGCGCATGAACACGCTCGACGACATCGTCGCCGACCCGCACCTGGAGGCGATCGACTACCTGCACATGGTCGAGCATCCCTCCGAAGGCCGCATCCGCGCGCTCGCCGTGCCTTCCGAGTGGTCCGAATCGAAGCCCGAGTACCGGCGCCATGCGCCGCGTCTCGGCGAGCACACCCGCGAAGTGCTGCGGGAGGCCGGTTTGTCCGATTCACAGATCGACTCGCTGCTCGCCGGCGGAGTCGCCAGACAAGCTCCGCTATAATTCCGGCCGCGCCGATTTGAGGTCAGCTTGCGGGCGCCTAACAAATACCGCTAAAGAGACATGAACGCACCTCACGATCCCTCCTCGGTCGGCGCCGCCAAGGCGCAGAAGGCGCTGTTCAGCGAGCCCCTCAGGCTGCGCGGCGGCGCCGAGCTGCCCGCGTTCGAGATCGCTTACGAGACCTACGGACACCTTAACGAGGCGCGCTCGAACGCGGTGCTGGTATGCCATGCGCTGAACGCGTCCCACCACGTCGCCGGTTTCTATGAGGAAGACAGAAGCAACGTGGGCTGGTGGGACAATCTCGTCGGTCCCGGCAAGCCGCTCGACACCCATCGGTTCTTCGTCGTCGGCTCGAACTACATCGGCAGCTGCTTCGGCTCGACCGGGCCGGCTTCGCCCAATCCCGCGACCGGCAAGCCCTGGGGCGCCGACTTCCCGGTGGTCACGGTCGAGGACTGGGTCGAGGCGCAGGCGCGGCTTGCCGACCGCCTCGGCATCGAGCGCTTCGCCGCGGTGATCGGCGGCTCGCTCGGCGCCATGCAGGCGCTGCAGTGGACGCTTTCCTACCCCGAGCGCATCCGCCATTCGATCGTGATCGCGGCGGCGGCCAAGCTCACGCCCCAGAACATCGCCTTCAACGAGGTCGCGCGCCAGGCGATCATGACCGACCCCGACTTCCACGGCGGCCACTACTACGACAAGGGCGTGGTGCCGGTACGAGGCCTGCGTATCGCGCGCATGATCGGCCACATCACCTACATCTCGGGCGATGCGATGGCAGAGAAGTTCGGCCGCGTGCTGCGCCGCGGCGCGCCCGGCTTCGATTTCGACATCGACTTCGAGGTCGAGTCCTACCTGCGCTACCAGGGCGACAAGTTCTCGAGCTACTTCGACGCCAACACGTATCTGCGCATCACCAAGGCGCTCGACTACTTCGACCCCGCCGCCGACTACGGCGGCGACCTCACCAAGGCGCTCGCACGCGCCCGGGCCGCGTTTCTCGTGGTGTCGTTCAAGTCCGACTGGCGCTTCACGCCGGTGCGATCGCGCGAGATCGTGCGCGCGCTGCTCGACAACCGGCGCATCGTGTCGTACCTCGAGCTCGACGCGCCGGGCGGGCACGACGCCTTCCTTCTCGAGGATGCGCGCTATCACGCCGCGTTGCGCCACTATTTCGCCAACATCGACCTGTGAGGCCTGATCTTCAGGCGATCGTGCAATGGGTGCCCCAGGGCGCGCGCGTCCTCGACCTCGGCTGCGGCGACGGCGCGCTGCTGCGCTCGCTCTGGCAGGAGCGCCAGGCGCCGGGCTACGGCGTCGAGATCGAGGACCAGGCGGTGCTCGCGTGCGTCGAGAACGACGTCAACGTGCTCCAGGTCGACCTCGAGAGCGGGCTCTCGCTGTTCGCCGACGGCTCGTTCGACTGCGTGATCCTGTCCGAGACGCTGCAGACCATCCACCGCACCGAGTTCCTGCTGCGCGAGATGCTGCGCGTGGGCCGCGAGGGGATCGTCAGCTTCCCGAACTTCGGCCACTGGAGCGCGCGCCTGCAGATCGCGCTCGGCCACATGCCGGTCTCCGAGACGCTTCCCTACCCGTGGTACGAGACGCCCAACGTCCACCACTGCACCATCACCGACTTCGAGGACCTGTGCCGGCGCATCGGCATCCGGATCCGCGAGCGCCTCGTCCTCCACGACGGCCAGCCGGTTACGCTGCTGCCCAACCTCCTCGGAAGCATGGCCGTCTACCGCTGCACGCAAAGCTGAAACGCATTTTCCGGCGCGGCCGCGGCGGCATCGTGCCCGACGGCACGCGGGTTTATCCCTTCCTCAATCCCGCAGACAGCACGAACGATCTGCCGCCGGAACTTTCCCCCGGCGCAAGCGTGGCGCTGGGCGAGGTGCGACCGGGGCACGCATCGAAGATCCACATGCATCCGTTCGTCACCATGATCGTCTGGGTCATGAGCGGGCGCCTGTCGCTCAGGCTGAAGGACAAGCAGTCGCGCACGCCCTATACGCTGAGGCTTCGCGCCGGCGAAGGCGCGCTCGCCTTGCCGGGAACGTTTCTGCAGCTCCTCAACGGGAGTCGCACTTCCTGCCGCGTGCTCTACATCGCGAGCCCGGCCTACGTGTTCCTCAAGGTCAAGCGAAAGATCCTCTACGACGACGCGATCGTGGTTGACGCAGGCTGGGATGAGCTCGCGCGGCTGCGCTGGCGTGCGGCAACGGCTTCGACGCTCGCGGCCCTGCGCGCTGCGCGCGTACGGGCGCTGCGCAGGCTGCGAACCCTTAAGAGGAAGCGCCTTCTTTCCCCGCCGAGCCGATCGAGAGGTCGGCGAGCCCGGAGCGGATCATGAACCAGAAGAGGATTACGCCGGGAACGGCGACCACGGTCGTCAGCAGATAGAAGTTGACGTAGCCCATCGCGTCGATCAGCGCCCCGGCGCTCGTCCCTGTGAGGAAGCGGCCGGCGATGCTCGCCAGAGCGGAAAGAAGCGCGTACTGCGTTGCGGTAAAGCGCAAGTTGCATAGCGCGGAGAGGTAGGCGACTACGGTGACCCCGCCGATGCCGCTCGCGAAGTTCTCGAAGCCGACCGCGGCCGCCATGCCGATGTTGGTATGTCCCGCGGCCGCGAGCGCGGCGAAGCTCAGGTTCGACACCGCCATCAGGACGAGGCTCACGAGGACCGAGACCTTCATTCCCAGCCGCGCGTACAGGATGCCGCCGACGAACACGCCGACGAGCAGGGCGGCGAAGCCCACGCCGACGTCGTAGAACGCCACCTCGTCGTTGGTGAAGCCCAGGTCCTGGAACAGCAGCCGCAGCGTGAGGTTGGCGAGCGTGTCGCCGATCTTGTGGATCAGCACGAAGACGAGGACCACGATCGCGCCCTGGCGCCGGAGGAACTCCACCAGCGGGCTGAAGTACGCGACGAGCGCTTCCATCGCGCCGTGCGACCGGGCGGGCTCGCGGTGGCGCGCCGGCTCTCCCATGACCACGCCGACCAGCATCGCCGGGAGCGCGAACGCCGCGCACGCGACATAGGCCGCCGTCCAGCCCAGCCGGTGCGCGACGACGAGGGCGAGCGCGCCGGCGGCGGCCGCGCCGATGCGCCAGCCATATTGGGACATGCCCGAGCCCGCGCCGAGCTGACGCGGCTCGAGCAGCTCGATGCGGTAGGCGTCGATGATGATGTCGAAGGTGGCCCCGGCGACGCCGACCACGAGGGCGGCGATCGCGACCATGGTGAGCGCCTCCTGCGGATCGGCGATGCCGAGAAACGCGACCGCGGCCATGACGAGCACGCCGAGCAGCCAAAGCCAGCTTCGCCGCTGCCCGAACCGGCCGATGAGCGGCAGCCGCACGTGGTCGACGATCGGCGCCCACAGGAACTTGAAGTTGTAGGCGAGGAAGGTGAGCGCGAAGGCCGTGACCGCGCTCTTGCTGATGCCGTGCTGCGCGAGCCGCGTGCTGAGCGTCGCGCCGATCATCGCGAACGCGAAGCCCGAGGAGATGCCGAGAAAAAGCGCCGCGAGCGGCGCAGGCTCCAGGTACAGGCGCAGGCCCGCCGGCAGCCTGCTAGAGCTCATGCTCGTAGTCGATGATGAGCGGTGCGTGGTCGGAGAAGCGCTTCGCCTTGTAGATCGATTCCCGGCGCGCGAGCGCCGCAATCCCGGGCGTCGCGATCTGGTAATCGATGCGCCAGCCGACGTTCTTCTTCCAGGCCTGGCCGCGGTTCGACCACCAGGTGTACTCGCCGGGCCTGCCGTTCAGCTTGCGGAACACGTCGACGAAGCCGAGCTCGTCGAACACCCGCGTGAGCCATGCGCGCTCCTCGGGCAGGAAGCCCGAGTTCTTCTGGTTCGAGCGCCAGTTCCTCAGGTCGATCTCCTTGTGCGCGATGTTCCAGTCGCCGCACAGGATGATTTCGTGGTTTCGACCCTTCAAACGTCCCAAGTGCTGAAGAAATAGTTTCAGGAAACGAAACTTGGATGCCTGCCGGTGAGGGCCGGCCGAGCCCGAGGGCATGTACATCGACACCACCCACAGCTTCCCGAAGCGCGCTTCGACGTAGCGTCCTTCCGCGTCGAACTCGCGGCTCGCGAAGCCGCGGCGCACCTCGTCCGGCGTCCTGCGGCTATAGAGGGAGACGCCGCTGTAGCCCTTCTTGCTTGCGAACGCGTGGCACGCCTGGTACACCTTGAGCCCGTGCAGCCTGGCGTCGAGGTCGGTCTCCTGGCACTTCATCTCCTGCAGGCACACCACGTCGGCACGCTGGCGCGCAAGCCACCGGAACAGTCCCTTGCCTGCGGCGGAGCGAATCCCGTTGACGTTGAGAGTAATGACTCTCAAGAAGCAGAGGGAAAGGATGAAACTCCGCCGTGGGCCGCGGACCACTGCGCGGGCGCGTGCAGGAAGCTCTCCACCTCGGCAATCTGCTTCGACTCGAGGTAGCCGCCCTTCTTCACCACCTCGAGCACGTCCCACCATGTCGCGAGGTAGTGCAGCCTGACGTTCAAGTCGGCGAGGATCTTCTTCGACTCGGGGAAGATGTCGTAGTAGAAGTTGACGAATACGTGCTCGACGATCGCCCCGGCCGCGCGCAACGCCTGACAAAAATTGATCTTCGAGCGCCCGTCGGTGGTGAGGTCCTCGACGAGGAGCGTGCGCGCCCCTTCGCGCACGTCGCCCTCGATTTGCGCGTTGCGGCCGAACCCCTTGGGCTTCTTGCGCACGTACTGCATCGGCAGGCCCAGGCGCTCGGCGATCCACGCCGCGTACGGGATTCCCGCGGTCTCGCCTCCCGCCACCACGTCGAACTGCTCGAAGCCGACATCGCGAGCGAGCATGCTGGCGGCGAAGTCGACCAATTGCGTGCGAATGCGTGGATAGAAAATGAGCTTGCGGCAGTCGATGTACACCGGGCTCGCCCAGCCGGAGGTGAAGATAAACGGCTTATCTGAGAAAAAAAGCACAGCCTTGACCTCGAGCAGCATCTTGGCCGTGGTCTCGGCAACGAACGCCTGGTCGGCAAAGTGCATGGGCGGCGCGGATTCTAGCAGGTAGAATCCCCGCCATTCGCGCTTCGGGAGGGTTGCGATGACTCCAAGAACTGCAATTTTTGCGGCGATCGCGCTGATGCTCGCCCCGCTCGCGGCGCCGCATTTCGCTCACGGCCAGATGAACAAGGAGCAGTACACCTACCGCTGCATCGGCAAGGACGGGAAGAAGTACTACGGCCAGACGATCCCGCCCGCCTGTTTCGGCCAGCCGCTCGAGCTGATCAACAGGCAGGGCCTGATGGTCAAGCGCATCGACCCCGAGGGCGACGAGAAGGCGCGCCTCGCGAAGGAGGCCGAGGCCGAGAAGAAGCGCGAGCTCGAAGCGGCGCAAAAGGAGTCGATGCGCCGCAGCCGCGCGCTCCTCGCCACCTACACCAGCGAAAATGACATCGAGGAGTCGCGCAAGCGCGATCTCGCGAGCCACCAGAGAGGCGTGCAGGAGGTGGAGAGCCGCATCGCGGAGATCAAGCGCCGCCAGACGCAGTACCAGAAGGAGCTCGCGCTCTTCCAGGAAGCCGGCAAGGGGGCTCCGCCCGCGCGCCTGAAGGAAGAGATCACCAACGCCGACATCGATCTCAAGGCCCAGCAGGCCCTGCTCGACGCCAAGCGGAAAGAGACGGTGAGCATCAACGCGCGCTACGACGAGGACCGTCGCCACTACCGCGAGGCGATCGGCAAGCCGGCGCGCTAGCCTAGCTTTTCAGCTTCTTCCGGAGGATGTCGTTGACCTGGGCGGGGTTCGCCTTGCCCTGGGTCGCCTTCATCACCTGCCCGACGAGCGAGTTGAA
>DATIGR010000108.1:0-7909 GCA_035454645.1 Burkholderiales bacterium
AACCAGATCATCGGTTTCGCCACGCGTGACATCCGCGCGGGCGAGCACGTGCACGTGCACAACCTCGCCATGGGCGAGTTCCAGCGCGACTATGCCTTCTGTTCCCTGAAGAAGGAAACCGAGTACTTCGGGGAGCCTGCAAGTTTTCTCGGAATCAAACGTCCCGACGGGCGTGTGGCGACGCGCAATTACATCGGCATCCTGACGAGCGTGAACTGCTCCGCCACTGTCGCGCGGATGGTGGCGAGGCATTTCGAGAACAACCTCGACGATTACCCCAACGTGGACGGCGTCGTCGCGCTTACCCACAAGACGGGCTGCGGCATGGCCTCCGAGGGCGAGGGAATGGAGCTGCTGCGCCGCACGCTGAGCGGCTACGCGCAGCACCCGAACTTCTACGCCGTGATGAACATCGGGCTCGGCTGCGAGGCCAACCAGATCAATTTCTGGCTCGCCGCCTCGAAGCTCAAGCTCTCGCAGAAGCTGCAGGCGTTCACCATCCAGGAGAAGGGCGGCACCACCAAGGCGGTGAAGGACGGCATCGCGCGCATCAAGGAGCTGCTGCCCGAGGCGAACAAGGTGAAGCGCGAGACCGTGCCGGCGAGCCACCTGATCCTCGGGCTGGAGTGCGGCGGGTCCGATGGCTACTCCGGTATCAGCGCCAACCCCGCGCTCGGCGCGGCCGCCGATCTCCTCGCGCGGCACGGCGGCGCGGCGATCCTTTCCGAAACTCCCGAGATCTACGGTGCCGAGCATCTGCTGACCCGCAGGGCAATATCACCCGACGTGGCAGAAAAGCTTCTCAGGCGCATTCAATGGTGGGAGGACTACACCGCGCGCAACAAGATGGAGATGAACAACAACCCCTCGCCCGGCAACAAGGCGGGCGGGCTCACCACGATCCTGGAGAAATCGCTCGGCGCCGCGGCGAAGGGCGGGACCACGAACCTCGTCGACGTCTACGAGTTCGCCGAGAAAGTGAGCGCCAAGGGTCTGGTCTTCATGGACACGCCGGGCTACGACCCGGTCTCGGTCACCGGGCACGTCGCCGGCGGCGCCAACGTCATCTGCTTCACCACCGGCCGCGGCTCGGTGTACGGCTGCAAGCCCGCGCCCTCGCTCAAGCTCGCCACCAACTCGCGCCTCTACCAGCACATGGAAGAAGACATGGACGTCAACTGCGGCACGATCGTCGACGGCACCGAGACCGTCGAGCAGGTGGGCGAGCGCATCTTCCGGCTGATCCTCGACACCGCCTCGGGCAAGAAAAGCAAGTCCGAGCTGCTCGGCTTCGGCGAGGACGAGTTCGCGCCCTGGGTCGTGGGCGCGACTATGTAGTGAGAAAAGGGGTCAGGACCCTTTTATTGGAAATGGGGTCAGGAACCTTCTTCGTGTAGCTGCGCGTGGTTCGTGAGTGGTTCCTGACCCCATTTCCAATAAAAGGGTCCTGACCCCTTTTCTCACTCCTATGTAGTTATCTTCTCCACTTGATGGAGCAGCCGACCGAGGCGATCTGCTCCTTCGGCCCCTTGCCGGTCTCGGCGACGAGCTTCATCGCCTCGAACAGCTCGCGCTTCGCGTTCGGAACGACTTCGCGCCGGGAAGCGTCCAGCCTGCCGTGGTACTGCAATTCCAGGTCGGAGTTGAAGCCGAAAAACTCGGGCGTGCACGCCGCGTCGTAGGCGCGCGCCACGTCCTGCGTCTCGTCGATGACGTAAGGGAACGGGAAGCCCTTGTCGCGCGCGACGCGCTTCATGTTGTCGAACGAGTCCTCGGGATAGTCGGAGGGGTCGTTCGACATGACCGCGATCGAGCCGATGCCGAGCGCCGCGAGCTCCTTGCAGTCGCGCACGATGCGGTCGATCACCGCCTTCACGTAGGGGCAGTGGTTGCAGATGAACATGACGACCAGGCCCTTGCCGCCGCGCGCGCTCTGCGGCGAATGGCGCTTGCCGTCGACGCCGGGAAGATCGAATTGGGGTGCGTTCATGCAAAAATCCTAGCATGGCGCCGCGCTTTTTCCTCGACGCACCGCTGCGCGCGGGCAGCGTGTGCACGCTTTCCGAGGAAGCGGGGCACCACGCGATCCACGTGCTGCGCCTGCGCGAGGGCGAGGACGTCACGCTTTTCAACGGCCGCGGCGGCGAGTACGCGGCGCGCATCGCCTCGATCCGGCGGCTCGCGATCATGGTCGACATCCTCCAGCACCGCGCGCTCGAGCGCGAATCGCCGCTGCGCGTGACCCTGGTTCAGGGGGTGTCCGCCGGCGAGAAGATGGACAGCACCCTGCGCAAGGCGGTCGAGCTCGGCGTGGCGGAGGTGCAGCCGGTGCTCGCCGCGCGCTCGGTCGCGCGGCCGAAGGGCGAGCGCGCCGAGACCCGGCGCGCCCACTGGCAGAAGGTGGTGATCGCCGCCTGCGAGCAGTGCGGGCGCAACCGAGTTCCCGAGGTTCATCCGCTCATCGCGCTCCCGGATTTCCGGCCGGTCGGTGAAGGGACCAGGATTCTGCTCTCGCCACTTTCCACAATGCCGCTTTCCAGGATCCCCCGGAACGCGGAGAGCTTCGTCCTCGCCGCCGGCCCCGAGGCAGGATTCACCGCCGAGGAGGAAGGCGCCCTCGCGTCGGCCGGCTTCGTGCCGGCTTCGCTCGGGCCGCGCGTGCTGCGCACCGAGACCGCCGCGGTCGCGGCGCTTGCCGCGCTCAACGCTCTGCGGGGCGATTCCTGAGATTCTTCCTCGCCACGGCGGCGAGGTCGCGGCCGATCGCGTACAGCGTCGCGCGATGCTCGGACGGCACGTCGGCGAGCATCTCCTTCGCGAGGCCCGCCGCGATGCGCACGAAGACATGGATCAGCGCGAGCGCGTGCCCGAGAGCCGGCGACTCCTCGCCGGCGGCGTGCGCCGGAAGCAGCGGGGCGAGCAGCACGGCGGCGAGAACCACGCGCATGGATTTCATCGGGTCATTCCTCCGTATTCCCGAGCATAGCGCAGCCTGCAGCCTTTCGGCCTCCCGGTAGAATTTGGAAAGACTGCACATGGAGAGCTTCGTCCGCTGGTTCCGCCAGGTCGCGCCCTACGTGCACGACTTCGGCGGGCGCACGTTCGTGATCGCCTTCGGCGGCGAGATGGTCGCCGAGCGCGCGCGCTTCGAGAGCTTCATCCACGACGTGAACGTGCTCGCCTCGCTCGAGATCCGGCTCGTGATGGTGCACGGCGCGCGGCCGCAGATCGAGGCCGAGATGAAGGCGAAGGGGCTGCGCTCGCGCTACGCGCAGGGCCTGCGCGTCACCGACGAGCAGGCGCTCACCACGGTGAAGCACGCCGCCGGAATCCTGCGCGTGGAGATCGAGGCGCTGCTCTCGCAGGGGCTGCCCGACTCGCCCATGGCGCGCGCCCAGATCCGCGTCGCCTCGGGCAACTACATCACCGCGCGGCCGATCGGCGTGCGCAACGGCGTGGACTTCCAGTTCACCGGCGCGGTGCGCAAGGTGGACGCGGCCGCGCTTGCCGCGCAGCTCGACGTGGCCGACATCGTGCTCGTGCCGCCTCTCGGCTATTCGCCGACCGGGGAGGTCTTCAACCTCGCCTGGGAGGACGTCGCCGAGAGCGTCGCGGTCGCGCTGCGCGCCGACAAGCTCCTCATGTACACCGACCGGCTGCCCGCCGACCGCAAGGGCGAGGTGGTGTCCGAGCTCACCGCCGACCAGGCTGCAGCATGGGTCGCCAGGAAGAGCGATCTGACGCCCGCGGCGAAGCGGGCGCTCGAGCACCTGGCGCGCGCGGTCGAGAGCGGCGTCGCGCGCGGGCATCTCGTCACGCGGCGCGCGCCGGGGTCGCTGCTCCTCGAGCTCTTCACCCATGCGGGCGTCGGCACGATGATCACCGCCGACGCGGTCGAGAAGCTGCGCCCGGCGAAGATCGAGGACGTGCGCGGCATGCTGGCGCTGATCGAGCCGCTCGAGGCCGAAGGCACGCTGGTGAAGCGAAGCCGCGAGCTGCTCGAAGCCGAGATCGGCAATTTCCTCGTGGTGGAGCACGACGCGCGCATCGTCGGCTGCGCCGCGCTCTATCCGTTTCCCGACGACAAGAGCGCGGAATTCGCCTGCCTCGCGGTGGCGAACGAGTATCGCGACGCCGGCTACGGCGAGCGGCTCCTCAAGGCCTGCGAGGAGCGCGCCAAGGGCCTGCGGCTGCGCAAGCTCTTCGCCCTCACCACGCACGCCGCGCACTGGTTCCTCGAGCAGGGCTTTCGCGCCGCCGCGGTCGATGCGCTGCCGGAGCAACGCAAGACGCTCTACAACTGGCGCCGCGGCTCGAAAGTCTTTCTGAAGAGAATATAATCTCGCCGATGGCGAGAATGGTGAAGTGTGTGAAGCTGGGGCGCGAGGCCGAGGGGCTGGATTTCCCGCCTTACCCCGGCGCGCTCGGCAAGCGCATCTGGGAGAACGTCTCCAGGGAAGCCTGGGCGCAGTGGCTCAAGCAGCAGACGATGCTCGTGAACGAGAACCGCCTCGACCTGCGCGACCCGCGCGCGCGCAAGTACCTCATGGAGCAGACCGAGCGCCACTTCTTCGGCGCCGGCGCCGACGTCGCCTCGGGCTACGTGCCCGAGGACAAGAAATAGCGGAACAGCACCGCCAGGGCCGCGAGCCCCGCGGCGGCGGCGAGGAACACCGGCGCGAGGCCGGCGGTGTCGACGATCTGCGCGCCGAGCCACACGCCCGAAGCCTGCCCGAGGAATAGAAACGTCGCGAACAGCGCGACCGCCGAGCCGCGCTCCTCGGGCGCGACATGCGTGACGTGCGTCTGCACCGTCGTGTGGAACATGTAGAAGCCGGCTCCGACCACTCCGATGCCTAATGTCGCGGTGCCCGAGGCAGGTGCGAACGTCAAGACGAGATAGCCGATCACCAAAGCCGCGCCGCCCAAAGTCGCCAGGCCGCGCTCGCCGAGCCGCCTGACCGCGCGGCGCGCCAGCACGGCATAAACGAGTCCGCCCGCGGCGTACGCCGTCACCAGCGTCCCGGCGAGTCCGGGTCCGACTCCGTAGCGGCGCTGCAGGTAGATCGCGACGAAGGCGAGCGCGCCGAAGATGAACACGCCCTCGGCGTACCCCGTGGCGAGCAGCACTCGCAGCCGGCGGTGCAGCAGCAGGCCCGGCATGCGCCTGATGCTCTCGCGGATCGAGCCGCGGCCTGCGCCCCCCACCAGGGGATTCCGCAGTTCGAGGAAAAGCAGCAGCGCAATGGCGAGCAGCAGGGCGCCGAGCGCCCAGAAAATCGAGCGCCAGCCGAAATGCTCGCCGAGCCATCCCGCGGCCGCGGTGCCGAAGGCGACGCCGGCCATCTGGCCGACGAGGAAGCGGGCAAGCAGCGGCTGGCGCTTCTCGTAGGCCACGGTGTCGCCGATCCACGCGAGCGCGAGCGGGATGAAGGCGCCGATGGTCGCCCCCGACACGAAGCGCGCCGCCACCAGCAGGTCGAGCGAGGGCGCGATCGCGCAGGCCGCCGAGCCGAACGCGGACACGAACGCGGCGGCGGCGATGGTGCGGTAGCGGCCGTAGCGGTCGCCGAGCGGGCCGCACACCACCTGCAGCAGGCCGTAGGAAAGCGCGAACGCGGTGACCGCGGCCGACGCCGCGCCGGCGGTGACGGCGTATTCCTCGGCGATGAGCGGCAGCAGCGGATCGGTGGCGCGCAGGCTCGCCGCGCTGGCGAACGCCGCCAGCGACAGCAGAAAGACAGCCCGGCCCAACTAGATTCGTTTCTTGGTAAGCACGCCGGAGGCTTCTCCCAGGAGAAGCACATCCGCCGGGCGGCGCGCGAAGATGCCGTTCGTGACTACGCCCGCGATCTGGTTGAGCTCGGACTCGGTCTTCGGCGGGTCGAGCAGCGTCATGCCGTGGCAATCGAGGATCACGTTGCCGTTGTCGGTGGTGAAGCCCTGGCGCAGCTCGGGGTGGCCGCCCAGCTTCACGATCTCGCGCGCGACGTAGCTGCGCGCCATCGGGATCACCTCGATCGGCAGCGGAAACTTGCCGAGCACGGGGACGAGCTTCGAGCTGTCGCAGATGCACACGAACTTGCGCGCCACGGCGGCGGTGATCTTCTCCCGAGTCAGCGCGCCGCCGCCGCCCTTGATCATATGCAGGTGCTCGGTCACCTCATCGGCGCCGTCGATGTACACGGGCAGCTCGTTCACGCTGTTGAGATCGACCACGCGGATGCCGTGCTTCTTCAGCCGCTCGGCGCTCGCTTCGGACGCCGCCACGGCGCCGTCGATGCGGTTCTTCATCGAGGCGAGCGCGTCGATGAACTTGAACACCGTGGAGCCGGAGCCCACGCCGACGATCGCGTCCTCGACGACGTGCTTCAGCGCCTCGCGCGCAACGAGCTCTTTGAGCGCTTCCTGATTCATGCCCTGGTCTTTACGCCCTAGTCTTTACATCCTCGTCTTTACCTCTTACATCCTCGTCTTTACCTCTTGCGCTGCGGCGGCAAGTCCGTGCAGACGCCCTCGAATACCTCGGCCGCCATGCCGACCGATTCGGCGGTGGTCGGATGCGGGTGGATGGTCTTGCCGATGTCGGTCGCGTCGGCGCCCATCTCGACCGCGAGCGCGAGCTCGCTGATCAGGTCGCCGGCGCCGGTGCCGACAATGCCGCCGCCGACGATGCGGTGCGTCTCGGCGTCGAAGATGAGCTTGGTGAACCCCTCGTCGCGCGCGTTGGCGATGGCGCGCCCTGACGCCGCCCACGGGAATTTCGCCACGCCGATTGCCGTGCCGTTCTTTCTCGCCTCGTCCTCGGTCAGCCCCACCCAGGCGATCTCCGGGTCGGTGTACGCGACCGAGGGCACGACGCGCGCGTCGAAATGCGACTTCATGCCCGAGGCCGCCTCGGCCGCGACGTGGCCCTCGTGCACCGCCTTGTGGGCGAGCATCGGGTTGCCCGCGATGTCGCCGATGGCGTAGATGTTCGCGACGTTCGTGCGCATCTGGCTGTCGACCGGGATGAATCCCTTCTCGTCCACGTTCACTCCGGCCTTGTCCGCAGCAATTTTCCTGCCGTTCGGCACGCGGCCGACCGAGACGAGGACCATGTCGTAGGTTTTCGGGTCGGCGCCGTCGAAGCTCACCCGGATTCCGTCTTTTCCTGCTTCGGCCTTCGTCGTCTTCGTCTTCAGCATCACCTTGTCGAAGCGCGGCGCGTTGAACTTCTGCCACACCGCGACGAGGTCGCGATCCGCGCCGAGCATCAGGCCGTCCATCATCTCGACCACGTCGAGCCGCGCGCCCAGCGTGGAGTACACCGTGCCCATCTCCAGGCCGATGATGCCGCCGCCGATGATGAGCAACCGCTTCGGCAGCGAGCGCAGCTCGAGCGCGCCGGTCGAGTCCACGACGCGCGGATCCTCCGGCAGGAAGGGAAGCTTCGCCGCCTGCGAGCCTGCGGCGATGATCGCGGAGGTGAAACGGATGGTTTTTCGGTCGACCTGGAGGCGGTTTCTGTCGAGAAAGGCGCCGACGCCCTGGATCACGGTGACCTTGCGCATCTTGGCCATGCCGGCGAGGCCGCCGGTGAGCTTCCCGACCACCTTGTCCTTGAACGCGCGCAGCTTCGCGAGATCGACTTTCGGCTCACCGAAGGAAATGCCGTGCGAGGCGAGCGCGCGCGCCCCGTCCATGATCGCCGCGGTGTGGAGCAGCGCCTTCGACGGAATGCAGCCGACGTTCAGGCACACCCCGCCGAGCGCCGGATAGCGCTCGACGAGCACCGTCTTCATCCCGAGATCGGCCGCGCGGAACGCCGCCGAGTACCCCCCCCGGCCCCCCCCCCGTAACAGCACGTCGCAATAGATATCCGCGCCGGGCGGTGGCGCCGGCGGCGCCGCCATCGGGGCCGCGGGGG
>DATIGR010000109.1:0-10447 GCA_035454645.1 Burkholderiales bacterium
CCGACGGCATCGCCGGCGCGCTCGACCAGATCCGCACTTCCGGCGCCGGCACGCGGATCGAGAACCGCTACGCCGAGGAGATGTCGCTCATGTTCTTCGGCGCCGCGGTCGTGGTGCGGCTCGCCCGGCTGCTCGACACGCACCCGCCGCTCGACGAGCGCATTCGCCGCGTGCACCCGCAGTTCCAGCGCAGCGAGTACCGCGCGAAGCGCGTCACGGCGCTGCCCCTGGAAGCGCCGCCGTCCGCCCCCGCCGAGCGGAAAGGGCGGCGTGCGAGCGACCTCTCCACCGCCTGGGGCCGCACGCCCGGCGAGAGCGCCGCGCTCGTCGGCACGCTCGACCCGGGCAAGGTCGACTTCGCCGCGCGCCTGCTCGCGGCGCTGCCCGAGCGGCTGCGCGAGAGCCTGCACAGCGTGCAAGGCGCGCGCGCCGTGATGCTCGCGCTGCTTCTCGCCGAGCCCGAAGAGGCGGTGCGCGCGCAGCTTGCAGCGATTGGCAACCCGCGGATCGCGGAGGAGGCGCGCGCCATGACGGCGCTCGTGCGCGGCCTCGGGCTCGAGTTCCACCTCCCGCTGCTCGACCTTGCGCTCGTCACGCTGAAGGCCGCGCCCGGCGACGAGAAGAACGAGCTCCTCGGCGCGCTCGAGGCGGTGATCGGCGCCGACCGGCGCGTATCGCTGCACGAGTTCGTGGTGCTCACGCTCGTGCGCTCGCAGCTCGCGCCCCGGCCGCGGCCGCCGGAGACGAAAAGGATCGCCGACCTGAAGCCCCAGGCGGCGACCCTGCTCGCGCTGGTGGCGCACGCCGGCGCGCGCGAGGCCGGCCCGCAGGCGGCGCTCGCCGCCGGCGCGGGCGTCCTCGGCATTCCCGCGGAACCCGCCTCCGGCACGCAGTTGAATACCCGCAATGTCAATGAAGCGCTGGAAGCGCTGAGAGGCCTCGCGCCCATGGAGAAGGGCGTGCTGGTGAAGGGCCTGTTCGCCGCCGTCACCGTGGACGGCACGATCCGGGTTGCCGAGGCGGGCCTGATGCGCCTGGTCGGCGCGGTGCTCGACTGCCCGCTGCCGCCGCTACTGGACCGGCTTCTTCCCGAGCCGCTCTAGGATCGTCTCGCGCGTCTCCCGCACCGCGCCGGCGAACGGCCCGCCCGCCGCCATCGCCTTTTCGATCAGCGCCAGCGCCTCCTCGTGGCGGCCGAGGTCGGAGAGCGTCTGGGCGAGGTTGTTGAGCGCCACGACCGACCCCGGGTCGCGCCGCGCCGCTTCGCGCAGCACCGCCTCGGCCCGCGCGAGCTCGCCGAGCGCATAGTGCGCATTGGCGAGCCCGATGCGGGCATCGACGTTTTCCGGCCAGCGCTCGAGGAAGGCGGAGTAGGCGACGCGCGCGCCGCGCGCCTGGCCGGTGCGCTCGAACGCCGCGATGGCGCCGAGCCAGCTCCTTTCCTGCGCCGTCGCGGGGATGCGATCGGGGGGCAGCGCCACCATCGCCCAGTAGCCGCTTCGCCGCCACACCACCTCGTGCGCCGCGAACGGCATGACGTCGCGCTCCTGGGTGCCCGAGCGCAGCACCAGCGTGCCGTACCGATAGTCATAGCCGACCGCGACGGCGTAGTGCCAGGTGGCGCCGAGGAGGCCCAGGTCCTGGAGCACGATGACCGGTGTGCCGGCGGCGATCTCGCGCAGCAGGTCCTCGAAGCGCGGCGCGAGCGCGTAGGACACCATGCCGTGGCGCCGCGCCGCGGCGAGCATCTCGACCTGGAGGCTGCCTTTGCGGTCCGGAATGTAGACCTGCGGCACGAGCTCCTCCGGGCTGATCTTTGCGCCGGCGTTGACCAGCACCGTGGCGAGCGCCGCAGGCCCGCACTGGTACTCGAGCTGCGGGAAGAAAGGCACCCCGCTGAGCTCGATCCGCTCCGGCAGCCCGGGCGGCACGCCGCGCTCGGCGAGCTCCCGGGTCTGCGGCACGAGGCTCGCGCAGCCCGCGGCGGCGGCCAAAATGAAAACGCCCGCGATGGCGCGGGCGCTGGATGCGAAGCGAACGGCTAGCGGCGGAACCAGACCCACCACACGACGAAGGCGACCACGACGATCAGCAGCAGGGTGCCGGTCGAGTCGGCGCCGGCGGGCATGCTCTGGATCCTGCCGGCGAGCGAGCGCACTTCCGGGTCGGTCATGGCCGCGACGCGGTCCTTCGCCGTGGCGGGATCGACGCCCAGCGACTGAAGCTGGCTCGTCACCTCGGCACGGCCGAGGAATTGCAGCACGGCGATGCGGTCGGCCTGCGATGCGACCGAAGCGACCTGGTCGGTGCCGATCATGCCGGCGTGCGCGTACTGGATCGGCGACCAGACCATGAGCACCATCAACAAGCGGCACAGCGTCCTTGCCCAGACTGATTTCATTTAGCGGTCCTCGGATGTTATTGGCACTGCGATTTCAGACTATTCCGCGGTGCGGGTGAAGTCAAGAAAGGCGGTGTGCCAGAATCGTCGCGCATGGTCGAACACCAGCGACTCCAGGCTGCGCTGCAGCACGCGGTGTCGGGCGAAGTGCGCTTCGACAAGGGCATGCGCGCGGCCTATGCGTCCGACGCCTCGAACTACCGCCAGGTGCCGATCGGCGTCGTGCTGCCGCGCAGCGTCGAGGACATCGTCGAGACGCTGCGCGTGTGCTCGAGCCACGGCGCGCCGGTGCTCGCGCGCGGCGGCGCGACCTCGCTGAACGGGCAGGCGGTCAACGTGGCCGTGGTCATCGACTGCTCCAAGTACCTCGACCGCGTGCTCTCGATCGACGCGCAGGCCCGGCTCGCGCGCGTCGAGCCCGGCGCGGTGTGCGACGCGCTGCGCGAGGCGGCCGAGGCGCACGGCCTCACCTTCGCTCCTGACCCGGCGACGCATTCACGCTGCACGCTCGGCGGCATGATCGGCAACAACTCCTGCGGGCCGCACTCGGTGATGGCCGGGACCACGGTGCAGAACATCGAGCGCCTCGAGGTCATCACCTACGACGGCGCGCGCTTCTGGTGCGGACCGACCTCCGACTCGGAATATCAAGAGATCCTTTCCGGGGGAGGTCGAAGGGCCGAGGTCTACTCGAAGCTGAAAGGCATCGCCGAGCGGTACGCGGATCACGTCCGCAGCGGATTTCCGAAGATCCGCCGGCGCGTGTCGGGCTACAACCTCGACCAGCTCCTGCCCGAGAACGGCTTCAACGTGGCGCGCGCGCTGGTCGGCTCCGAAGGCACTTGCGCGCTCACGCTGCAGGCCGAGGCGCGCCTGGTGAGGAGCCCGCGCGAGCGCGTGCTCGTCGTGCTCGGCTTTCCCGACATCGGCGCGGCGGGCGACGCGGTGCCGCGGGTGATGGCGGCGGGGCCGATCGCGTGCGAGGGGCTCGACGAGGCGATCATCGGCGGCCTGCGCGAGCGGCGGCTGCGGCTCGACGACATCGCGCTGCTGCCGCCCGCCAGGGCCTGGCTGATGGTGGAGTTCGGGGCGGATACCCGGGAAGAGGCTGTCGCACGAGCAGCCGTGCTCGGCGGTAGCCTGATTGCCGAAAAATCCCTGATGTCCCGGCTCTGGACCCTCCGCGAGACCGGCGCGTCGGCGACCGCGCTCGATCTGGGCGGCAAGGGTCCAGACCCGGTCGTGGGCTGGGAGGACGCCGCGGTGGATCCCATGCGGCTGGGCGGCTACCTGCGCGAGTTCCAGGGGCTCGTCGAGCGCTACGGCTACCGCACCTCGCTCTACGGGCATTTCGGCGACGGCTGCATCCACGCGCGCATCGACTTCGAGCTGCGCACGCCCGCGGGCCTCGCGCACTGGCGGCGCTTCCTGACCGAGGCGGCCGAGCTCGTCGTCAGGTACGGCGGCTCGCTTTCGGGCGAGCACGGCGACGGCCAGGCGAAGGGCGAGCTGCTGCCGATCATGTTCCGGCCCGAGCTGATGCAGGCATTCCGCGAGTTCAAGCGCGCCTGGGATCCGCACCACCGGATGAACCCGGGCAAGCTGATCGACGCGCTGCCCCTCGACGCCAACCTGCGCCTCGGCCCGGAGTACAAGCCCGTCAGCTTGAAAACCAAGCTGTCGTTCTTGAGCCCGGTCGGCGACGGATTTGTTCGGGCCACCGAGCATTGCATCGGCATGGGCAAGTGCCGCAGCCGCACCGGCGGCACGATGTGCCCGAGCTACCGCGCCACGCACGAAGAGCGCTACTCCACGCGCGGCCGCGCGCGCCTGCTCGCCGAGATGCTGCGCGGCGAGGTGATCACCGACGGCTGGGCGAGCGACGAGGTGAAGGAGGCGCTCGACTGGTGCCTCGCCTGCAAGGGTTGCCGGAGCGACTGCCCGACGCACACCGACATGGCGGCCTACAAGGCCGAGTTCCTCTCGCACTACTACCAGACCCGCCGCCGCCCGCGCCAGGCGTGGTCGATGGGACGCATCGGCGAGTGGGCGCCGCTCGCTGCCCGGTTTTCGGGAATCGCGAATGCTTTCTCGCGGACGGCTTTCCTGAAACGCCTCGCCGGCGTAGCGCCGGAGAGACAGCTGCCCGGATTCGCGCCGCGCACCTTTCGCTCGCAGTTCAGGCCGAACCGGAAGGGCGAGCCGGTGGTTCTTTTCGACGACACCTTCAACAATCACTTTCGCCCGCAGACGGCGGCGGCGGCGCAGGAGGTGCTCGCGCGCGCGGGCTGCGCGGTCGAGCTGCCGGCGCGGCGCGTGTGCTGCGGCCGCCCGTACTACGACTACGGGATGCTGGACGAGGCGAAGCGCGCGCTCGAGCGCGTGCTCGAGGTGCTCGGGCCGCGCCTGGACGCGGGCGTCCCGGTCGTGGTCCTGGAGCCGGGCTGCCTCTCGGTGTTCCGCGACGAGCTGCGCCGGCTCGTGCCCGGCGCTGAGCGCGCCGCCCGGCTCGCGGCGCAGGCCGTGTCGCTTTCCGAGATCCTCAAGAAGAAAAGCTTCACCGGAAAAGTGCACGGCCGCGTGCTGGTGCATTCCCATTGCCACCAGAAAGCCCTGTGGGGTACGACGGCCGATCTTTCCATCCTGAGCGAGAGCGGCTGCGAAGTGCTGTCTCCCGACACGGGCTGCTGCGGGATGGCGGGCTCGTTCGGCTATCGGCCGCAGCACGCGGAGGCTTCGCGCAACATCGCCGGGCTCGCACTCATGCCGGCGCTCGCGGCAGCGGGCGACGCCGCAGTGGTGGCGAACGGCTTCTCTTGCCGCGAGCAGATCGAGACGCTGACCGGCCGCCGCACGCTGCATCTCGCGGAGTTGCTGCTGGAACCCGGGACGTGATCCCGATCCTGTCGCCCTAACCCGACAGTCAAAAGCACCGTGCCTTCAAGGGCGCGGCGCACGCCGTGAATTGCGTCGTCGGGCGCTCCCGACAAGCCGCCTTGCGCCATTGCCTTACGAAGGCGCGGCAAGGCACTGTTTACACTACGCGACGAATAACTGGCACGCCGATTGCTGAGCCCTACGCCAGATGAGAGCGAGGAGATGACAAGCATCCGGCTGAAGCGGGAACTCTCTTCCTTCGCGCACACCTTCTGGAGCTGCGTCCTGCTCGCGCTCGTCCTGGGCGGCATCGGGGGCACGATCTACAAGGTCATTTCGCCGGAGGGGTGGATCGCTCAGGCGTTCGGCCGCAGCCTCTCCGCCGGGGTCGCGGCGCTCGGCTCCCTGGCGCTGGTGGGCGCCCTTGCCTGGTTTTCGCGCGCCTGGGGAGACCCCGAGCGCGGCCTCGTTTCGTACTTTGTGGTGTACGGATTCGCTGCTGCGGGTATTCTCTACCTGCTGCAGCTCTGGATGAAAGGAACGCTCTAGCCAGCTAACGCAGTCGACCTAACAGCGCGACTCCTCCCCGGGGCCCGTCCTCCCCCCTACAGGCGGGCCCTATTTTTTTGTGCTTGCGGCTACGCCGGGCTCCAGGCGCGCCGGCGAGATCAGCACCCCGAACTGCTCGCACCAGATCACGACCGAGCCGTAATTGGCGATCTCGACGCCGGCCGGGATGTCGAAGTTCTGGCTGCCCTTGAACGCCTTCAGCCGGCCGAGATCGACGAACATGGTGCGCTCGACGTTGGTCGACGGCAGCACGTCCTTCTCGGGCACGAGGTAGACGTGGAATTTCGGCCCCGGCCCGACCTCGAAGTCGGCCTCGAGGTGCAAGAGGTTCTCGTACACCGTGACGCCTCCCTTGCCGTAGTGGATCGGGTCCGAGGGGTTGGCGTGGATGAACTTGCCGCTCGCGAGCACCTTGCGCGCCTCGCCCGCCTGCTTCTCCGGCACCTTCTCGGTCGCGACGATGTCGGCGAGGAAGAGGTACGGGTAGACGAAGATGCCGAGCGCGAAGCCGGCGAACGCGCCGAGCACCAGCGCGGCGAAGAAAATGACGACGTAAGTCCGCATCGGTCGACCTCCTCCTATTGAACGGCTCCGAGCATCAGGTACAGCGACGTCGGCCTATCATCGCTGAGAGCCTGGCCGAACGCCACAAACAGCGACCCGAGGAAGGTGTCGGCGCCGAGGAATAGGCTCGCCGACGGCCGCGATTTCTCCGGGCCGGCGACGCTTCCCAGGGAGGTGCGCGTCGCTTCGAGCGATCCCCCGAGGTAGATGCCGCTGCCCAGCGGGTGGGGCAGCATCGCGAGCCGGTTGGCATACACCGCGCGCAGCAGCGCTGCGCGGGTGCCGAGCAGCTCGTCCATCAGGTAGCCCGAGCCGCGCAGGAAGCCGCCGAGCAGGAACGGGTCGTAGGGCTTGGTCTCGCCCGAAACGGTGTCGCCCCAGTAGCCGGCGAGCTGCAGCGTGTGGCGGCCCCAGGTCGCCGCGCCCAGGGCGAACGCCTCCGCCTTGCTGTAGTTCCCCTCCGGGTCGTCGGTTTCCAGCGTGCCATAGGCCTTGATCGCAACGTACAGCCCGTTGCGCGGAAATTGCGGCCGGTCGATCTGGTCGAAAATCGCGCTCACCGTGTAGCCGGTCTGATCGAGGTCGAAGTTCGGCGCCAGGGTGAACGTGCCGAAGTCCTCCCTCGCTTCCAGCCGGCCGGCGAACCCGCCGACGCGCAGCTCGCCGTACTTGTTCTGCGCGCCCAGATCGAGGTGCACGCGCGTCGTCTGCACCCGGTACTCGCCGACGTGCCGGCGCGCGATGAAAAACGGGATCGGCTTCTCCTCCCACTCGATGCGCGGCGCGATGAAGGCGCCGCTGCGGAAATGCAGCGGCTGGTAGAACTCGCTCGCGACTCGATCGTGATAGCCGAGCTGCAGGTCGTTGCGCCACTCGGCGCCAAACGAGTTGAGCCAGGTGGCGCGGTGGCTCGCGCCGAGGTTGAAGCGCGTCTGCTCCTTGTCGGAAGCGACCCCGAGCCCGAACTTCACGTAGTTCGGGCCCCAGGACTTCTCGACGCCCTGGACCTCCACCGCGCGGGTTCCCGGCCGGTCGATGAAGCGGTAGTCCATGCGCTCGAAGTCGCCGCGGCCGTAGACCTGCTCGAGCCGGGTGTTGAGGTTCGGCACGCTGAAGTCACGCTCCCTGCGACGCCGCAAATCGATGCCGGGCACCTCGTCGAGCTCGCGCTCGATGACCTCCGGATTGACCCGCCCGACGCGCGTCACGACGCGCACCTCGGTCACGGGAGGGACTGCAGGCAGGCGGGCGGCGAGCGACGAGCGCCAGGCCTGGTATTCCTGTTCGCCGACAGAGAGCCGGCGAAGCCCGTCGGCCTGCGCGCGCGCGGCGCCTTCGCCCGTCGGAACGAGCGTCATCGCCGCCGGGAAGTCGGCGGCGCTGAAGCTGCCGAGGTCGGGCGCGATCAGCACGTCGCCGGGCCCGAGCGACGCGATCGAGGCGCGCACGTTCTGCTCCATCAGCACGTTGACCATCTGCAGCGAGATGCCGAGGATCGAGGCGAGCTCCTCGCGCGGCAGCAGGCCGCTGCCGACGTTCACCGCGATCACCACGTCGGCGCAGGCTTCGCGCGCCGCCGCCACCGGCAGGTTCTGCAGCAGGCCGCCGTCGACGTAGAGCGCGCCGTCGATCTCGACCGGCGTGATCGCCCCGGGCACCGACATGCTGGCGCGCATCGCCTTGACCAGGTCGCCGCGCCGGAACACCCGGCTCGTGCCGTTCACGATGTCCGTGGCGAGCGCGCGGTACGCAATGGGCAGCCGGTCGAAGTCCTGGTCGGCGTGGTTGCCGGCCCGCTCCACCAACTCGCGCAGCAGGAACTCGAACTTGTAACCGGCGGTCGCCCCGGGGGGCAGCCGCAGCGAGGTGCCGCGCACGCCCAGCTCCAGGCGGAACAGGTTCTCGAAGTCGTCGCGCTTGGCGCGGAACGGCTTCTCGGTGCGCGGCGGGTCGTCGTCGAACAGATCGTTCCAGTCGATGCCGCCGAGGCGCTCGGTCATCTCGCCGGTCGTGACGCCCGCGGCGTACAGGCCGCCGACGATCGCTCCCATGCTCGTGCCGGCGATGCAGGAAATCGGTATGCGCATCTCCTCCAGCACCTTGAGCACGCCGATGTGCGCGACCCCGCGCGCGCCGCCGCCTCCCAGGACCAGCCCGACGCGGGGGCGGACCTCCTGCGCGAGCGACTCGGGCACGAGCAGGATAAGCGCGCCCGCCGCCGCCAGCGCGCCGAGCAATCTCCGCCCCATGCGGGGCGGGATCAGGCGGATAGCTGAACGTGCACTATTGGCCCCGACGCGGCGCGCTCTGCAGCAGCTTCGCAACCTCGTCCTTCCAGAACCTGGCGCGGCCCGTCGTGCCGTGGCCGGAAGTTTCCTCGCTGCCCGGGATCAGGAATACGCGTCCGTTCTTCACGCGCTTGATCTCGCGCTCGAGCACGCCGAGCTCGGGCGGGTTGCGCTCGTCGTCGGCGGAATTGATGGCGAGCAGCACCGCCTCGATCCGGTCCAGTCCCGGCGCCGGGTTGTAGTCGCGCGAGGAATCCCATTGATAGAGATGGTCGTTGGCGTCGCCGCGGAACGGCGCGGCGAAGCGCTGCGCGATCAGCTGGTCGGCTTTGTCGCGCGTCGGCGCCGCCTTGTAGAGCCCCTGGTTGCCGCCGCTCGTCCCGATGCCGAAATAGATCGAGGCGAACTGCAGGCTCGGCGGCTGCTTCGCGTAGCTGCCGTCCATGTAGGCGGGATCGTTGCGGATCGAGTCGATGATCATGCGCCGCATCATCCAGTTGCGGCCCGACATCTCGACCGGCAGCGAGGCCATCGGCACCGCGATGTCCATGTAGCCGGGATAACGCTGCGCCCAGATCCAGGTCTGCATCCCGCCCATCGAGTTGCCGAGCACGAGGCGCAGGTGCCGTACGCCGAGGTGCTCGCGCACCAGGCGGTACTGCCCCTCGACCATATCCACGTAGTTGTACTTCGGGAACTTCGTGCGCAGCCCGTCGGAGGGCTTGCTCGACTTCCCGGTCCCGATCGCGTCCGGGAGGATGACGTAATAGCGGCGCGCATCGAGCGGCTGCCCCGGCCCGAACAGCTCTCCTCCGAAGTTGGGGTTGAGCAGCCCCGAGCCCGAGCCGTTCGTCCCGTGCAGCAGCAGCACCGGCTCGCCGGTCGGCGCGCCCACCGTCGTGTAATGCAGCCGCAGTTCCGGCAGCGCCTCGCCGGTGTGGAACTTGAAGTCGCGCACCACCCAGCTTCCTTCCTGCGGCGCCGGGTAATCGGCCGCAATTACGCCTGCACTTGCGAAAGCAACAAGCACGCAGAAAAAGCGCGTCATGGGTCCTCCTCCAGGTCAGACGGCGATCGGGGCCTTGATGGCGGGATGCGGGTCGTAGTTCTCCAGCGTGAAGTCCTCGTAGCGGAAGTCGAGGAGCTCCCTCACTGCGGGATTCAGGCGCAGCCGGGGGAAGGGGCGCGGCTCGCGCTCGAGCTGGATTCCCGCCTGTTCCAGATGATTCAAGTACAGGTGTGCGTCGCCCAGCGTCAGAATGAACTCCCCGGGCTTCAGGCCGGTGACCTGCGCCACCATCAGCGTGAGCGCGGAGTAGGAGGCGATGTTGAACGGCACGCCGAGGAAGAGGTCGGCGCTGCGCTGGTACATCTGGCAGGACAGCCTGCCCCCCGCGACGTAGAACTGGAACAGCAGGTGGCACGGCGGCAGCGCCATGCGGTCGATGTCGGCGGGGTTCCACGCGCTCACGATGTGACGGCGAGAGTCGGGTTTCTTCCGTAAAGACTCGATGACCTTGGCAACTTGGTCTATCTCACCCCCGCCCGGCGTGCGCCAGTGGCGCCACTGGTAGCCGTACACCGGCCCGAGCTCGCCCTGGTCGTCCGCCCATTCGTCCCAGATGGTCACGCCGCGCTCCTGCAGCCAGCGCACGTTGGTGTCGCCGCGCAGGAACCACAGAAGCTCGATGGCGATGGACTTGAAGTGCACCTTCTTGGTCGTGAGCAGCGGGAAGCGCTCGAGGGG
>DATIGR010000110.1:0-9869 GCA_035454645.1 Burkholderiales bacterium
ATCGTGAGCGCGCTAAGGCCTGGCTGCCTTGGCTGCACCGCTACAACTGGCACCGGCCCCACGCCAGTCTCAACTACCAGCCACCAGTCCGCCGACTTGGCCTCTCAGTGAACAACCTATCGGCTTTACACATCTAGGCTAGGCGAGTTCCTTCCGGACCATGGCGGCGCCCGCGGCGAGCGCCTTGAGCTTGCCGAACGCCGCCGCGCGCGTCAGGTATTTCATTCCGCAGTCGGGCGCGAGCACCAGGCGCTCGGCCGGCACGAACTTGAGCGCGGCGCGGATGCGCTCGGCAACCTGCCCGGGCGTCTCGACGTCGTTCGTGCCGAGGTCGATCACGCCCACCATCAGCGTCTTGCTCAGCTCGCGCAGCACGCCGAGGTCGAGCCTCGGCTGCGCCGCCTCGATCGAGATCTGGCGCGCGCTGGTCGCCTCGAGCTGCGGCAGGAACGAGTAGCCGGTCGGCTTGTCCTTCACCGCCGCCGCGTAGCCGAAGCACAGGTGCACGACCGTGGTTCCGGGGATCCCCTGGAGCGCCCGGTTGATCGCCTTGACGCCGTAGCGCGCAGCGCGCTCGGGACGCGCCTGCAGCCACGGCTCGTCGATCTGGACCACGTCGGCGCCCGCGGCCTTGAGGTCGCGCAGCTCCTCGTTCACCGCGGCGGCGAACGCGAGCGCGAGCGCCTCCTCGTCCTTGTAGTAGTCGTCCTGCGCCTGCTGCGCCATGGTGAACGGGCCGGGCAGGGTGATCTTGGTCTTGCGCGACGTGTTGCTCGTCAGGAACGCCACGTCGCGCACCTCGACCGGCCCCTTGCGGCGGATCGGCCCGGCGACGCGCGGCACCGGGATCGGAACCCCGCTGCGGTTGATCGTGCTGCCGGGGTTCTCGATATCGATCCCCTCGAGCTCGGTCGCGAACCGGTTGGAGTAGCTCTCGCGCCGCATCTCGCCGTCGGTGATGATGTCGATCCCGGCGCGCTCCATGTCGCGGATGGCGAGGAGGGTGGCGTCGTCCTGCGCCTCCTCGAGCAGCGCCCTGTCGACGCGCCATATCTCCGGCGCCCGCACGCGCGGCACCTTCGAGCCGAGCTTGGCGCGGTCGATCAGCCACCCCGGCTGGGGATAGCTGCCGACGACGGTCGTGGGCAGGAGCGGGTCCAAGGGAAGCGCGATCTTAACTCACCGGATCTGCGCGCTCTTGCGCAGTCCGGCGATCATGGAGGACTCGAGCATGTGGGCGCGCGCGCGCGCCGGGTCGCCGGCGATCGCCGCCAGCTCTTCCATGCGGCTGCGGTGCACCTGCGGGTCGCGCTCCTCGAGCAGGCGCTTGTTGCGGATCGACATCGCCTGGACGTGCTCGACGGTCGCGGCGCGGCGCTGGCGCACGTAGAGGTCGAGGAGCGAGTCGCCGGCCTCGCCGTGCCAGACCTGCGCCAGCTTCTCGGCGAGGCTGACCGCGTCATGGATGCCGCTGTTCAGGCCGAAGCCGCCGAGGGGGTTGTTGAGGTGCGCGGCGTCGCCGGCGAGCAGCACCCGGCCGCGGCGCCATTCGGCTGCCACGCGCTGGTGCACCCGGTAGATGCTCTGGTAGCGGATCTCGTAATCGCGCTCGTTCGGCAGGAAGCCCTGCATCCTCGCCTGCACGCTCCCCGGGTCGAGCAGCGCGTCGTCGGGCAGCCCCGGGTCGCACGGGAAGGCGAGCCGCCACAGCCCCGGCGGACCGGCGTCGGGCATCTTGAACACCGCCGCCCACTCCACCGGGTCGGCGACGTACGCGTTCATGGTGAACCCGTGCCGGGCGAGGTCGTAGGGCGTGCTGACCACGAGGAACTGCTCGGGCCAGGTGAAGCCCTCGAACTCCACCGGCAGAAGCTTGCGGATCGTGCTGCGGCCGCCGTCGGCGCCGACCAGCCACGAGGCCTCGAGCTTGCCCGGGATGCCCTCGGACTCGAACTGCACGAGGACCGAGCGCTCCTTCTGCTCGAAGCCGGTGATGCGGTGGCGGAAGTGCACTTCCGCGGCCGGCTCCTTGCGCAGGATGTCGAGCTGGATCGGCGTCAGGCGGTGCTGCTCGAGATGGAGGCGATAGGGGTAGGGGGTCTCGTCGGCGAGCAGCCCCAGGTCGAACTCCGCGACCCGGCCGCCGCGCCGGCTGCGGATCTGCCAGCGGCGCACCTGCAGCCCGTTCTCGTGCATGCGCGCGGTGATGCCGTAGGGCGCCATCATTTCCTGCGTCGGCGGGTGGAACGTGCCGGCGCGCAGGTCGTGCGTCAGGCTGGGCTCGGCCTCGCACACCACCACCCGCACGCCGCGGCGCGCGAGCGCGAGCGCGCACATCAGCCCCGTGGGACCGGCGCCCGCGATCACCACGGGAAGCTTCTCCGACATCGCTACAATTCTAGAGACTGATGAAGATCTGTGTTTTCGGCGCCGGCGCTGTCGGCGGCCACATCGCCGCCAAGCTCGCCGCGGCCGGCCACGACGTGTCCGTGGTTACGCGCGGCGCGCACCGGGAAGCGATCCGCGACAAGGGGATAACGCTGATCCACGGCGCCGACACGATCCGCGGCAAGGTGCGCACCACCGATCCGGGAGTGCAAGACTTTGTGCTCGTTACCCTGAAGGCGAACGCGCTCGGCGCGTTCGCCGAGGCCGCGCCGCGCCTCGCCGGGAAGGACACGGCCGTGGTGTTCGCGCAGAACGGAATTCCCTGGTGGTACGGCATCGGCCTGTCCAAGGACCGGCCTGCCCCGCCAGATTTGGAAAAACTCGATCCGGGATCACGACTTCGAAATGCTCTGGAGAAAAAGCAGGTCATCGGCTGCGTCGTGTACTCGGCGAACGAGGTGCGCGAGCCGGGCGTGATCGTCAACAACGTTCCCGGCAACAACATGCTGGTGGTGGGGCAGGCGGACGACTCGGATTCTGCGAAAGTCGAAGAGCTCCGAAAGCTCTTGACTGCAGCCGATCTGTATTCGCCGCCGACCGGAGATATCCGAGCCTCGGTGTGGGCGAAGCTGGTGCAGAACCTGAGCACCGCGGCGCTGTGCACGATTACCGGTGCGACCGTCGCTGAAGTACGAAAAGACGAGGGTCTGAAGAGCCTCGCGGCGCGGCTCGCCGCGGAAGGGCGCTCGATCGCCGCGGCGCACGGCGTCGACCCGGAGCGCGCGCCGACGCGCCCGAGCGGCGGCCAGTCCTCGGGCGCGATCAGCCACAAGCCCTCGATGCTGCAGGACTACGAGCGCGGCCGGCCGATGGAGATCGAGGCGCTGCTCGCCGCGCCGCTCGCGTTCGCGCGCGCCGCCGGCGTCGCCGCGCCCACGCTCGAGACGGTGGTGCCGCTCGTCGCGTTCAAGGCTGCGGCGAAGGGCCTCTACGACTAGGATTAGAATCGAAGGAGGGATGGCAAAGCCGCGGCAGGCAAAAACGACTACAAGGCGAGCCGAGGATGCGGAGGCGGAGGTCCGGACGGGAGCGCTGCAAGCCGCTTTCGAGTTGCTCGAGCAGTTACCCGTGCCGATGTTCCTGAAGTCGCGCGACGGCCGCTACCTCGGGGTGAACCGCGCGTGGGAGGAGCTCTTCGGCCTGGAGCGCGCGAGCTTCCTCGGCAAAGAGGTGCGCGACCTCTATCCCCAGCACCCCGAGATCGCCGAGAAGCATGCGCTCAAGGACCGCGAGCTCTACGAGCGCCCGGGCACGCAGAGCTACGAGATCCCGATCGTCACGCCCGACGGCCGCCGGCGCGACACCATCTACTACAAGGCGACGTTTCCCCCGGGCGGTCGGCCGCAGGGGCTGGTCGGCGCGATCTTCGACGTCACCGCGCGCAAGGCCGCCGAGGCGGCGGTGCGCGACAGCGAGGAGCGCTGGCGCGCGACGATCGACTCGGCATCGGAGGGCATGCTGATCTACGACCGTGCGCTCAACATCGTGAGCGCGAACCGCGCCGCCGAGCGCATCCTGAGGGTCCCGGCGGCCGAGCTGATCGGCAAGCCCGGCTTCACCTCGCTGCTCGCGGTGATCGACGAGCACGGCAAGCCCCTCGGGCAGGACGACCGGCCGACCCGCATCACGGTGCGCACCGGCGCGCCGCAGACCGGCCGCGTGGTCGGCATCCGGCGCGCCGACGGCTCGGTGACCTGGCTCTCGGTGAACACCGCGTTCCTGCGCCGCCTGGACGAGACCGACTACTACGGCCTGGTCTCGACGGTGAGCGACATCACCGCGCAGCACGACGCCGAGGCGCGGCTGAAGGAGAGCGAGGCGCGCTTCCGGCGCACCTTCGAGCTCGCCGGGTCGGGCATGGCGCACATCGGCATGGACCGGCGCTTCATCCGCGTCAACCGCCGCCTGTGCGAGATCCTCGGCTACGAGGAGCAGGAGCTGCTCGGGCTGACCGGACGGCAGATCTCGCATCCCGACGATCTCGACATCATCAACGAGCAGCGGCCGCGCCTGTACGCGGGCGAGATCGACGCGGTGCGCGTCGAGAAGCGCTACCTGCGCAAGGACGGCTCGGTGGTGTGGGTGCACTTCAGCATGACGGTCGAGCGCGACGCCGCCGGCGAGCCGCTCTACGAGATCGCGGTCTACGAGGACATCACCGCCCAGCTCGACGCGCAGCTCAGGCTGCGCGAGAGCGAGGCGCGCTACCGCCAGACCTTCGAGCTCGCCGCCTCCGGCATCTGCCACGTCAGGGACGGCCGCTTCATCCAGGTGAACCGGCGCCTGTGCGAGATCCTGGGCTACCCGGAGCCGGAGCTGCTCGGCAAGCACGTCAAGGAGATCTCGCATCCCGAGGACCGCGACGTGACCGACGCCGAGCGCGCGCGCATCCGCAGCCGCGAGATCGACTCGGCGCGCTTCGAGAAGCGCTACCTCCGCGCCGACGGGGCCGTGGTCTGGTGCCGGATCGCGATCACGCTGGTGCGCGACGTCTACGGCGTGCCGCAGTACGAGGTCGCGATCTTCGACGACATCACCGACCGCAAGAAGGCCGAGGCCGCGCTCCACGAGGCGCACGAGGAGCTCAAGCGCTCGAACGCCGAGCTCGAGCAGTTCGCCTACGTCGCCTCGCACGACCTGCAGGAGCCGCTGCGCATGGTGGCGAGCTACACCCAGCTGCTCGCGCGGCGCTATGACGAGCGGCTCGACAAGGACGCGCGCGAGTTCATGGCCTACATCGTCGACGGCGCCGCGCGCATGAAGCAGCTGATCGAGGACCTGCTCGCCTACTCGCGCGTCGGCACCAAGGGCGTCGCTTTCAAGCGCGTGTCGGCCGAGGCGGCGCTGCGCCGGGCGCTGTTCAACCTGCGCGCCGCGATCGAGGAAGCGGGCGCGCTGGTGACCCACGACCCGATGCCGACGCTGCCGGCGGACGAAGTGCAGCTCGCGCAGCTGTTCCAGAACTTGATCGGCAACGCGCTCAAGTTCCGGTCACAGGCGGTTCCCAAAGTGCATGTCGCGGTGACCGAGTCCCCGGTGGAGTATGCCTTTGAAATCCGGGATAACGGCATCGGCATCGAGCCGCAGTACTACGGGCGCATCTTCATGCTGTTCCAGCGCCTGCACAACAAGGGCGAGTACCCCGGCACCGGCATCGGGCTCGCCATCTGCAAGAAGGTCGCCGAGCGCCACGGCGGCCGCATCTGGGTCGAGTCCCGCCCCGCTCAGGGTCCGAGTCAGGGCTCGAGCTTCTTTTTCACCCTGCCCAAGGAACGGAGGAGCGGCTGATGGTCGAGAGAAACGGTCCGATCGAGATCCTGCTGGTCGAGGACAACCCCGGCGACGTGCGCCTCACGCGCGAGGCGCTGAAGGAGGGCAAGGTCTACAGCAATCTTCACACCGTGAAGGACGGGGTCGAAGCGATGCAGTTCCTGCGGCGCCAGGGCAAGTATTCGAGCGTGCCGCGGCCCGACATCATCCTGCTCGACCTCAACCTGCCGAAGAAGGACGGCCGCGAGGTGCTGCAGGAGATCAAGACCGACGATTCGCTCAAGCGCATCCCGGTCGTGGTGCTCACCACCTCCAAGGCCGAGGAGGACGTGCTGCGCACCTACAACCTGCACGCCAACTGCTACGTGACCAAGCCGGTGGATCTCGAGAAGTTCATGGTGGTGGTCAAGACGATTGACGTTTTTTGGCTAACCGTGGTTACGCTGCCGCCGAACGGTCAAAAAAGCATCGATGCTTAACGTCCTCCTGATCGAGGACAACCCGGGCGACGCCCGGCTGATCGAGGAGATGATCCGGGAGGATCCGGACCCGCCGTTCGGGCTGGTGTGCGTGGATCGCCTGTCGCGGGGGCTCGAGCACCTTGCGAACGACCAGACCACCCTGATCCTGCTGGACTTGTCGCTGCCCGATTCGACCGGGCTGGAGACGTTCTCGCGGGTCTATGCGCACTCGCCGGCGGTGCCGATCATCGTGCTCACCGGGAACGACGACCAGAAGGTCGCGCTCGCCGCGGTGAAGGGCGGGGCGCAGGACTATCTCGTCAAGAGCCGACTCGACCGCGAGCTGCTGCTGCGCTCGATGCACTACTCGATCGAGCGCAAGCGCTACCAGGTCGAGCTCGAGCACCAGGCGAACACCGACGCGCTCACCGGGCTGCCGAACCGCAACCTGCTGCACGATCGCCTGCGCCAGGCGGTGTACGCCCAGCGCCAGGCGCGCGCCATCGCGGTGGTGTTCATGGACCTCGATCACTTCAAGTTCGTCAACGACTCGCTCGGCCATTCCACCGGTGATCTGCTCCTCAAGGCGATGGGCGAGCGGCTGCGCAACGTGCTGCGCGAGGGCGACACCGTGGGCCGCGTCGGCGGCGACGAGTTCGTGCTGATCCTGAACGACCAGGCGAACGAGGAGATCATCTACCGCGCGATGCAGCGCATCTGCGCCAAGGTGAGCGAGCCCATCACCCTGGAGGGCAAGGAGCTCACCGTCACCTGCAGCGCGGGCATCAGCCTGTACCCGCAGGACGGGCGCGACGTCGACACGCTGCTCAAGAACGCCGACGCCGCGATGTACCGCGCCAAGGAGCACGGGCGCGCGAACTTCCAGTTCTTCACCTCCGAGATGAACGAGCGCGTGAGCGAGCGCCTCGCGCTCGAGAACGCGCTGCGCCGCGCGCTCGAGAGGAACGAGCTCGCGCTGCACTACCAGCAGAAGGTGAGCCTGAAGACCGGGCGCGTGGTCGGCGCCGAGGCGCTGGTGCGCTGGCTGCACCCGGAATGGGGGCTGGTGCGCCCGGCGCGCTTCATCGCGCTCGCCGAGGAGACCGGGCTGATCGTGTCGATCGGCGAATGGGTGCTGCGCGAGGCGTGCCGCCAGGCGCGCGCCTGGCTCGACGCGGGCCTGGAGCCCGGCGCGGTGTCGGTGAACCTGTCGATGCGCCAGTTCCGGCAGGAAGGCCTGGTGCGCACCGTGTCGCGCGTGCTCGCCGACACCGGCCTCGAGCCGTCGCAGCTCGAGATGGAGCTCACCGAGAGCATGGTCATGTACAACGTGGACGCGGCGATCGCGGTGCTGCAGGGGCTGAAGCAGCTCGGCGTGGCGCTGTCGCTCGACGACTTCGGCACCGGCTACTCGAGCCTCGCCTACCTCAAGTCCCTGCCGATCGACACGCTCAAGATCGACCGCTCGTTCGTGCGCGACATCGGCGCCGGCGCCGAGGCCGACGAGGGCGTGATCGCGCAGGCGATCATCTCGCTCGGCCACGCGCTGAACCTCAAGGTGATCGCCGAGGGCGTCGAGACCGACGCGCAGCTGCGCTTCCTGCGCCGCCACGGCTGCGACGAGGTGCAGGGGTTCTTCTACGGCGAGGCGGTGGCGCCCGAGGCGCACGCGCGGCTGCTGCTCAAGGCGAAGCGCAGGGCGGGCGCTTGATCCGGGTCCTTTCCGGCGGCGCGGTGCAGACCTTCGTGCGGCCGCTCGCGCAGAGCTTTGCCGGCGACGCGGTCGAGGTCGAGTTCCAGCCGATGGGCAAGCTCGTGAAGGCTCTCGCGGATGGATATCCCGCCGACGTGGTCGTCGTTACGCAGGAGGTGCTTGAAAGACTGAAACTCAGAGGAACACCCATTGCGCGCGTCGGCGTCGGGGTCGGGGTGCGCGAAGGCGCGCCGCCGCCCGACCTTTCCACCGCCGAGGCGTTCAGGAAGACGCTGCTCGCGGCGAAGTCGGTGATCTACATGGATCCGCAGATCGGCACGAGCGGGAAGCATGTCGCCGAGGTCTTGCATCGCTTGGGCGTATCAAGAGAAGTCAATGAGAAAGCAAGGCTGGGGACGGGCGGGCAGGTCGCCGAAGCGGTGGCGCGCGGCGAGGTCGAGCTCGCCATCCACCAGATCAGCGAAATACTTCCGGTCGAGGGCGTGCGCTTTGCCGGGCCGCTGCCCCCGGAGCTGCAAAAGTTCACGGTTTATGTCGCCGCCCCGGTGCCGTCGTCCAGCACGGCCGCGATGGCAGCCCGCTTCATCGAGTACCTGTCGAGCGCGCAGGCCCGGGGAAGGCTGGCGCAGGCGGGATACACTTCCCCGTAGTGGGAGAGAAGGCACAACCGGTGATCCTCGCGGTCGACGACTCGACCGACATGCTTGCGCTCATCGAGAAGGCGCTCGGCGACGAGTACCAGGTGCTCACCGCCGCCGATCCGGGCACCGCGATCGAGAAAGCCTTCGGCGACCCGCGCCCGGACCTGATCCTGCTCGACGTCGACATGCCGGAGATCGGCGGCTTCGAGGTGTGCCGCGCGCTCAAGGACGAGCCCACGACGAGCTCGATCCCGATCGTGTTCCTCACCGGCAGGAACGAGGCCGAGGCGCAGGTCGAGGGCCTGCAGCTCGGCGCCGCCGACTACATCAGCAAGGGCGGGACCAACGCCGCGGTGCTCAAGACCCGCGTCGCGCTGCACCTCGCGCTCGCCGGCCGGCGCGCCGAGCTCGAGCGCCTGGTGCAGGAGCGCACCGAGCAGCTCGAGCGCACGCGCAGCGAGCTGATCAAGCGGCTCGCGCGCGTGCTCGAGGTGCACGAGAGCCAGGCGGTCGGCAACCGCGTGATGCGGCTCGGCTACTACGCCAAGCTGATCTCGCAGGCCGCGGGCGCCAAGCCCGAGGTCGCGGAGATGATGCAGAAGGCGGCGCCGCTGCACGACATCGGCAAGCTCGGCATACCCTCCGAGATCCTGCGCAAGCGCGAGAAGCTCTCGGTGCCGGACTGGGAGCGGGTCAAGCGCCATCCGCAGGTCGGCGCCGACATCATCGGCGAGTACGACGACCCGCTGCTCAAGCTCGCGCGCCAGCTCGCGCTCGCGCACCACGAGAACTACGACGGCACGGGCTACCCGAAGGGCCTCAAGGGGGAGGCGATCCCGTGGGGCGGCCGGGTCATGGCGATCGTCGACAGCTTCGAGGCCATGACCAGCACCCAGTTCTACCGCGACCCGCTGCCGGTCGAGCGCGCCGCGCAGGAGATCGAGCGCGGCTCGGGCACGCGCTACGACCCGAAGCTGGTCGAGGCGTTCAAGAAGGCGTTCCCGGTGATGCAGAAGGTGCGCGAGACCTACGCCGACCAGCTCGGCGACCTGATCAACCTCGACTTCGCGCCGAAGGCGGCGGCGAAGCCCGCGGCCGCGCCGCCGCCAGCGCCCGCCCGGCCGAAAGTGAACCCCGCCGACATCGCCAAGGCCGCGGCGGCGGCCGCCGCCGCGAAAAAGAAATGAGAACGCTCATCGAACAATGAGCAAGCTGATCGACAAGCTGAAGAGCGCCGAGCGCGAGCGCTTCGAGCGCGACAAGAGCGCGGAGGAAGTGGCGCAGGCGCGCGCGGGCGAAGAGCGCCGCGCGCTCGATCTCGCGCGCGAGCGCCAG
>DATIGR010000111.1:0-2758 GCA_035454645.1 Burkholderiales bacterium
AGCGAGTCGCACCTCGAGCGGCTGCTGAAATACGCCGACCCGGCGAACCCGAACGTCCTCACCGTCGGCTTCGGTCGCCGCTTCGCCACCTACAAGCGCGCGACGCTGCTCTTCAACGACCTCGACAACCTGCGAGCGCTCCTCGCCGAGCGCTCGCGCCAGGTGCTGTTCCTGTTCGCGGGCAAGGCGCACCCGGCCGACGAGCCCGCGCAGGAGCTGATCCGCACCCTGGTGCGCCTTTCGCGCCAGGAGGAGTTCGCCGGCCGGATCCTGTTCGTCGAAGGCTACGACCTGCACCTCGCGCGGCGCCTGGTCTCGGGCGTCGACGTGTGGCTGAACAACCCGGTGCATCCGCTCGAGGCCTCGGGCACTTCCGGGATGAAGGCCGGCATGAACGGCGTCATCAACCTCTCGATCCTCGACGGCTGGTGGGACGAGGGCTACGACGGCGAGAACGGCTGGGCGATCAAGCCGGCCTCGCCCAAGCTCGACCCGCACCAGCGCGACCGCGAGGAGGCGCACACGCTCTACGAGATCCTGCAGGACCGCGTGATCCCGCTCTACTACGAGCACAGCGAGGGCGGCTACTCGCCCGGCTGGCTGAAGATCGCCAAGCGCTCGATGGCCTCGCTTCTTCCGCGCTACGACGCCTCGCGCATGCTCGGCGAGTACGTCTCGAAGTACTACCTCCCGGCCGCGCGCCAGGGCGAGCGCTACTCGCAGGACGGCTACGAGGGCGCCAAGGCGCTCGCCGCGTGGAAAGCCAGAGTGCGCGCCGCGTGGAGCGGCGTCTCGGCGCGGCGGCTCGATACGCCGAAGGCGCGCGTCCAGTTCGGCGAATCGCTCCCGGCCGAGGTCGCCGTCAGGCTGAACGGCCTCGCGCCCGGCGACGTGTGCGTGGAGCTGCTCCTCGCGCGCGGCGCGCACGCGGGCGAGCCGGTGCGCCATTCGCATGAATTGCGGGAGTCAGGAACGCTGCCCGACGGGGAACACTCCTTCAAGGCCGACATCAAGCCCGGCCTCGCGGGCCGGCTCGACTACCACATCCGCGTGTATCCGCGCCACGAGCTCCTCACGCATCCGTTCGAGCTCGGCCTGTGCTGCTGGGTCTAGCGAGCAGCACGAGCGAGCGCGCCTCGAGAGGGTAGGTCTTTTCCGGGGGATCGGTCTGCGGCCGCGCGGTATCCACCAGCACCCTCCACGGCCCGTCGGACAGCGTGAACTGAACCGCGTCGTGATGCGCGTTCATCAGGACGAGCAGGTCGTCGTCCATGATCGGCGCGCCGCGCTCGTCGCGCTCGGCGAGGCGCTCGCCCACCATGAGGCACCCCAGGCAGCGCGCGAACGGCAGCTTCCAGTCCTCCTCGGTCATCTCGCGTCCCTCGGGCGTGAGCCAGGCGGTGTTCTCGGGCTTGGGGTAGGTGCGCCGCCGCAGCAGAGGATGGCTTTTCCTCAGCGCGACCGCGTGGCGCACAAACGCAAGCAACTCCCGGTCGCCGTTGTCCCAGTCGAGCCAGGAGAGCTCGCTGTCGTGGCAGTAGGCGTTGTTGTTGCCGAGCTGGGTGCGTCCCATCTCGTCGCCTGCGAGCAGCAGCGGCACGCCCTGCGAGAACAGCAGGGTGGCGAGGAAGTTACGCTTCTGTTTTTCTCTCAAGTTTCTTATCGAAACCTGGTCCGTGGGCCCCTCGACGCCGCAGTTCCAGCTGCGGTTGTTGTCCGAGCCGTCGCGGCCGCCCTCGAGGTTCGCGTCGTTGCGCTTGCGCTCGTAGCTCACGAGGTCGTGCAGGGTGAAGCCGTCGTGCGTGGTGACGAAGTTGATGCTGGCGGTGGGCGCGCGGCCGCTCGGCTGGAAGACGTCCTGCGAGCCGGAGATGCGCGAGGCGAGCGCGCCGATCATCCCGTCGTCGCCTTTCCAGTAGGAACGCACCGCGTCGCGGTACTTGTCGTTCCACTCCGCCCATCCCGGCGGAAAGCTGCCGAGGTGGTAGCCGCCCTCGGAGAGATCCCAGGGCTCGGCCATGAGCTTCACCTGCGACAGCACCGGGTCCTGGCGCACGGCGGCGAGGAACGCGACGTTGCGGTCGTACGCGCCCTGCGCGTTGCGCGCGAGCGTCGCCGCGAGGTCGAAGCGAAAGCCGTCGACGTGCATCTCCTCGACCCAGTAGCGCAGGCTGTCCATGACGAGCGCGAGCACCACCCGGTGCGAGAGGTTCAGGCTGTTGCCGGTGCCGGCGTAGTTGAGGTAGCGCCGCGGGTGCGCCGGGTCGAGGCGGTAGTAGATCGCGTTGTCGATGCCGCGGAAGCTGAGCGTCGGGCCGGTGTGATCGCCCTCGGCGGTGTGGTTGTAGACCACGTCCAGGATCACCTCGATGCCGGCGGCGTGCAGCGTCTTCACCATGCTCTTGAACTCGCCGAGCGTGCCGCTCGCGGAATAGCGCAGCTCGGGGGCGAAGAAGCCGATCGAGTTGTAGCCCCAGTAGTTGCGCAGGCCGTGGTGCAGCAGCCGCCGCTCGTCGGCGAGGGTGTGAACAGGAAGCAGCTCGACCGCAGTGACTCCCAGCTTTTTCAGGTAATCAAGAACCGGAAAGCTGCAAAGCCCGGCATACGTCCCGCGCAGCTGCTGCGGCACGTCCGGATGGAGGTGGGTGAAGCCCTTGACGTGCAGCTCGTAGATCACCGTATCGTGCCACGGCGTGCGCGGCGGGCGATCGCCATTCCAGGTAAATGCCGGGTCCACGACCTCGCACCTGCCCAGTCC
>DATIGR010000112.1:0-5268 GCA_035454645.1 Burkholderiales bacterium
CCGTTCCCGCCCGGCGGGGCGCCCGACCTCGTCGGCCGCACGCTCGCCAACCGGCTGAGCGAGCGCCTCGGCCAGCCGTTCGTGGTCGAGAACCGCACAGGCGCGGGCGGCAACATCGCCGCCGAGGCGGTGGCGAAATCCGCGCCGGACGGCTACACCCTGCTCGCGACTTCCGACGGCCCGCTCGTCATCAACCCGGCCGTGTATCCGAACATGCCGTTCGACACGCTGCGCGACTTCGCGCCGATCTCGATCGCGGCGAGCGCCGGGCTGGTGCTCATGGCCTGCCCTTCGCTGCCGGTATCTTCGCTCCAGGACGCTCTGAAGCTCGCCAAGTCGCGCAAGCTGACCTATGCGTCTTCAGGCTACGGCAGCAGCCAGCACGTAGCCGCCGAGCTGCTCAAGGATTCGGCGGCCATCGAGCTCACCCACGTGCCCTACAAGGGGTTCGGCGCGGCGGTGGGCGACGCGATCAACTGCAACGTCGACCTCATCTTCGGTGCGATCTCGACCGGGATTCCGCACGTGCGCGCCGGCAAGCTCAAGCCGCTCGCGGTCACGCAGCCCAGGCGCCATCCCGGCCTGCCCGACACGCCCACCTTCGGCGAGGCCGGCCACCCCGGCGTCGCGATCGAGGCCTACATGGGCCTGCTCGCCCCCGCCGGCACGCCGCGCCACATCGTCGAGAAGCTTTACATCGAGGTCAACGTCATCCTGCTGGAAAAGCAGACCGCCGAGCGCCTGACCGGCGCCGGCCTCGACCTCGTGCGCAGCACGCCCGAGCAGTACGCCGCGCGCATCCGCGCCGACCTCGTGAAGTACGCGAAGCTCTCCAGGGCGCTCGCCGCGAAGGCGGAATAGGACAAAATAAGGGGTCCGTTCCAATCCGGAGGAGCGCCGTGCCCCTTACCGAACTCAACCATTACCTGCTGGTCGCCAGGAACCTCGAGCGCACCAAGAAGTTCTACCAGGACGTGCTCGGCATGGAGCTCGCCGAGCGGCCCGACTTCGGCTTCCCGGGCTACTGGCTCAAGCTCGGCGACGACATCTGCGTGCACCTCGCCTCGCAGGCGCCGAACAGGATCAGGGACCAGTTCCTGCTGAAGAGGCATCCCAAGGGCACCACCGGGTCGGGCTCGGTGGACCACATCGCCTTCCTGGCGAAGGATCCGAGCGAGGTTCGCGAACGCATCCAGAAGCACAAACTCCCGATGCACTTCCGCAGCTTCCCGGACGCGAAGCTGTTCCAGATCTTCCTCAAGGACCCGGACGACGTGACGATCGAGCTCAACTTCCTCGGCGAGGTGATCGACGAAGCCGAGTGGAAGGGCAAGGGCTCGGCCTCGGCAATGACTTTGAAGAAGAGCCCGGGGAAGAAGACCGCGATATCGCGGCAGAGCTGAGATGCTGTTCGACGAGATCCGCATCCGGGACATCCGGATCCGGAACCGCATCGTCGTCTCGCCGATGTGCCAGTACTCGGCCGACGACGGCCGCGTCGGCGACTGGCA
Organism: Burkholderiales bacterium; assembly: GCA_035454645.1. Classification (GTDB taxonomy): domain Bacteria; phylum Pseudomonadota; class Gammaproteobacteria; order Burkholderiales; family SG8-39; genus SCGC-AG-212-J23. The sequence continues at coordinate 1,512 of DATIGR010000112.1, forward strand.
TCTCGTTCACCTCGGCAAGTTCGCCCAGGGCGGCGCGGGCGTCGTGTTCGTCGAGGCGACCGCGGTGGAGAAACGCGGCCGCATCACGCATGGCGACACCGGGATCTGGGATGACCGCCACATCGAGGGCCTGCGCAGGATTTCTTCTTTTGTCAAAGCGCAGGGCGCCGTCCCGGCGATCCAGCTCGCGCACGCCGGGCGCAAGGCGAGCATGGCGCGACCCTGGTACGGCAACGGCCCGCTGACCGCGGCGGACCTCGATCGAGGCGACAGGCCCTGGGACATCGTCGCGCCTTGCGACACCGCGATCGGCGAGGACTGGATCAAGCCGCGGCCGCTGGAAATGAAAGACTTGCAGGACTTGAAAGCGTCCTATTCGGAGGCGGCGCGAAGGGCCCACCGGGCGGGATTCGAGATCCTCGAGCTGCACGCCGCGCACGGCTACCTGCTCCATACGTTTCTCTCCCCTTTGTCCAATTCAAGAAAAGACGAGTACGGCGGAACGCTGGCGAACCGCATGCGCTTCCCGCTCGAGGTGGCGAAGGGGGTGCGCGAGGCCTGGCCGGCGGAGAAGCCGCTGTTCGTGCGTGTGTCGTCGATCGACGATGTCGAAGGCGGCTGGAGCATCGACGATACCGTCTCTCTTTCGAGACAACTCAAGCAGATCGGTGTCGACGTGATGGACTGCTCCTCCGGCGGCATCCTCGGCTCGGCGACCGCGGCGACGCGCACGCTCTTGCCGAGGGTTCCGGGTTTTCAGATTCCGTTCGCCGAGCGGGTGCGGAAAGAAGCGGGGATCAAGACCATGGCGGTGGGTCTGATCCTCACGCCGCAGCAGGCCGAGGAAGCGCTGCGGGCCGGGCGCGCGGACCTGGTCGCCGTCGGCCGCGAGGCGCTCTACGATCCGAACTGGCCGCTGCACGCCGCGGCCGCGCTCGGCCTCGATCCGGAGTTCGCGCGCTGGCCGGTGCAGTACGGCTGGTGGCTCACGCGGCGCGCGAGCCTGCTCAAGAAGCTGGGAGTGAACCGATGAGGACCATCCACATTTCCACTGAACAAATGCAAGCACGCATTGCGCGCTACGGCGAATTGAAGCCGCTGCCGATCCAGAATCCGTCGATCCCGGAGAAGGCGCGCGACGTCGTCTACTCGCGCAAGCTCTTGTCCGTTATCGGCTTGGAAGCAAGAGCGGATACCCCCATCAATGCGGGCGCGCCGATCGTCGGCGCGGCCGGAATGACGATGACGCTCGCGGTGTGCCCGCCGGGCCAGGGCCCGGGGCTGCACTCGCACCGCAAGACCTACGAGACGTTCACCGTGATGAAGGGACGCTTCGAGGTGCGCTGGAACGACGACGGCTCGGGAGCCGCGGTGCTCGAGCTGCACGACACGATCTCGTTCCCGCCCGGCGTGTGCCGCGCGTTCCGCAACATCGGGACCGACGAAGGCATCCTGCAGGTGATCATCACCGGCGGCGTGCACGACATGAGCGATATCGATTTCTCGGAAAAAGCAAGACAGGAAATCGAGGCGGTGCGCCCGGGACTCGCCGCCGAGTTCGAGAAAGCCGGCTTTACCTTTACGGCCGGGCGCTGATCAGCGCGAGCGCCTCGCCGATCGCGCCGGCGTCGCGCGGCCGCACCCGGCGCGCGGCTTCCTTTCCGTCGCGCAGGAAGACCAGCGTCGGCCAGAGCTTCACGCCGAACGAGCGCCCGAGCGGCCTGCCGCTCGCGTCCGCGATCTTCAGGTGCCGCACGCCGGGATGCGCGGCGAGCGCTTCGGCGATCAGTGGCTGCGCGCGCCGGCAATGGCCGCACCACGGGCTGCCGAACTCGAGCAGCGTCGCGCCCGGGAGCGCGTCGACCTCGGCGCGCTCCGGCTGGGCTTCGGCATAGGCGGTGGTCACGGCCGCTGACGGCCGAAGCGCCTGCAGAGCTCCGGCTCGCCCTTCCAGTCGCCTGCGCGCACGACGCGCCCATCCTGGATGAGGAGCGTGCGCTCGCAGCGGGCTGCGACACGGTCCGGCGCGGCGCTGAACATCACGCCACCGGCACCGCCGCCGCTTCCCGAGCGCTGCGCCTGCGGCCCGCTGTCCTCGGAAACCCAGGTGTACGTGTCTCGCGCGTTCCTTGTGGGTGGCCCCCACGCCGCGACCACCTGGTCATAGGCCGCTCCGCGCCAGGACTCGCGCGCTGCGGCGAGCTCGCTGTCCAACGAGGCGCAGGCGGCGATGCCGCTCGCGGCGAGCGCCGCGAGGAATCTATTTCTGCGTCGGTCGCGAGTACTCGGCGCAGATCTCATCGGGGCCGATCCACTCCTGCTGGACCAATCGACCGCCGCGGAACGACAGCGTGCGCTCGCAGCGTGCCGGCGGCGCGGCCGAGCCCTGCCCGATCGGAAAGCTGGCGCCGACGCCGACGCCCACGCTGCTGCCGCCGTGTCCGCCCCCGAACCCGCCGATGCCGAAGCCGACCGACGGGCCGCTGCGGTAGGTCGGTCCTCCTTCCGACACCCAGGTGTGCACCTCGGTGCCGTCCGACAGCTTGCCGCTGCGCGCCGGCGCGCCCCATGCGCGAACGGTATCGTCGTAGGTCGCGCCGACCCAGCTCTCCTTGGCTTTCTCGGTCGTGGCGCAGGCTGCCAGCAGCGCCATTGCAGCAAGCGTTGCGGCGCGCTTCAAGCGGCTCTTCGACCCAGCAGAAGATAGACCGCGGCGGTCACGGCGACCACGGTGACGGCGACGCAGCACCCGACCGCGATCGCCGCCATGGGGATGGCGAACAGCTTCTGCTGCGCGGCCGCGGCCTCGGCCGGCGCGATGAGCAGCGCGAGCGACGCGGCGATCACGAGCCAGCGCCGGATGTACGGCAGCAGCATCCAGCGCATCGCGCGGTTGTAGGACAGCGCGCGCGCCCGCGCCGGCGCCGGGCCGCTCGAGGCGTCCTTGAACAGCGCGAACGGGTCGAGATAGATCAGCACCTGGTGCGCGAACGGCAGGCGCGAGCGCGCCTCGCCGTCGAGCAGCTTCTCCACCTCGGCCCGCAAAACCGGTTTCATGCGCCCACCACGGCAGCCAGTATGCCAAAAGGAAGAAAGATCGGAGAGCGACTCGCTCCGCCTTTTTCGGCCTGCATGTCGCCGGAAGCCGACGACGGGCTCGGTGCGAGCGGCGATTTCTCCTTCTTTTCCAGGACCCCGGCGGGCGGCAAGCTTCTTGCATGACCAGCGCATGCAGGTCAACCACAGGAGACGACGATGAAAGCGAGGACATTGATCGCATTCGCGGCAACCGCGGCGCTGGCTCTTCCCCTGGCGGCGCAGTCGCAGGCCGACCAGGCGAAATCCGACGGCGGCGCAGCCGCCATGTTCAGGAGCCTGGACAAGAATAGGGACGGTTTCTTGTCCCGCGACGAGACGAAGGGCAGCCCCTACGAGAAGGATTTCACCATGCTCGACAAGGACAACGACGGCAGGCTGTCGCCCGAGGAGCACGCGGCGGCGCCGCAGCATTCCGGCGGGAAAGCCGCGACCGGCGGGACTACCGGCGGCAGCAGCAAGAAGTACTAATACCCCTCCGAATTCGGGGTCAGGGCCACAAATCGTTTTCACGTACGTAAAAACGATTTGTGGCCCTGACCCCGAATTCGGTTTACAGCGTCGGGTTGTCGCTGGCAAGGCCGAGGGCCATGCGCCCGTAGGTCGTGCCGGCGATGTCGGTGTTGAAGGAGAAGTGCTGCTTCACGGCGTGAGCGTCGCG
>DATIGR010000113.1:0-6083 GCA_035454645.1 Burkholderiales bacterium
TGCCGATCAGCATCGTCGCGAACAGCAGGCCGAGCATCACCCAGATCATCTTGAAACAATTCTTCTCAGGACGACCACCAGCAGATACGCGCCGCCGACCACCATGCTGTAGTAGACGTAGTTCATCGGCAGGTCGAGGCCGGGCGAGCTCTGCAGCTTGGCGACCTCGGACACCCGCCACGCGAGCCAGGCGAGCGCGAGCGCGAACCACGCCCAGAGCAGCTCGATCACGAGGTCGAACGCGCGCCCGAGGCGCGGCGGCAGCATGCGGCGGAACACTTCGATCGACATGTGGGCGCCGCGGCGGTAGGCGATCGGGATCGCGAGGAACACGATCCAGACGTGGCAGTAGATCTGGAATTCCTCGCTCCAGGAGAGCGAGCGGTTCAGGACGAAGCGGTTGAAGACCTGCAGCAGGCCGACCGTGCACATCGCGGCGAAGATCGCCGCGACGCCGAGCTCGGCGCCGCGGTCGACCCACGCCAGGACCCGCTTCAATTGGCTTTGCGGATCTGCTCGAGCAGCTTCTGCGCGTCGAATTCCCGGGCGAGCTCCTCCTGCGCGGCGGCGGCGGCCTTGTGCAGCGGCGCGAGGTCGAACTCGTGCACGCGCATGCCGAGCTTCTTCACCTGCGCGAGCGAGTCGGCCTCGCGCTTGGCGGCCTCGGCCTTCACCTGCGCGCCGGCGTCGCGCGCCGCCTTGGCGAGAAGCTCGCGGTCCTTCGCCGAGAGCTTCTTCCACTCGGGCAGCGAGAACACGAGGAACGTCGGGTCCATCAGGTGGCGCGTCATGGCGATACAGCAGGCGACCTCGTTGAACTTGAACGACACCGTGGTGGCCGCGGTGTGCTCGTAGCCGTCGAGCACGCCGCTTTGCAGCGAGGTATAGATCTCGCCGAAGTTCATCGGCGTGGCGTTCGCGCCCATCGAGTTGATCGCCGCGACGAACACCTTGGTCGGGATGGTGCGGATCTTGAGGCCCTTCAGGTCGGAGGGCTGCTTCACCTCCTTCTTCGCCGTCACCACGTTGCGGTAGCCCCAGGCCACCGACCAGGTGAGCACCTTGAAGCCAGCCTTTTCCATGTCGGCCTCGAGCTCCTTGCCGACCGGGCCGTTCAGCACGTTGTAGGCGTGGTCGTAGCTCTTCCACAGGAACGGCAGACCGAGGACCCCGAGGCGCTTCACGAAGGAGGCGTATTCCGCCGGGCCGCCGGTCGTGCCGGCCGCGCCCGAGCCCAGGCGCATCGCCTCGATCACCTCGCGCGTCTGGCCGAGCTGGCTCGCCGGAAACACCTTCACCTCGACGCTGCTCGAGGCCGCGTTGACCGCGTTGGCGAAGCTGACCGCCATGAACGTGGTCTCGACGTTCACGTCGTTAGGCCCGGCGGTATGGATACGAAGCAGCGGTTTGGTTTGCGCTTGTGCAGCAAAAACGCAGCACACGGCGGACAGCGTCAACAACACTCGCGATGCTCGGCTCATGACTTGCCTCCTCTGGCAGATCGTTTCGGGGTAAAAGCCGGTTGGAGATCGCGTACCGTGCCTTGCAGCAGCTGGCGCATGGCCTGCTCGGCCTCGTCGGGCGCGCGCTTGCGGATCGCGGCGGCAACGGCCCAGTGCTCGGCGAGCGAGCTCTCGTAGGATTTGCGCGCATTGGAGCTCACGCGGAAAAGCGCGAGCAGCGCGGTGCGGATGGTGATGGCAAGGCGCATCAGCAGCACGTTGCCCGAGGCGGCGATGATCCCCTCGTGGAACGCGAGGTCGTGGCGGTTGCACGCCTCGACGTCGTGCGGCAGCGATTGCGCCATGCCGTGCCAGGCCTGCTCGATCTGGACGATCTGCGCGGGCGTGGCGCGCTGCGCGGCGAGCCGCGCCGCGGCGGGCTCGAAGATCGAGCGCGCCTCGACCAGGCCGATCAGGAACTCCTGGTCGGGCGGCGCGGCGGCGGTCCAGCGCAGCACGTCGCGATCGAGGACATCCCAGCGCTCGCGCCCGAGCGTGATCGTGCCGCGCCGGGTGCGCGCCTCGACCAGGCCCTTGCGCGCGAGTGCTTTCAGCCCCTCGCGCAGCGACGGCCGGCTTACGCGCAGCTTGTGCGCGAGCTCGTCCTCGGTGGGCAGCTTCTCGCCCGCGGCGTAGCGGCCGGCGACGATCGCCTGGCCCAGCCGGTCGAGCACGCGCTCGCCCTTCCCCCTCGGTTCCATTGTCTGACAATATGACCCAATTTGTCAGACAAAATCAAGAGGCCAACTTTTCGACCTGGGGCAGTTGGCAGGCGAGGATCGCCTTGCGCAGCGCCTCGATCGCCTCGGGGCGCGGGAAGCTGCGCCGCCAGGCGAGGCCGACGCGCCGCGTCGGCACCGGGCGCGCGAACGGCAGGATGCGGATCAGGTCCGCGGCGCCGCCGCCCGCGTTGATGGAGGTCGCGGGCAGCACGGTGACGCCGACCCCGCCCGCGACCATCTGGCGGATGGTCTCGAGCGAGCCGCCCTCCACGGTCTTCGCGAGCGGGCTGCGCTCGCGCGAGCGCACGGTGTGGCAGATCTCGAGCACCTGGTCGCGGAAGCAGTGGCCCTCGCCGAGCAGCAGCAGGCTCTCGTTCGCGAGCTCGTCCGAGGTCACGCGCTTGCGGTGCTCCCAGGGGTGCCCCTTCGGCACCGCGACGAGGAAAGGCTCGTCGTACACCGCGCGCGTCACCATGCCCGACGCCTCGAAGGGGAGCGCGACCAGGATCACGTCGACCTCGCCGCTCTTCAGCTCCTCGGCGAGGCGGTGGGTGAAGTTCTCCTGGATCAGCAGCTGCATCGCCGGCGCGCTCTTGCGCAGGATCGGGATCAGCTTGGGCAGCAGGTACGGGCCGATGGTGTAGATCGCGCCCAGGCGCAGCGGCCCGGCGAGCGGGTCCTTGCCCGCCGCGGCGATCTCGCGGATGCGCGCGGCCTCCTCGAGCACGCGCTGCGCCTGCTCCACGATCTTCTCGCCCGCCGGCGTCACGCTCACCTCGCCCGGACCGCGCTCGAACAGCGTCACGCCGAGCTCGTCCTCGAGCTTCTTCACCGCCACCGACAGCGTCGGCTGCGACACGAAGCAGGTCTCCGCCGCCCTGCCGAAGTGGCGCTCGCGCGCCACCGCGACGATATAGCGCAGCTCGGTGAGAGTCATCTAGGAAGACATCGGCCTTCGGGTCGCGATGAAGTAAAGCGGTATTCCGAGCGCCATGATCACGAGCCCCGCGAACACCGCGATGCCGAACTCGACCGCGAAGCGCACGTAGTTGATGCTCGAGTACAGCATGTAGACGCAGGCGATGCAGAACGCGATCGGGATCACGGGGTACAGCGGCACCCGGAACGGCGCCTCCGAGCCGTGCCTGCGGAAAATGAACAGCGTGACCGCCGTCAGCAGGAAAAACGTCCAGAACACCGGCGAGGTATAGGCCACCATGGCGCTGAAGCCGTCGGGCGTCACCGCGCTCGCCACGACCAGCGCGAGCGTGATCGCCCCCTGCACGAGCAACGCGTTGGCCGGCGTGCTTCCGGCCTCGCGCCAGGCGCCCAGCTTTCCGAAAAACGCGAAATCGCGTCCGAGCGCGTAGGTGGTGCGCGCTCCGGTGAAGATGGCGGCGTTCATCGTGGTGAGCGCCGCGAGGCACACGATCAGCGCGATCAGCACCGCGCCCTTGTCGCCGAGCACGAGGCGCGTGACGTCGGCCGCGACCGCCTTGGACTGCTTCATCCCGTCCAGCCCGAGCGCCGTCAGGTACGCCACGTTGACGACAAGGTAGATCACCGTCACGGTGAGGATGCCGAAGAGCAGGATGCGGATCATGTTGCGCCGCGCGTCGCGCACCTCGCCCGAGAGGTACGCGGCCTCGTTCCAGCCGCCGAAGGTGAGCAGCACGAAGATCATCGCCAGCCCGAACGAGCCCCCGGTCGCGGCCGCCGCCGGCTTCGCCGGCGCGCCCGCCATGAAGCCCGCCACGACCAGGAACACCAGCCCGGCGAACAGCAGGATCTGCATCACTTTCTGCAGTCCCTTGGATTGCAGCGTGCCGGCGACGTTGAGCGCCGTGAGCGCCACGACACCGATCGCGGCGTAGATCGCGGAGCTCTTGTCGCCGAGGCGCAGGATCTCGGAAGCGTAGTCGCCGAAGACGAACGCGACCGCCGCGATGGCGCCGGTCTGGATCACGGTCATGCGCGACCACGCGAACACGAACGCCACGCCGCGCCCCATGCCGCGCGACAGGAACGCGTATTCGCCGCCGGTGTCCGGATGGCGCGTGGCGAGCTCCGCATACACCAGCGCGCCGAACAGCGAGATCACGCCGCCGAGCACCCAGGCGCCGAGGAACTCGGCGCCGCTCGAGGTGTTGCCGGCGACGATCGACGGCGCCTTGAAGATGCCGGCGCCGATCACCATGCCGCAGATCAGGATGATGCCGTCGGAGACCGACAGAAGCGGCTTCGGCGCTACCTTGCTCTGGTTGCTGTCCAAGGGAAACTCCTCTTGTTGTTGCCGTCGCTGACGGTGACCTCGCCCGCGATGTGGTCGCCTTTCAGCTCGCCGACGAAGTAGTGATGCCAGGCGCGGTTGCTGACCACGCCGGTGGCGATGATCTTGATCTCCTCGCCGCGCAGCCGGCTGTTGCGCACCAGGAGATCCCTGCCCTGGGCGGCCACGTCGATGTCCAGCACTTGATATTTTTGGTTTATCTTGAAAAACCATCTTCCCCCGTGCTGCGGCAGCTCGCTCGTCCAGGCGCCGCGCGCGTCCGCCGGAACGATCCACAGCTCGACGCGCGACAGGCCGCCGACGCCGACCGGCTTCTCCGGCGCGCGCATCTCCAGGCGCTCGTCCGGCGGCCAGTCGCCGATGCCGCCGTCGTGCGACACGATGCGCGTGCCCGGCTTGAGCGCGAGCAGCTTTGGCGCGAGCTTGGCGTTGAAATCGGGCAGCAGGTAGAACGCGACCACGCTCGCGGCGGAGAGGTCGGTCTCGAAGATGTCCTTCACCAGGAACTGCGTGCGCTCCGCGACCCCGGCCTGTTGCGCGTTCTCGGTCGCGTGCTTCACCAGCTCCGGATCGAGGTCCACGCCCAGCGCGCGCGCGCCGCGCTTCGCCGCCTCGATCGCGATGCGCCCGTCGCCCGAGCCGAGGTCGATCAGGTAGTCGCCCTTTTTCACCTCGGCCATGCGCAGCATGCGCTCGACGATCTCCATCGGCGTCTGCACGTACGGCACGGTGCCGTCGTCCCAGGCCCATGGCTGGGCCTGCCCCAGGGCGAGCAGGGGCGCGGCGGCGATGCACCCCGCTATCAAAGCTCTAGCCTCCATAAACGGAGGCTAAGTCTACTAGAATGGCGTGCGCGCCCCGGTAGCTCAGTGGATAGAGCAGCCCCCTCCTAAGGGGCAGGTCGCACGTTCGATTCGTGTCCGGGGTGCCAGCCGGCTCAAATGCCCGGCCGGACCCCGTCTACGACGCCGGTCGAGGCTAGTACTGCCGCTTGACCGGCACGACCTTGAGCATCCCGCGCCCTTCGAACCGGCGCCCGTCGTTCAGGTTGCCCGTGAGGATGCCCGCGATGTCGCCGGGCTCGAAGCCCGCCGCCTGGGTGTTGAAATGGCACACGAGGTCGGGCTTGCCGTCGGCGTTCAGGTCCGGGTCGTCCTTGCTGCAGCGAAGCCAGCTGGATTCGTCGCCCTGGGCGCCGAAGCGCAGCGTCTGCTGGTTGACTTCGGCCGTGTCGAATTGCGCGTTGGACAGCAACGCCACCGGGATAACCCCCTTCGACTTCGGGTTGATCGGCGCAGTCTCGCCGGAGCCCGGCTTGACGTCGATGTTGATATGCACCATCGAAGTCGAAATTCCGCTGATCAGCAGCGTATACGTGCCGTTGGAGTTCGGGCCGAGCGCGTTCGACCTAAGCGTGCCGTCCGCCCGGAAATGCCGCGGATAGCTGCTGACGCCGACCATGTACGCTCCGGTCACAGGCAGTCTGACATTGGTGAGGCGCGAGTCGAGTGGACTATTGGACCCCGGATCGAGCGGATATCCGCCATCGTCGTTCCACTCAATGACTCC
>DATIGR010000114.1:0-4629 GCA_035454645.1 Burkholderiales bacterium
TTCGCCACCATGGCCGACCGGGTGCTGCGCGGCGCGCTTGCCTACAAGACGCTGCTCATCTGGCCGTACGCGGTGGCGCCGGCAGTCGCCGGGGTGCTTTGGGCGTTCCTGTTCGCGCCCTCGATCGGCATCGTGACCTACGCGCTCAAGCGCGCCGGGATCGACTGGAACTGGATCATCCACGGCGACCAGGCGATGCTGCTCGTCGTGCTCGCATCGACCTGGAAGCAGATCTCGTACAACTTTCTCTTCTTCCTCGCCGGGCTGCAGTCGATCCCGCGCTCGCTCGTCGAAGCCGCGGCGATCGACGGCGCGGGGCCTGCGCGGCGCTTCTGGACCATCGTGTTCCCGCTGCTCTCCCCGACCACCTTCTTCCTGCTGGTGGTGAACATCGTCTACGCCTTCTTCGACACCTTCGGGGTGATCGACGCCACCACCCAGGGCGGCCCGGCGCAGGCGACGCAGATCCTCGTGTACAAGGTGTACTACGACGGCGTCAAGGCGGCCGACCTCGGCGGCTCCTCCGCGCAGTCGGTGATTCTGATGTTCATCGTCATCACGCTCACCGCGCTGCAGTTCCGCTTCGTCGAGCGCCGGGTGCAGTACTGATATGGTCGAGAATCGTCCCGGCCTGACGGTGCTCTCGCACGCGGTGCTGATCCTCGGCGTGCTGGCGGTGGCGTTTCCGCTCTACGTGACGTTCGTCGCCTCCACCCTGAAGCTCGAGGACATCATGGCGCTGCCGATGCCGCTCGTGCCGGGCGACCAGTTGCTGGAGAACTACTCGCAGGTGCTCACCGCAGGCACCACGACCGGCTCCAAGGCGGCGGTATCGACCATGCTGTTCAACAGCCTGGTCATGGCGCTCGCGATCGCGATCGGCAAGATCGTGATCTCGATCATCGCGTCCTTCGCCATCGTCTACTTCCGCTTCCCTCTGCGCCACTTCTTCTTCTGGATGATCTTCGTCACGCTGATGCTCCCGGTCGAGGTGCGCATCATTCCCACGTTCAAGGTCGTCTCGGACCTGGGAATGCTGAACTCGTACGTCGGCCTGACGCTGCCGTTGATCGCCTCGGCGACTGCGACCTTCCTGTTCCGCCAGTTCTTCCTCACGGTACCCGACGAGCTCGCCGAGGCGGCGCGAATCGACGGCGCCGGGCCGATGCGCTTTTTCTGGGACGTGCTCCTGCCGCTCGCCAAGACGAGCATCGCGGCGCTTTTCGTGATCCAGTTCATCTACGGCTGGAACCAGTACCTCTGGCCGCTGCTCATCACGAGCGAGGAGAGCATGTACACCGTGGTGATCGGCATCAACCGCATGATCGTCGGCGGCGATGCCGCAAACGAATGGAACCTGGTGATGGCCACCGCCGTGCTCGCGCTGCTGCCCCCGGCCGTGGTCGTGATCCTGATGCAAAAGTGGTTCGTCAAGGGACTGGTGGAAACGGAAAAATAAATGGCCGGGGTTTCGTTCCGCGACGTGAAGAAGAGCTACGCCGGCCTCCAGGTCATCCACGGCGTGTCGGTGGAGGTGAAAGACGGCGAGTTCGTGGTCATCGTCGGCCCCTCGGGCTGCGGCAAGTCGACGCTCCTTCGCATGGTCGCGGGCCTGGAGCCCATTACCTCGGGCGAGATCACGATCGGCGGCCGCGTGGTGAACGACCTCGAGCCCAAGGACCGCGACATCGCGATGGTGTTTCAGAACTACGCGCTCTATCCCCACATGAGCGTGTACGACAACATGTCCTATGGTCTTCGTATCAAGGGCTTCCCCAGGGACCAGATCGAGGCCAGGGTCCGCAGGGCCGCAGAGATCCTGGAGCTGAGCGCTTTCCTGGATAGAAGACCGCGCCAGCTTTCCGGCGGGCAGCGCCAGCGCGTGGCGATGGGGCGCGCCATCGTGCGCGAGCCGGCGGTGTTCCTGTTCGACGAGCCGCTCTCCAACCTGGACGCGAAGCTGCGCGTGCAGATGCGCGCCGAGCTGCAGGCGCTGCACCGTCGCCTGGGCACGACAAGCCTCTACGTCACGCACGACCAGGTCGAGGCGATGACGCTCGCGCACCGCATGATCGTGATGAACGCGGGCCGCGCCGAGCAGATCGGCGCGCCGCTCGAGGTCTACGCGAGACCGGCGAGCACCTTCGTCGCGGGGTTCATCGGCTCGCCGCCAATGAACCTGATCCCGCAGGAGCGCGACGGCCGCAGGGTGCTGTTCGGCATCCGCCCCGAGCACCTCGAGCCGTGCGCCGAGCCGGAGGCGAAGCTCGCCGCCGACATCGATCTCATCGAGCCCCTCGGCGCCGATACGCTGGCGTACGGTCACCTGAGCAATGGAACCAGGATCGCGGCACGCCTTCATTCGTCGATGGACGCGCGCGCAGGCAAGCTTGCCTTGCGCTATCGTCCGGAGCACGCGCACTACTTCGACGCGGAAACCGGCGTCCGGATCTAGTTCTTGCTGAAGAGCACCCCCTTTCACGAGCGCACCGCGGCGCTCTGCGTAAGCTACGCCTGGCGCCGCTGGGCGGGTTACGTGGTCGCGAGCTCCTACGGGCTTTCCCACGAGCGCGAGTACCACGCGATTCGCGGCTCGGCGGCGCTGTTCGACGTCTCGCCGCTCTACAAGTACCGCGTGCGCGGCCGGGACGCGGCGCGCCTCCTCGATCTCGTGGTTACAAGAAGTGTTCATGAACTGAAGGTGGGGCAGGTGGCGTACACGCCGTGGTGCGACGCCGCCGGCAAGGTGCTCGACGACGGCACCGTGGCACGCCTCGGAGAGGCCGACTTCCGGATGACCTGCGCCGAGCCGAACCTGCGCTGGCTCGAGGACAACGCGATGGAGCTCGAAGTCGAGATCGAGGACGTGTCGGAGTCGCTGGCCGCGCTCTCGCTGCAGGGACCGGCGTCACGCGCGATCCTCGACGACATCGAGCTCAAGTACTTCCGCCTCGCCCGCAGGCACCTGGGCGGCATCCCGGTCGCGATTTCCCGCACCGGCTACACCGGGGACCTGGGCTACGAGATCTGGGTGTCGGCGAGGGATGGCCTCGCCCTCTGGGACTACCTGATCGAGGCCGGGACGCCGTACGGGATCGTGCCGGCGGGAATGCTGGCGCTCGACATGGCGCGCATCGAGGCGGGCCTCATGCTGATCGAGGTCGACTACGTGCCGGCGCGCAAGGCGCTGATCGAAAGCCAGACTTCGAGCCCCTACGAGCTCGATCTCGGCTGGACGGTGAACCTCAAGAAGGAGCGCTTCGTCGGCCGCGAGGCGCTCGCTGCGGAGGCGAGCCGCGGGCCGCAATGGCAGTTCGTCGGCCTCGAGATCGACTGGGGTTCGCTCGAGCGGCTGTACGCCGAGGTCGGCCTCGCCACGCGCCTGCCCGCGGCCGCCTGGCGCACGAGCGTGCCGATCTACGCCGGCGACGAGCAGGCGGGCTACGCCACGAGCGGCGGCTGGTCGCCGCTGCTCAAGAAATACATCGCCCTCGCGCATCTACGTTCCCGGTTCGCCGCGCCGGGCACCGCGCTCGACATCGAGATGACCGTCGAGCACCGGCGTAAGCGCGCGGCCGCACGCGTGGTGAAGAAGCCCTTCTTCGATCCGGAGCGCAAGCGTGCGTAGAGAGAAAAAGCTTGCCTAAACACGACGCGATTATCATCGGCGGCGGGCATAACGGGCTGGTGTGCGCCGCATACCTGGCGCGTGCCGGCCGAAAGGTGCTGGTCCTGGAGCGGCGCGAGCACATCGGCGGCGCCGCGGTCACGGAGGAGGTATTCCCGGGGTTCCGCTTCTCGGTGTTCTCCTACGTGGTGAGCCTGCTGCGGCCGGAGATCATCCGCGAGCTCGAGCTGCCGCGCCACGGGCTGCACATCCTGCCCCTCGAGAGCACGCTCACCCCGCTGCCCGACGGGAATTATCTCGCCCAGTGGAACGACCACGACCACAACCGCCGCGAGCTCGCCCGGCATTCGCTGCGCGACGCCGAGGCGTACGACGAGTTCGGGCTCATGCTCCACCAGATGGCGCGCGTGGTGAAGCCGCTTCTCGCCTTGACGCCGCCGGATCCCACAGCGCTTTCGCTTCGGGAAGTGAGGGCCCTGGCGCGCCTCGGGCGCTATTTCCGGGACCTGCGCAAGGCCGACTTCAACCGCCTGATGAAGCTTCTCACCATGAGCGCGGCGGACTTCCTCGACGAGTGGTTCGAGTCCGAGGCGCTCAAGGCGACGAAGTCTGCGAGCGGCATCATCGGCACGCTTGCCGGGCCGCGCTCGCCGGGCACCGCGTACGTGCTTCTGCACCATTACATGGGCGAGCTCGACGGCGTGTTTCGCGCCTGGGGCTTCGCGAAGGGCGGCAACGGCTCGGTCAGCGCCGCGATCGCCTCCGCGGTTCGCGCCGCCGGAGCCGAGATCCGCTGCAATGCCCCCGTCCGGAATATTCGAGTTTCTCATGGAAGAGCCCGCGGTGTGGTGCTCGAGAACGGCGAGGAAATCCCGGCGAAGCTCGTGGTCTCGGGAGCGGACCCACGGCGCACCTTCCTCGAGCTCGTCGGCGAGAAGCACTTGCCCGGCGAGTTCGTCGAATCACTCCGGCAGTTCCGGTTCCGCGGCGCCTCGGCCAAG
>DATIGR010000115.1:0-24555 GCA_035454645.1 Burkholderiales bacterium
GTGCCCACGCTCTCCGGGGGCGAAGCGCAGCGCCTCAAGCTGGCGGGGCACCTGGGGACAGACCCGAAGTCCGGGTCTGTCCCCAAGCTTTTCCTGTTCGACGAGCCGACCACGGGACTGCACTTCGAGGACATCGCGAAGCTCCTGCGCGCGTTCCGCAAGCTGCTCGCCGCCGGGCATTCGCTGGTGGTGATCGAGCACAACCTGGACGTCATCCGCGCGGCCGACTGGATCCTCGACCTCGGCCCCGAGGGCGGCGAGGCCGGCGGAGAGATCGTCTGTCAAGGAACGCCGTCCGATGTGCGCCACCACCATTCCTCCCATACCGGCAAAGCGCTGCGGGAATACGAGGAGAAAAAGGGGTCAGGACCCTTTTCCGTCGCTTCGCGTAGCGCGCTGGAAAAGGGTCCTGACCCCTTTTTCTCAGCCATCCGGATCCACAAGGCGCGCGAGCACAACCTCAAGAACATCGACGTCGAGATCCCGCGCGGGCGCTTCACGGTCATCACCGGCGTCTCCGGGTCGGGCAAGTCCACGCTCGCCTTCGACATCCTGTTCAACGAGGGCCAGCGCCGCTACCTCGAGTCGCTCAACGCCTACGCGCGCCAGTTCGTGCAGGCGGCCTCGCGCCCGGACGTGGACGCGATCTTCGGCATCCCGCCCACGGTGGCGATCGAGCAGCGCACCAGCCGCGGCGGAGCCAAGTCCACGGTCGGCACGCTGACCGAGGTGCATCACTTCCTGCGCCTCTTGTTCGTCAAGCTCGGCACGCAGTACTGCCCCGGCTGCGACGTGCCGATCGAGCCGCAGAGCGAGGACGTGATCGCTTCGCGCCTGCTGAAGGCGTTCCGCAACCAGAAGATCTCGCTGCTCGCGCCGCTGGTCGTGAACCGCAAGGGGGTCTACACCGACCTCGCGAAATGGGCGCTCGCGAAGGGCTACTGGCACCTGCGCGTCGACGGCAGGCTCCTGTCCACCCGCCCCTTCCCGCGCATCGACCGCTTCAAGGAGCACACGATCGAGCTTCCGGTAGGGGACGTCGTCGTCTCCGCGAAGGCGGAGACCCAGTTGCGCCAGCTCCTCTCCAAGACGCTGGACCTCGGCAAAGGCGTGGTGCACGTGGCCGCGGGCAAGGACACGCAGATCTTCTCCACCAAGCGCGCCTGCCGCTCCTGCGGCCGCAGCTTCCCCGAGCTCGACCCGCGGCTGTTTTCCTACAACTCCAAGCACGGCTGGTGCCCGGCGTGCTACGGCACCGGCCTGAGAATCGACGACGTCGAGTGGAGCGACGAGCGCGCGCGCACCGGCGCCGAGGACAACGTGCTCGATTCCTGGATCGAGTGGCTCGAGATCGACGAGGCCTGCCCCGAATGCGAAGGCCGCAGGCTGAACAAGGAAGCCCTCGCGGTGCGCTGGCAGGGGAGGAACATTGCCGAGTACGCATCTGAGCCCATCGATGCCCTGAAGGGCCTGTTCAAGGGTATTTCCCTCAAGAACCGTGAACGCGAGATCGCACGCGACATCTTCGCCGAGCTCAACTCCCGCCTCGGCTTCCTCGGCGAGGTCGGCCTCGGCTACCTGACCCTCGAGCGCTCGGCGCCGACCCTCTCCGGCGGCGAGGCGCAGCGCATCCGGCTCGCGGCGCAGCTGGGCTCGAACCTGCGCGGCGTGTGCTACATCCTCGACGAGCCGACCATCGGCCTGCACCACCGCGACAACCGCATCCTGCTCGACGTGCTCGAGAAGCTCGAGTCGAAGGGCAACTCGCTGGTCGTGGTGGAGCACGACGAGGACACCATCCGGCGCGCGCAGCACGTGGTGGACCTCGGCCCGGGTGCGGGCAAGCTCGGCGGCGAGGTGGTGGCGCAGGGCGACGCCGAGGAGCTGATGGCGAACCCCGCCTCGGTCACCGGCCGCTTTCTCAAGGAGCCGCTCAGGCATCCGGTGCAGCCCCGCAGGACGGTTTCCAGGAAAGACGCTTCATTGGAAGTGCGGAAGGCCAGCCTTCACAACCTGAAGAACGTGAACGTCCGCGTCCCGCTCGGCCGGCTGGTCGCGGTCACCGGGGTCTCGGGCTCCGGCAAGTCGACGCTCGCAAGAGATGTCTTGTTCACCAGCCTCACCGACCGGCGTTCGGTTGGCTGCAAGACCATCGAAGGCCGCGAGCGCGTCGAGCGCGTGCTGGAAGTGGACCAGACGCCGATCGGCAAGACGCCGCGCTCCTGCCCCGCGACCTACGTCGGCTTCTGGGATTCGATCCGCAAGCTCTTCGCCGACACCACGGAAGCGCGCGTGCGCGGCTGGAGCGCGAGCCGCTTCTCGTTCAACACCGCGGGCGGGCGCTGCGAGACCTGCGAGGGCCAGGGGCTGAAGAAGATCGAGATGTCGTTCCTGCCCGACGTGAAGGTGACCTGCGAGGGCTGCGGCGGCGCGCGCTTCAACCCCGAGACGCTGCAGGTGCGGCTGCGCGGCAGGACCGTGGGCGAGGTGCTCGCGATGAGCGTGGACGAGGCGGTCGAGTTCTTCGCCGCGCATCCCTCGATCCACCGCCCCTTGACGCTGCTGCAGGACGTCGGCCTCGGCTACCTCACGCTCGGGCAGCAGAGCCCGACCCTCTCGGGCGGAGAAGCCCAGCGCATCAAGCTGGTCTACGAACTGGCGAAAAGAAGCGACCTCAGGACGCTCTACGTGCTGGACGAGCCCACGGTCGGCCTGCACATGGCCGACGTGGAGAAGCTGATCCGCGTGCTGCACCGGCTGGTGGACGCGGGCAACACCGTGGTGGTGATCGAGCACAACCTCGATGTCATCGCGGAAGCCGACTGGATCGTCGACCTCGGCCCCGAAGGCGGCGACGGCGGCGGCCGCGTCGTCTACCAGGGCGTGCCCGAGCGCATCGACGCCGGCCACACCGGCGCCGCGCTGAAGAGCTTCCTCGCCGAGCGCCGCGCGTGACCCGGGCGACGGGGCTCGCGCTGATGGTCGCGGCGCCGGTGCTGTGGTCGAGCGCCGGCGTGGTGACGCGCCACATCCAGGGCGCGCAGCCCTTCGAGCAGGTCTTCTGGCGCAGCCTGTTTGCTTTCGTTTTTGTTTTCGCGGTCTTGCTCTTCCAGCGCAAGCACCCCTGGACCTCGGTTCGCAGCGCCGGCGTCCCCGGCCTCGTCTCCGGCCTGATGTGGGCGCTGATGTTCACCGCCTTCCTCTTCGCCCTGTCCATGACCACGACCGCGAACACCCTGGTCGTGATGAGCGTCAGCCCTCTTCTGACCGCGGTTTTCGCCAAATTTGCATTGAAAGATCCCTTGCCGCTGCGCACCTGGATCGCCGCCGGCGCCGCCGCCGCCGGCATCGCCTGGATGTTCGGTTCTCAACTGGAGGAAGGACATTTCCTCGGGATGGCGGTGGCGTTCCTGATCCCGGTCGCCGCGGCGATCAACGTCGTCGTCCTGCGCGCGAGCCACGCCCGCCTTGACCTCGTGCCCGCGGTGATGCTCGGCGGCGCGCTCTCCTGCCTCATCGCTCTTCCTTTTGCTCTGCCTTTCTCATCCACGCCAAGGGACCTCCTGCTGCTCGCCTTCCTCGGCTTCTTCCAGCTCGGCCTGCCGTGCATGCTCCTCGTGCTCGCGAGCCGCGCGCTGCTCGCGCCCGAGATCGCGCTCCTTGGCCTGCTCGAAGTGGTGCTCGGCCCGCTGTGGGCCTGGATCGGCGCCGGCGAGGAGCCCGGCCAGGCCGCGCTGCTCGGCGGGACCGTGGTCCTCGCGGCGCTCGCAGCAAACGAAGCGGCCGCTTTCAGGCGCGCGCCGGCGTAGACTTGCCGCATGAGAGCCGCTTGGCTCGTGATCGGGCTTGCCTGGTGGGCAGGTGCCGGCGCCGAGACGCTCTATCGCGTGCCCTGGTCCGACGGGCTCAGGTTCATGTTCACGCAGGCGCCCGGCGGCCGGGTCACCACGCATTTCACCAAGGCGACGCTGCACGCGGTGGACATCGCCATGCCCGAGGGCGTCCCGATCGTCGCCGCACGGGGCGGCCTCATCGAAGCGCTGGCGGCGCATCACGACCCGGCCGCGGACGACGAGCCGCTCACCTACGAGGGCAACTTCGTGCGCGTGCGCCATCCCGACGGCACGGCGGCGATCTACGCCCACCTCAAGCACCGGGGGGTGGCGGTGGCCGTGGGCGAGGCCGTGGCGAGCGGGCAGCTGCTCGGCTATTCGGGCGCGAGCGGCGACGTGGAAGAGCCGCACCTGCACTTCGCCGTGATCCGCACGGAAAGGAACTCCGCCGGATGGCAAGAAGAGATCTCCGTGCCGGTGACGTTCTACGTCGGCGTGCCGCCGCTCGCCTTTTCGCCGCGCGCGGCGCTGATCGTCACGGCCAATTATTCCGGCGTTGCGGAGGCGCCGCGGGCGCCGAGCGAGACCCCGCCTTCTCGCCTCTGGCGCCCCACGCTCGGGCCCGGCGAGGAGCCGCGCGGATGGGCCCAGCTCGCCCTGTGGCTCGCCGCCGGCGTCGCGGGCCTGGCATGGTACTGGAAGGTTTTCGGGAAGGACTGAGCGGCGTGTATAATGCGCCCAAGCTTTCTGTTACGCGTATTTCCGGTTAGCGTCTCAGTCCGTTAGTTCTGGTCCATCCTGGACCGTCCAATAACAAGCTAAAAACGCATCAGCCTGAACCGGTCGAAGGGCAAGGTCCCTTCCCAGGCCGAGTGCAGGAGAAATCCATTACACCGTCGTTTGATTCACTCGGCCTTCGCGCCGAGTTGCTCCGCGCAGTCGCCGAGCAGGGCTACACCGTTCCCACCCCCATCCAGGCGCAGGCCATCCCCGTCGTCCTCGCAGGCAAAGACCTGCTCGGCGCCGCGCAAACCGGCACCGGCAAGACCGCCGGCTTTGCCCTGCCCATCCTCCAGAAGCTGTCCGGCGGCGCGAACGGCAGCCACTCGCCCGCCCGGCACCCGGTGCGCGCGCTCATCGTGACGCCCACCCGAGAGCTCGCCGCACAGGTCGAGGAAGACATCCGCACCTACGGCAAGCACCTCTCGCTCAAGAGCACCCTCGTGTTCGGCGGCGTCGGCATTCAGGCGCAGATCGACGCGCTGCGCCGCGGCGTCGACATCCTCGTCGCCACCCCCGGCCGGCTGCTCGACCACGTGCAGCAAAAGACCGTCGACCTGCGCCAGGTCGAGATCCTGGTGCTCGACGAAGCCGACCGCATGCTCGACATGGGCTTCATCCACGACATCCGCAGGATCCTCGCGCTCCTCCCGGCCAAGCGGCAGAACCTGCTCTTCTCTGCCACCTTCCCCGACGAGATCCGCAAGCT
This sequence comes from Burkholderiales bacterium, assembly GCA_035454645.1. Taxonomy (GTDB): domain Bacteria; phylum Pseudomonadota; class Gammaproteobacteria; order Burkholderiales; family SG8-39; genus SCGC-AG-212-J23. The sequence continues at coordinate 5,323 of DATIGR010000115.1, forward strand.
CGCCGGCTCCTTCATGAAGCACCCGGTCACCGTCGAAGTCGCGCGCCGCAACACCCCCGCCGAGCTGGTGGCGCAGGTCGCCCACCCGGTCGACGCCGGCCGCAAGCGCGAGCTGCTCGCGCACCTGGTCAAGACCAACGACTGGCGCCAGGTGCTGGTCTTCTGCCGCACCAAGCACGGCGCGAACCGCCTCGCGCAGCAGCTCGACCGCGCCGGCATCGAAGCCGACGCGATCCACGGCAACAAGGCCCAGAACCACCGCACCCGCACGCTCAAGCGCTTCAAGGACAACGAGCTGCGCGTCCTGGTCGCCACCGACATCGCCGCCCGCGGCCTCGACATCGAGGCCCTGCCGCACGTCGTGAACTTCGACATGCCGCACGTCGCCGAGGACTACGTCCACCGCATCGGCCGCACCGGCCGCGCGGGCGCCGAAGGCGAAGCCGTGTCGCTCGTCAGCAACGAAGAACGCTCGCTCCTCGCGGCGATCGAAAGGCTCATGAACCGCAAGGTCGAGCAGAAGGCCGTCCCCGGCTTCGAGCCCGGCACCCGCAGCGCGAATCCCGAGCCCCGTGAAGACCGCGGCCAGCGCCAGAACTCAGGACGCAGGCAACAACAGCCGCGCCAGCACCAAGGCCAGCACAGAAACCGGGGTCAGAGCCCGAATCCGTCCGAGCGGCACCGCGGTCAGCGCAGAGACCGCCCCGCCTACGCCGCCGCTTCCGCGCTGCCAGCCTCCATCGCCAAGGAACGCGACGCACAAATCCAGGAAGCACGCGCGCGCATGGCCGCAGATGGCGAGGCGCCCCGCCGGCCCGCCAAAGGCCCGCGTACGCGCCGGCACGAGCCTCAGCTCGGCGCACTGCTTAGGAGCAAGAGCTAGGCCGAGAACGCAGTAGCGTTCAGCGGCAGCCGTGCAGCTGCCACGATCGAGGCCTAACATTCGTGGCTGCATTATTCACGGCACTCTCCTTGAGGCCCAACGCTGGCGTTCACGGGGTGGCCGAGCCCCCAGGGCGAGGACCGTCCCGTCGAACGCCCTGTTAGGCGTCGCTGTCGCTTCCTTTGTCATGCGCCCGTTCGCTACTTAGCCATTGCAGATATTGGGCTTTGTCCTTCTCGATTATGCGCTGCTGCTCATCTGGTGAGATGCGGTCAATACGGAACCTTTTCTTTGAGTAGTGGGGATACTCAGCCTCACTGATTATTTCTCGCCACCATCCGTCAGCATTCGCGAGCTCGCCCTGTAATCGCGTGAGGTTGCCTTTGCCATTCTTGAGACAGGCGAGTACTACCCGCGTCTTCTCGCGCATCTCGATGCTGGCGATCATCTCGCGAATGGCAGCATGATGTTCTACCGCATAGTCGCGTCTAAGGACCCGCTCGATGTCGGACTCGGAAACGTCCGGCACGTACTGATTCATTTCGAGGCTTAACGTCGCCGTTCACCCGACGGAGGGGCGGCGCGGAGCGCCGCGCCAGACGGTCGGGTGCAAAGGCTTGTTATGCGCTCTTTGGTATAGAACTCGCATGCCCAATCAACTTTTCCAATGCAGCTGTGCCGAGAGTACCGATAGGTCTCGGTTCCAATTTGCGCCCACTCAACATCTTTCGCCTTGAGATCGATCTCCATGGAAACGCCGGTATTCTGGATGTCAACGATACGAACTACCCCAAATACTTCCGCATTCGCATACGCGGGTGCCCTTAGTGTATGGAGGTGCCCCCTGGCTCCTTCTGAGGGAATGGCTATATCACCACCCGGGGCGAGAGGGCCGGGTATCGGCGCGGAAGGGGGAAGTTTTCCTCGTTCTATTAGGCAGTTACGGTGAGCGTCTGGGGGTGCCTAGGGGCCTTTAGAATCCAAGCAAATGAAGGAAGCCCAACCCCGGGCGATCCAGCTCAAGGATTACGCCCCGCCCCCCTTTCGCGTCGAGACGGTCGAGCTCGAGGTGGATATCCGGGAAGACCACGCGCTGGTGCGCGCGAAGCTTGAGGTGCGCCGCAGCGGAAAGGGGCCCGCGTTTGCTCCGCTTGTCCTGGACGGCGATGAGCTGGAGCTCGTTTCGGTTGCCCTGAACGGGAAGCCGGTCCGGCATGAAGTGACGGCGGAGAAGCTGACGGTGCCGGATGTGCCGGACGCGTTCATGCTGGAGACGGTGTCGCGCATCGTGCCGCAGAAGAACACGAAGCTCGAGGGGCTGTACGCGACGAAGCATGGTTTTGTGACGCAGTGCGAGGCGGAGGGGTTCCGGCGCATTACGTGGTTCATCGACCGGCCGGACGTGATGGCGCGCTACACGACCACGGTGCGCGCTGACTATCCAGTCTTGTTATCCAACGGAAATCTTGTTGCCTCGGGCCCGGGCTGGGCGAAGTTCGTGGATCCGTTCCCGAAGCCGTCGTACCTGTTTGCGCTGGTCGCGGCGAACCTGGAAGTCCTGAAGGAGGGGAATCTCTCCATCTACGTGGAGCCCGGGAAGCTCGACCAGGCGGGCTGGGCGATGGATTGCCTGAAGCGCGCGATCGCGTGGGACGAGAAGCGCTTCGGGCTGAAGCTCGACCTCGACGAGTACAAGATCGTCGCGGTCGGGGACTTCAATTCCGGCGCGATGGAGAACAAGGGCCTCAACATCTTCAACACGCGCTACGTCCTCGCGCGCGGGGACACCGCTACCGACGTGGACTACCTGAACATCGACCGCGTGGTGGCGCACGAGTATTTCCACAACTGGACCGGCAACCGCGTCACGTGCCGCGACTGGTTCCAGCTTTCGCTCAAGGAAGGCCTCACGGTGTTCCGCGACCAGGAGTACGGCGCCGACACCTACTCGCGCGCGGTGAGCCGCATCCAGGAGGTGCGCGCGCTGCGCTCGAACCAGTTCCCCGAGGACGCCGGGCCGATGAAGCACCCGGTGCGCCCGCAGTCGTACCTGGAGATCCGCAACTTCTACACCATGACGGTGTACGAGAAAGGCGCGGAGGTGGTGCGCATGCAGCACACGCTCCTCGGCGAGGAGAAGTTCCAGGCGGGCATGCGGCTGTACTTCCAGCGCCACGACGGCCGGGCGGTGACCTGCGACGACTTCGTGCAAGCGATGCAGGACGCCTCCGGCATCGACCTCGGCCAGTTCAAGCGCTGGTACGACGTGGCGGGGACGCCGGTATTGGACTGCGAGGGGAAGCAGGACGGGCGCGATTTCGTTTTGACGGTGAAGCAATCGATGAATCCGCCGTTCCATATCCCGTTCGCGGTGAAAGTCGGCGGGCAGGAGAAGGTGCTCTCCCTCCGGACGCCCGAACAGAGCTTTGTTTTTGAAGTGAACGGCAAACCCGTTCCCTCGCTGCTGCGCGGGTTCTCGGCACCGGTGATCCTGAACTATCCGTACAGCGAAGCCGACCTGCTGCACCTGCTCGCGCACGACGACGATGCGTTCAACCGCTGGGAGGCGGGCCAGCGCCTCGCCGCGTCGATCATCCTTGCGAAGAATGGCCAGCCGTCGGCGGCGTTCCTCGACGCGGCGCGCCGCGTGCTGCGCGATCCGGATCCGGCGTTCGTCGCCGAGGTGCTGTCGCTGCCGTCGGAGACGTTCCTCGCGGAACAGATGGCGGTGGTGGACCCGGACAGGCTGCATGAAGCTCGCAACGCGCTGCGCCGCGCGCTCGCGGAGGCGTTAAAGGGCGAGTTGGAAAACTTGTATGGGGGATTATTTACTGGAGAACCCTATTTGCCCGATGCGCGCTCCATGGGCCGGCGCGCGCTGCGCAACCTGTGCCTGGGTTACCTCGGGGAGCTCGGCCGGTCGGCCCTCGCCTACGAGCAGTTCAAGCGCGCCGACAACATGACCGACTCGATGGCGGCGCTCGCGGTGCTCGCGAACCTCGAGTGCCCGGAGCGCGCGCCGGCGCTGGCGGCGTTCTACGAGCGGTGGAAGGACGAGCCGCTGGTGGTGGACAAGTGGCTCGCGGTGCAGGCGGGCTCGCGCCTTTCGAACACCCTCGAGACAGTGAAGGGGCTGATGAAGCACCCGGCGTTCGACCTCAAGACCCCGAACCGGGTCTACGCGCTCATCCGCACCTTCGGGGCGAACCACGTGCGCTTCCACGCGGCCGACGGCGGCGGCTACGCTTTCCTCGCCGACCAGGTGGTTTCTTTGAACCAAATAAATCCTCAAGTCGCCGCACGCATGGCGCGCTCGTTCGACCGCTGGAAGCGCTTCGACGAGCGCAGACAGGCTCATGCAAGGAAGCAGCTCGAGCGCATCCGGGACACGGACAAGCTTTCGAAGGACGTGGCGGAGATCGTCGGCAAAGCGCTAGGATGACCCCCGACAGGGGGTGACGCATGACCACGCTCGTTGCGGCAACGATCGTTTTCCTCGCGACCCACTTCGTGACCAGCACGCCGCTGCGCCCGGTCCTGGTGGCGAAGCTCGGCGAATGGCCCTACCGCGGCGCTTACTCGCTCGTCGCCTTCGTCACGCTAGGCTGGATGGTCTGGGCCTACGCCAACGCGCCCTACGAGGCGCTGTGGCCGGGGCTGCGGCTCGCGCCGCTGCTCGTCATGCCGGTGGCGTTCATCCTCATCGCCTGCGGCTACTACCGCAACCCCACGATGGTCGGCGCCGACGCGCTGCTGAAGAGCGAAGACCCGGCGCGCGGCATCATCCGCATCACGCGCCACCCGATCATGTGGGGGATCATGCTGTGGGCGGCGGCGCACATCGCCGCGCGCGGCGACCTGAAAGCGCTGGTCTTCTTCGGCGGGCTGCTGCTCGTGGCGGCGAGCGGCACGCTCCTCATGGATGCCCGCAAGAGCAAGACCAATAAGGACTGGCCGCGCTTCGCCGCGGCGACTTCCCACATTCCCTTCGTCGCGATCGCCCAGGGGCGCAACCGCCTCGCCTGGCGCGAGATCGGCTGGAAGCGCCCGCTTATCGGCCTCGCGGTGTTCTTCGCCGTCCTAGCTTTTCATCCCTAGCTTCTGCTGCACCCGGGCGTCGAACTTGGCGACGTTCACCACCACGCGCTCGTGGATCCCGTCGCCGATCAGGTCTTTCTCATCGTGGGCCTCGAGGCGGAAGGTCACGGTCCGGCCTTCCACTTTCGTGACCGTCGCCGTCGCGTTCACTTTCATGCTCACAGGCGTCGCGGCGACGTGGCGCACGTCGAGGTGCGTGCCGAGGCTCTGGTAGCCCGCGGGCAGGAGGTGCTCGATCGCGGCGAGCGCCGCCGCCTCGAACAGGTTGATCATCACCGGCGTGGCGAGGACGTGCACACGGCCGCTGCCGACGCGCGGCGCGGTGTGCTCCTCGCCCACCACGATGCTCGCTTCGCCGCTCAGGCCGGGCCGCAGGTCCATTAGGGCATCATACGAGACATGAACCCGCGGGTACTGATCCTCGGCTGCGGCTTCGGCGGGCTGTGGGCCGCGCAGGGGCTGCGCAAGGCGGCCGTCGATGTCACGGTGCTCGACCGTACCAACCACCACCTGTTCTCGCCCCTGCTCTACCAGGTGGCCACCGCGGGCCTCTCGGCGCCGGCGATCGCCGCGCCCATCCGCCACATCCTCGCCGCCCAGCGCAACGCGACCGTGCTCATGGCGGAGGCGAAGGAGATCGACCCGGGCGGGAAATCCGTCCTGCTCGACGACGGCGGGCGCATCCCCTACGACTACCTGATCGTCGCCACCGGCGCGGCGCACAGCTACTTCGGCCGCGACGAGTGGGCGCCGTATGCGCCGGGGCTGAAGACGCTGGAGGACGCGCTCGAGATCCGGTGGCGCATGCTGATCGCCTTCGAGCGCGCCGAGCGCGAGACTGACCCGGCGAAGCGCGCCGCGTGGCTCACCTTCGTGGTGATCGGCGGCGGCCCGACCGGCGTGGAGCTCGCCGGGCAGTTCGCCGAGATCGCGCGCCACACGCTGCGCGGCGAGTTCCGGCGCATCGACCCGCACAGCGCGCGCGTGGTGCTGGTCGAGGGCGCGGAGCGCATCCTGGGCGCCTACCCGCCCGACCTCTCGAAGAAGGCCCAGCTCCAGCTCGAGCGGCTGGGCGTCACCACCTGGGTCGGGCGGATGGTGACCGGCGTGGACGCGGAGGGAGTCTCTCTCGGTTCAGAGAGAATTTCCGCCCGGACCGTGGTGTGGGCGGCGGGCGTCGCCGCCTCGCCCGTCGCCGCCAGCCTCGGCGCGCCCGTGGACCGGACCGGGCGCGTGAAGGTCGAGCCCGACCTCTCCGTGCCCGGCCACCCCGAGATCCTCGTCATCGGCGACCTCGCCGCGGTGGAAGGCGTGCCGGCGATCGCCCCTGCGGCGAAGCAGATGGGGCGGCTGGCCGCCCGGAACATCAAGCGGTTATTGAATGGTGAAAAAACCTTGCCGTTCCGTTACCGCGACTACGGCCAGCTTGCGACCATCGGGCGCAACTCGGCCGTGGCCGTGATGGGCAAGGTGAAGCTCTCCGGCTACCTCGCCTGGATCACGTGGCTGGTCGCGCACATCTACTTCCTCATCAACTTCCGCAACCGCCTGGCCGTGATGATGGACTGGGCGTGGGCGTACTGGACCTACGAGCGCTACGCCCGCATCGTCATCAAGAAGGACTGAGAATTCGGGGCCAGGGCGAAGACTTGCTGACGTAATTCGGGGCCAGGGCCACAACTCGTTTCCGCGTACGCAATAACGAGTTGTGGCCCTGGCCCCGAATTACGTTAGCGAGTTGTGGCCCTGACCCCGAATTCGGTTTACTTGACCTCGATCACGCCCTTCATGCTGGGGTGCAGGCCGCAGATGTAGTTGTACTCGCCGGGCTGGTCGATGGTGATCGAAGCCCGCTGCCCGCGCAGGAACACCTCGCTTCGCGGCCCGCCGGCGACCGTGATCTGGTGCGGCGTGTCGTCGCTGTTGAAGAAGGTGAGCGCCCTGCCGGCCATCGCGGTGATTTTCGCCGGCATGAAGGCGAAGGAGGCGATGCTGACGTCGCTCTTCGGCGGCTTCGCCGCGGTCTTCACCATGCCGGGGAAAGTCCCGTTCAGCTTGGCGAGGGAGATGACAAAGTCCTGCCCGGCGTGCGGCAGGTGGCAGGTAAAGCAGGCCTTGTTGTTCGCGTTCGCCTTGGCGTTCGGGCGGCCGTCGGCGGTGAACGCCGCGTACTCCCACTCGCCGTTGCGCGGCCAGCCGGCGGGATAGTCGGCGCCCCAGCCGCGCTCCTTCTGCATCACGGTGTGGGCGATGATGTCCTTCTTGACGAAGCGGCCGTTCGCATCCTTGACCGGGTTGCCGCTCGCGTCCTGCTGCACGCTCCATTGCACGAGCGTCAGCACGGTGCCGTACGGGATCGGCTGGCCCTTGCGCACCGCCTCGACCGCCGCGGCCGGCGCATAGAGCTCGCGGTACTGCTTGCTGTCGGGCCGGTCGAGCGTCTGGTAGAGCACGCCCTTCAGGTAGTCGGACGGAAACTCGATCTTCTCAGGCCCCGCCAACGCTGCCGTCGAGAACAAGGCAGCCAGGAAAAACGCGATCTTGTTCATCCCCTTCCCTCCTCCGGTGGTACCGCGCCCACAGCCGCGGCACTTCGGTGTACAGGCGCTCGACGCCGGACATTCCGCATCCCGATCAGCCCGCCGGCAGGCGCGCGGCGTATTGCTTGGCTTTCTTCGCATCGCCCGCGCGCTCCGCCGCCTGCGCCGCGCCGGCGAGCGCGCGATAGCGGTTCGGCTCGCGCGTCAGCACCGACTCGAAGTCGGCGAGCGCCGCCTTGGCGTTGCCGTCCTCCAGCTGCACGTAGGCGAGCACCTCGCGCGCCGGCACGATCGGTCCCGGGGTCACGACGTGCTTCTCGGTGGCCTCCTCGCGCTTGGCCGCAGCGCGCAGCGTGGCAAGCGCCTTCGCCTTGTCGCCCTCCGCGCGCAGCGCGAGTCCGCGCACCACCTCGGCCTGGATCGCGACCTGCTCGGCCCAGTAAGGCAGCTTGGTCGCCTCGCGCAGCCTGTCGAGCCGCTCGGCCTGCGCGCGCGCCCCGGCGGCATCGCCGCTCATCGCCGCGCCGATGCCGCGCGCGTAGGCGTTGACCGCCTCGGCGAAGGTGTACTTCTTCCAGGGGAACTCGCCGGCGGCGAACAGCTCCAGCCCGGCGGCCTCCTTCCACGCCGCGCGCTCGAGCGCGAGCCGCGCCGGCATCGCCGCGTAGGCGTACGCGGTCGCCGGATGGTCGATGCGCGCCGGATTCTTCAGCGCGTCCTCGACGATGGCGGCTGCCTCCTTCCGCTGCCCGAGCTGCAGGTGGGCATAAACCATGTAGTCGTAGGCGTGCCACTTGTCGAACGACTTGTCGCCGCCGGCGCGCGCCGAGGCGGCGTTCGAGGCGATCGACTCCTTCCACGCCCCCACGCGCGTGAAGACGTGCGACGGCATGTGCAGGGCGTGCGGGGCGTCGGGCGCGATCTTGCTGTAGCTGCGCGCGGCGCGCACGCCCTTCTTCGCGATCGGCGGGTAGTCGTAGCTGTGGATCAGGTAATGCGCGGCGCCCGGGTGCTGCGGCTGGGCCTTGAAGATCGGCTCGAGGATGGCGGCGGCCTTCAGCTGGTTGGTGTATTTCTTGTCGGTCGGGTCGAAGTTGGCCGACAGCACGAGCGCGTAGATCGTCGCCGCCTCCGTGTCCTTCGGGTAGCGCTTCATCACGCCCTCGAGCGCTTCCTCCAGCGCCTTGGCGCGCGCCTTGTGGTCGAGCTTGTCCGCGTCCTTGAAAAACGCGCCGAGCGCCTTGACGTAGTCGCGCTCGCGCTGCGACTTCAGGCCGGTGCGCTCCGCGGTCTCGAGGATCCCCGGTCCTTCGCTCAGGGTAGCCGCCGGGATCACCGTCGGCCAGGCGAACGGGTTGTTGAGCGCCCCGAGCGCGCGCAGCCAGTGGACCATGCCGCACGACGGGTCGGCCTCGAGCGCGCGCTCGAGCGGCTCGCGCATCTGGTTCCAGGCGAAAGAGTGGTAGTAGGCCATCGCGACGTTGAACTCGCGCTGCGCGGCGGCGTTGCAGCTCACCTGGAGATGCACCTTGCCGAGCCGCGCCTGGGGCTTGTCCTGAGCCCAGGACCCGGCGGATCCGAAAATCATGACCGCAGCCGCAGCCGCAGCGACCAAACCGTTGCTTCGCATTCATCCTCCTTGTTCTGGCGTTATCGTCGTTCCCACAACCACGCCGCGCCGCGAACTCCGCTCGCGTCGCCGTGGAGCGGCGGCGCGAGCCGCGTGGCCACGTGGTCCGAAAACACGTACCGCGTCCAGAGACGCGGCACGTCAGTGTACAACCGGCGCACGCTCGACATCCCGCCGCCCAGCACGATGATGCCGGGGTCGAGCACGTTGATCACCGAGGCGAGCGCGCGCGCGAGCCGCTCCACGTATCTCGACATTGTTTCATCATGCAAAACCACCTCCTCGGGCGGCCGGCGTTGACCCGTGCTCTGCTCATGGTCGCGCGTGAGCCCGGGACCTGAGAGGTAAGTCTCGATGCAGCCCGCGCGGCCGCAATAGCAGGCGGGCAAAGGCAAGTCTTCGGCGCTGGGCAGGGGCAGCGGGTTATGCCCCCACTCCCCGGCGATGGCGTTCGCCCCGGTCAGCACCTTGCCGTTCACGACGATCCCGCCGCCGACCCCGGTGCCGAGGATGACCCCGAAAACCACCGCCGCGCCCTGCCCCGCGCCGTCGGTCGCCTCGGACAGGGCGAAGCAGTTGGCGTCGTTTTCGATCCTGACTTCCCTTCGCAGGGCCGATTCCAGATCCTGCTTGAGCGGCTTTCCGATGAGCCAGGTGGAGTTGGCGTTCTTCACCAATCCGGTGACGTGAGAGAGCGCCCCCGGAATTCCGATGCCGACCGAACCCGAGCCAGCTTCATTCACCAGGGATTTCACGACTTGCAGCGTCGCGGCGTAATCGCCGCGCGGGGAAGCAACGCGCTTGCGGAATATTTCACGCCCGGCCGCATCCAGGGCCAGCGCCTCGATCTTCGTCCCGCCTAGGTCAATGCCGATGCGCAAGCCCACCGGCCGCCAGTTTATGCGGAGGCTTCTCGCGCCGCTCCTGTATTCGATGCCCGCTGGACGAGCAGCGACTCGACGAAACCCAGGGTCTCGAGCTGCTCGATCCACTTGAGCACTTCCCTGCCCGGGTGCTGGGTCATGCCGGCGATGATCTCGCTCGAGGTCGCGTCGGCCTGAACCAGCCGGAGAATGCTTCGATACCAGTCGGGAACCGAGCGCGCGCTGTGCAGCGCGCTCGTGCCGGCGGCAGTGAGGCGAAAGATCCGGATTGTGGTGTCACGCACGGTGTATCTCCTGCTTGGTGCATAGCTAGTGCACCACAGGCAAGAGCAGCCTGTCCCGTCTCTCACAACCTTTTGCCAGGACAGCCGTTTGGTGTCGCCTGTGGGCGACGCTCAGGGGTGGGAGAAGAACACGACCAGCCGGGGCAGCGAGTCGATCTCGAGCATCACCTGCATGAAGTAGAAGTTGAGATACGCCGCGACCAGGAGCGCGAACATGTAGATCTCGCGCGATACGCCGAACAGCGTGCGTTCGCGGCGCGGCTTCGCGGGGGGAGGCGGCGCAGCCGCGGGAGGCGGCGCAGCGGCGGGCGCGGGACGCGCGGACGGCTCCGCCGTACGCCGCCGGGCTGCTTCTTCGAGCCAGCGCGCCGTGGACTCGTAAGGGTCGTTTCGGTCTTCCGGATGCGTACGCGTTTACCCGACCGCCTCGAATTTCAGCCGCTTGATGCGGTCCATGTTCATCCCTTCGATGCGGATGAGCTGCGTCGGCCCGCGACGCAGCGGCGAATGCAGGTCGCCTTCGTTGTAGAGGTAGGCGACCCCGGGCGTGAGCTTGTAGGTGCGCACCGGCCGCGCCTTGCCGGGCTTGCCCTGCGCCGCGGCCGCGACCAGCTCGTAATCGGTCATCTCGGTCTCGCCCTTCGCCTGCCCGTAGATCGCCCACGAGGGGCCATGGTCGTGCGGCGGGGAGTCCTTCGGGCCCTTGTAGCTGTGCGCCAGCACGCAGAAGCCGAGCTGCGAATCCTCGTAGAGCACCTTGCGCTCGGGGGTCGAGTCGTCCAGGGCCGAAGCGAGGAACTTCGGGTCGCGCAGCAGCTCCTCGAGGCGCATGCAGATCTTGCGGCGCCCCGACGGACCCGGCTCCGAGGTGAGGATCGTGCGGCACTCGGTCGCGAACTGCTCGAGGGTCGTCGCCATATCGACATAATACGACGATGCCCGCACCCGAGATGCAACGGCCCGGCGTGGCGGCCGCGGCGACCGCGGGCTCGGCGTTCGGCGGTGCCGCGGCCGGGGCGCTGCTGGGCAGCCTGGCCTGCGGCGAGGCCGGCGCGGTAATCGGCGCGGTCGCCCTGGTGATCACCTTCGCCGCCGGCTACGGGATGTGGAGCGCCTACGTGCTGGCACAAGCCCACGGCTCCCTCTTGCGCCTGCTGTGGTCGGCGTTCCGGCGCCGCCACGAGCGCAAGGCGCTCGACCGCGAAGAATGGCGCGCCGAGTTCGAGGCGATGTGGGCGCGCGCCCTGCGCTGGACCTTCCTCTTCTGGCTCAACGCGTTGTGGACCGCGCCGATCGCCGCGATCGCGATGGCGATCTGCGCTCCGCAGGGGCGCGCCCTGCTCGCCGCGGCGACGTTCGCCGCGGTGCTGGGCTACGGGCTGCTGCTCGCGCGCCTCGCGCGCCGCGGCTACCTGATCCCGCCAGAGGAATGACGCCCGCTATCGGCGGTTAAGCGTCCAGTCGAACTCGGCGTAGCGCAGGGTGACTGCGCCGAGCCGCCGGTCGATCATGTCGACCACCTTTTCATCCTCGATCCTGGAGACGACGAAGTCCAGGATGCCGCTGTCGCCGCCGAAGTCCTCGGCGAACCAGCGGAAGATCCGCGGCAGAAAGAGCACCGCGCCCTGGCGCTCGACGCGCACGTTGCGCCGGATGTAGTCGGCGCTCGCCGCCTCGAGCTGCCGGTCGAGCTTGCCGCCGTCGAACGCGCGCAGCGGCGGCGAGGAGCGGCACGCCGAGTGCAGCGCGAAGTGCATGCGCTCCTCGAACACGATCGGCATGTACTCCAGGCGCGGGTCGCCGCGCTCCATCGGCGGCCGCGAGCGCCCCGGCTTGGCGACGTTGCCGCGCAGCAGGCCGTGCTCGATGTCGTCGAGCGAATAGGAATGCTCGCCGATGCGCAGCCGCGAGCGCTCGAAGAAGCCCTCCACCTCGCGCACGCCGCGGGCCGTTTCGAGCTCGCGCGCGTCGCGCAGCACACCGGCATTGAAGACGTTGACCCAGAACGCGAGCTGGGACGGAATCTGCGCGCGCTTGATGTCGAAGCCGGCGAGCTCGAACAGGCAGGCCGCGAGGCGCTCCCGCTCGCCCGAGCGCGCGAGCGCCGTGTAGTCGCAGACCGCGCCGCTCGGGTCGAAATGGGCCTGCCGCGCCGCCTCGAGCGCTTCGGCGAGCTCCTTGTCCAGGTTGCCGGTCACGCTCGTTACAATAGCGCCGGGGGAGCGAACCTGCAGAACTTCGGCGCATTCGACTATGTAATCGTGGGCGCTGGCAGCGCCGGCTGCCTTCTTGCCAACCGGCTGAGCAGGAATCCCGAGAAAAAAGTCCTCCTGCTCGAGGCGGGCGGGCGCGACGACTGGTTCTGGATCGACATCCCGGTCGGCTACCTCTACACCATCGCCAACCCGCGCACCGACTGGTGCTACAAGACCGAGCCCGACGCGCACCTCGCCGGGCGCTCGATCCACTACGCCCGCGGCCGCGTGCTCGGCGGCTGCTCCTCGATCAACGCCATGATCTACATGCGCGGGCAGAAGGAGGACTGGGACCACTGGGCCGCGCTCGGCAACCGCGGCTGGTCCTGGGACGAGGTCCTGCCCCTGTTCCTTTCCCTCGAGGATTACGAGCACGGCGCGGTCGACGGCTACGGCACGGGCGGCGAGCTGCGCGTCGAGGACCCGAGGGTGCGCTGGGAGATCATCGACGCCTGGCGCGAGGCCGCCGCCGAGTGCGGCATCCCGCCGGTCAGGGTATTCAACCGCGGCGACAACTTCGGCTGCGCCTACTTCCAGATGAACCAGCGCCGCGGCCGGCGCTGGAGCGCGACCCACGCCTTCCTGCGCCCGGTCATGCGCCGGCCGAATCTGACGGTGACGACCGGCGCCTTGGTTTCCAGGCTGCAATTCGAGGGGAAGACCTGCAAGGGCGTCGAATTCAAGCATCGCGACCAGAAGTTCAGCGTGCAAGCGACCCGGGAAACCATCCTGGCCGCCGGCGCCATAGGCTCGCCGCAGCTTTTGCAGCTATCGGGAATCGGAAATGCAGATCTTTTGAAGCGCTTTGGAATAAACCCCGTCTCCCACCTGCCCGGCGTGGGCGAGAACCTGCACGACCACCTGCAGATCCGCATGCAGTACAAGGTGAAGAACGTTAAGACGCTGAACCAGGCCGCCAACAGCCTGTGGGGCAAGGCGGCGATGGCGCTCGAGTACCTGGTGTGGCGCACCGGGCCGCTGACCATGCCGCCGTCGCAGGCGGGGGCGTTCGCGAAGAGCGACCCGTCTCAGCCCACGCCGAACATCGAGTGGCACGTGCAGCCGCTGTCGCTCGACAAGTTCGGCGACCCGCTGCACAGCTTCCCGGCGATCACGCCGAGCGTGTGCAACCTGCGCCCGGCCTCGCGCGGCTGGGTGCGCATCAAGTCGCCCGACCCCGCGCAGTATCCTGAAATAAGGCTCAACTATTTGAAGGAAGAAGAAGACCGGCGGGTCGCCGTGGATGCGATGCGGTTTACGCGCCGCATCATGTCTGCCAAGGCGTTGGCGAAATACGAGCCGGAGGAGTATCGCCCTGGACTTTCAGTGGAAAAAGATTCCGATTTGGAAAGGGCGGCGGGAGAGCTCGGCACCACCATCTTCCACCCGGTCGGCACCTGCAAGATGGGGAACGACCCGATGGCGGTGGTGGACGACGAGCTGCGGGTGCGCGGGATCGAGCGCCTGCGCGTGATCGACGCCTCCATATTCCCCCGCATCACGTCCGGGAATACCAACGCGCCGACCTACGTCATCGCCGAGAAGGGCGCGCGGTCAATCTTGAAACTTTCGGGGTGAGTCCTCATCTAAGGCCCGACAAAGGAGAATAACCGTCCATGAAGCGCATCTTCCTGTTCCTCGCGACGAACATCGCCGTCCTGGTGGTGCTGTCGGTGGTCGTCAGCGTCTTCGGCCTCGACCGTTGGCTGACGGCGGAAGGCATCGACTACGGCGCGCTGCTCGTGTTCTCCGCGGTGATCGGCTTCGCCGGCTCGATTATCTCGCTCCTCATCTCCAAGCCCATGGCAAAGATGAGCACCGGGGCGCATGTCGTCGACGGCTCCGAGGGCTCGACCGAATACTGGCTGGTGGAGACGGTGCGCAAGCTCTCGCAGCAGGCCGGCATCGGCATGCCGGAAGTCGCGATCTTCGAGGGCGCGCCCAACGCCTTCGCGACCGGCGCGTTCAAGAACTCGGCGCTGGTGGCGGTGTCGACCGGGCTGCTCCAGTCGATGAACAAGGAGGAGGTCGAGGCAGTGCTCGGCCACGAGGTCGCGCACGTCGCCAACGGCGACATGGTCACCCTCACCCTGATTCAGGGCGTGGTGAACACCTTCGTGATCTTCCTCTCGCGCATCATCGGCATGATCGTCGACAAGGCGATCTTCCGCACCGAGCGCGGCGTCGGGCCGGGCTTCTTCATCACCTCGCTCGTCGCCCAGATCGTGCTCGGCATCCTCGCGTCGATGATCGTCGCGTGGTTCTCGCGCCGGCGCGAGTTCCGCGCCGACCGCGGCTCGGCCGAGCTGATGGGCACGCCGCGGCCGATGATCAACGCGCTCGCGCGCCTGGGCGGGGTGCCGGCGGGCGAGATGCCGCAGGCGTTCGAGGCCCACGGCATCAACCAGAGCCGCTCGCGCTTCCTCGGCCTGCTCGCGAGCCACCCGCCGATCGAGGCGCGCATCGCCGCGCTGCAGGGACAGCAGTAAAAATTCGAGCTGGGAAAAGGGGTCAGGACCCTTTTCCCGACGAGCTACGCGCAGCTGCGCGAAAAAGGGTCCTGACCCCTTTTCCTAGCTCAAAACCTCTTCGAGTTGGGATGAAAGGTGCTCCGCGACGAGCGTGTTGACCGCGTCGCGATGGGTCATCGGCGACATATGGCCGGCGCCATCGACGATACGCAGCCGCGCCTGCGGCAGCGTCGCGGCGAGCAGCTCGCAGATGCGCCGCGCGGGCTGCGGCGAGCGCTCGCCGAGCACGAGAAGCGTGGGCGCGGCAATGCGGCGATGGTCGGCGAGGCCCGCCGGCTCGGTGAAAGCGGCATGGAACTCGATCGCGACTTTCGCCATCAGCGGCGCCATCGCCTCGCGCTTGGCCGCCGGGACTGAATCCCAGCTGCCGGCGCCGCTCCAGTATTCGTAGAAGTCGCGGCAGCCGCCCAGGTAGTCGCCGCTCGCGACGGCGCGCCGCACGCCTTCCGCCACCGCGGCAATCTCCGCCCGGTCGGCGAGCAGGTAGAACGCCACCGGTTCGATCAGGACGAGGCTGCGGAACCGGCCGCCCCGCGTGCGCGCCGCGTGCAGCGCCACCGCGCCGCCGTACGAGTGCCCGACGAGATGCGCCTGCGCGCCAACCCGGTCGAGCAGCGCGTGCACGATCTCCGCTTCATGCGCGAGGGTGAAGGCGGCGTGCCCCGGCCAGCGCGCGCTCGCGCCGTAGCCGTAGAGGTCGGGCGCGAGCACCCGGTAGCGGTCGCTCAGCTGCGCAGCGAGCGCGCGCCACTGCGCGGCGGACGAGGCCGAGCTGTGCAGCAGCACCACCGGATCGCCGCTTCCCGCGTCGAGGTACTCGACGCGGCGTCCGCGCACCTCAACGCAGGGCATGGTAGACCCGGGTGGTCTCGATGCCCCCGTCGGTGACGAAGAATCCCCCGCTAAGCTGCGGCAAGGCGTTGCGGCAAAGCGAAGACATTCGTTGCTCCTGTGCGTGTGGACGAGCGCTGCGCGAGCGCGGCGGCGCGGGTGAGCTGAAGCACGTCGCGTTGGGCGTGGCTGCCGCCGATGCGGTGCGCGACGGGGGGCAGCGAGCGCAGCAGCGCCTCCGCGGTCCGGAAGTCGCCGCGGCCGAAGGCGAGCAGCGCGCGGCACGCCGGGTAGCCGACGAGGCGCGTCATGTCGCGGTTGGCGCCCGGGCGGCCGATCCTGCGCTCCTGCGCCGCGAGCAGGCGCTGCGCGAGATCCCAGCGCTCGGCGCCGGCGAAGGCCATCATCGCGTGCAGGTCGTTGAACGCGCAGTACGCGTCCTCGGCGTGCGCCGCCCAGCGGCCGGCGAGCGTGGCGAAGCGTGCGCCGACGTCGAAGCGCTCGAGGTGCAGGCGCCACAGGAGCGCGGAAGCGTCGATCATCCCGGAGAGCGAGTCCTGCTGCAGCCGCAGGTCGTAGATCGCCAGCGCTCCCTGCGGGCGCTCGAGCGCCGTCATGAAGAGGGCCGTGTGCCACCACAGGTGGTGCGCGACCGCGGCGTCGCCGCACCACTGGGAGGCGTGCCGGCCGGCCCAGCGCATGCCTTCCTCCGGCTGGCCGACCATCTCGTAGACATGCATCAGGGTGTGCTGCGCGCGCAGGTCGCGCGGCTCGAGCTCGAGCGCGCGCAGCGCGGCTTCTTCGGCGGCGCCATAGTCGCCGCATTCCTGGAGCGCGAAGGCATGCATCGAAAGCACGGCGTGATAGCCCGGCATGTCGACCGACCAGCCGGCGAGCACGCGGCCGGAGCGCTCGCGCATTGCCGCGGCATTGCCGAGGTAGTAGTCCATGAGCTGCGCCGTCCAGAGCGCCAGCGCGTCGGTCGGTGTGGTGAGGAGGATCCGGTCATAGACAAGGCAGGCGAGCTCGTAGTCCCCGTCCACCGCCGCCTGGAGCGCCGAGGTATGCGCGCGCTCTCGCCCGCTCATCGGGAGGTCGCGCAAGCGGTCGTAGGCCCGTCCCGCGGCCTCGAAGTCGTGCACGTAGCGGCTGGTCACGAGGAGCGCCGCCTCGAGCAGCCGCGGCGCGAGCGCTTCGGGTTGCGCCGCCACCGCGGCGGCTGCGAGCGCGCGTGCGTCGCCGCGCTGCAGCCGGAGGCTCGCCCATGCGCGTTCGTACGTGTTCATGCGGCGAGCGCCAGTTCCATGCGTACGAGGTCGGGGTCCTCGTCGGGCTGTACGCCGAACCCGAGCCGGCGCGCGAGCAGGCGCATTGCCCGGTTGCGGGCGCGGGTGACCCCGGCGAGGCGCTCGATCCCCGAGCGCTTCGCGTGCTCGAGCAGCGCGCCGACCAACTCGGCGCCGAGCCCCCGCCCCTGGCAGTCGTCCGCGATCACGATGCCGAACTCGGCCTCGCCGCCGCCCGAGCGGGCGTACTCGGCGAGGCCGACCAGCCGGCCGGCGGCGTCGAAGGCGCCGATGCTGAAGCCCGCGCCCGCGGTGATGCGCTCGAGCTGCTTCGGGGAAAGCTCCGCGACCGGGGTGAAGAAGCGTTCGTAGCGCGAGCGCGACGACAGCCCGCGCACGAACGCCTGCACCTCGTCCGCGTCGCCCGGCGTGAGCCGACGCAGCCGCATCACCCCTCCAGGATCGGCTTGAGCGCGGCGCCGATGCGCTCGCCCTGCGCCGGGGTGATCATCCCGCCGAGGATCTCGCCGAAGCGCTTGTCCTGGACGCCCGAGACGATGTACTGGTAGCGGTAGCCGGCGAGAAAGCCCTTGCGGATCTCCTCGGCGTTGGGCGCCCCCGTGACGGCGACGAAGTACGCCGCGTCCGACTGCGCCTGCGCCTGGAGAATCCCGTCCACTGCGCCCGCGAGGGCGATGAGGTCATCCACCGCCGCGTCGCGCTGCTCCGCGGTGAGCCTGGAGTTCTCGCGCATCCACTCGAGCTCGTCGAGGATCGCGTGCTGCGACTCCTCCTTCCAGTGGAACAGGAACACGTCATTCCACAGCGGGCACAGACCGCCGGCGCCGTCGATGCTCTCGCGGTAGTGCGCCTGGGTGAACAGCTCGATCAGGCAGGTAAGCGCGAGCACCGCCCAGGTGGACTTGGAAAGCACCACGCCGGCCACCTCGTTCGGCTGCGGCAGGAAGCTGTAGCCGGCGGGCATGCCGGCGGCGGCCATGCTCTCGAGGCGGCGGAACAGCTCCTGGTGCTTGAGCTCCTCGTCGGTGAAGCGCACCAGCGCCTCCAGCGCCACCTGGTCGCCGAGCCAGTGCTCGCGGCTCACTTCGAGGACCTTGGCGCCGATGAAGCGCTCGACCAGGCCGAACATGTTGGCGTAGGTGCGGCCCTGGATCTGGCTGTAGAAGCGGCGCTCCGCGTCGCTGCGAAAAGCGACTTTGGGCGCCATCGACAGACCGTCGGGCAGGAAGGTGCGGGCAAGATCGAAAGTCCGGCCGCGGATCACGTCCTGGTCGATGTCCCAGCGGATGCGCTTGGAGACCTCGATGCACTTGGCGTAGCGGCGGGTGTCGAGATGCTGCGGGCTGACTTGCATGGTTCCTCCTTGGGTTGGAAATCAGAGCGCGGCGCGGGTGGGCCGGGCGTTGGGCGCAAAGAGCCGCGCCCAGAAGCCGGGCGCCTCTTCGGGGTTCGAGTAGAGCTCGGCCCGGATGCCGGTGCCCGCCTTCGTCATGGCGACGCGCTTGGCGTAGCGCTCGGGCTGCGGCGCGGTCAGCGAGACGGCGCTGCGCTCCGTCGCCTGGGCGAGCGTGACGCCGTCGCGCTCCACCCGGAAGAAGTCGCCGGCTCCGAGGTAGCGGTCGCGGCGATCGCCTTCCTGGGTCAGCCAGATCCCGCCTTCCCAGACGTAGATCACCATGTCCCGCCCGTCCTCGATGCGCAGCACGCTGCCGCGCGTCATGCCGAGCGAGCCGTGGACCACGTATTCGTCCTTAAGATCGATGTCTCTTTTCATATCAGTACCCCGCGAAGCGCATGGCGATCCGGGTGCGCTCGCGCGCGCGGTTCGCTTCGTGCTCAAGGCCGATATCGCGCAAAGTGCGCTCGTCGAGCCGCGACACGAGCTGGGCCCGGGCGCGCTCCTCTTGCGCGGCTGCGTAAGCCTGGACGGCAAGCCTGAAAATCCGTTTCATGTGCTGCTCCCTTGTGTGGGGTTGCGATGGGAGGCAGC
>DATIGR010000116.1:0-23815 GCA_035454645.1 Burkholderiales bacterium
TTACGTGCCCGGCAACATGCGCTATCTGCCCGAGGAGACCAAGGGCATCGGCCGGATCATCCTGGACGCGTCCTTCAGTCCGGTGCGCCGCGTGTCCTACTCGGTCGAGTCCGCGCGCGTCGAGCAGCGCACCGACCTCGACAAGCTGATCATGGACATCGAGACCAACGGCGCGATCGAGCCCGAGGAAGCGATCCGCTACGCGGCGCGCGTGCTCGTCGACCAGCTCTCGGTGTTCGCGCAGCTCGAAGGCACCGCGATGCCGACCGAGCAGCCGAAGTCGCCCGCGGTCGACCCGATCCTGCTGCGGCCGGTGGACGACCTCGAGCTCACCGTGCGCTCGGCGAACTGCCTCAAGGCCGAGAACATCTACTACATCGGCGACCTCATCCAGCGCACCGAGACCGAGCTCCTCAAGACGCCCAACCTCGGGCGCAAGTCGCTCAACGAGATCAAGGAAGTGCTCGCCTCCCGCGGTCTGACCCTCGGAATGAAGCTCGAGAACTGGCCTCCCGCCGGCCTGGAGCATCGCTCCTAAAGGAAAATTCGCATGCGCCACGCGCACGGCCTCCGGAAACTCAACCGCACCTCGAGCCACCGGCTCGCGATGCTGCGGAACATGACCGTGTCGCTCCTGCGGCACGAGGAGATCCGCACCACGCTGCCCAAGGCGAAGGAGCTGCGCCGCGTGGTCGAGCCGATGATCACGCTGGGCAAGAGGCCCTCGCTCGCCAACCGCCGCCTCGCCTTCGATCGCCTGCGCGACCGCGGCATCGTCGAGAAGCTGTTCGACGATCTCGGCCCGCGCTACGCCAAGCGCAACGGCGGCTACCTGCGCATCCTGAAGATCGGCTTCCGCAACGGCGACAACGCCCCCATGGCGCTCGTCACGCTGATGGACCGGCCCGAGGGGTCGCCCGAGCCCAAGCCCGAGGAAAAGAAGAAGAAGGGCGAGAAGACGGGCGA
This sequence comes from Burkholderiales bacterium, assembly GCA_035454645.1. Taxonomy (GTDB): domain Bacteria; phylum Pseudomonadota; class Gammaproteobacteria; order Burkholderiales; family SG8-39; genus SCGC-AG-212-J23. The sequence goes on from DATIGR010000116.1 coordinate 967, forward strand.
GCAGAAGACGACCGACGAGACCAAAGCGGCCAAAGCCGCCTGATTGTTCTCTTCACGGATTTCGGGCCCCGAGACCTCTACGTAGGTCAACTCAAGGCAGTCCTTGCCGCGCGAGCGCCGCGCGCGACGCTCATCGACGCGCTGCACGATGCACCCGACTTCGGCATCGAGCCGGGGGCGCACCTGCTGGCTGCTCTGGCGGGAGAATTCCCCTCCAACGCAATATTCCTGGCGCTCGTCGATCCCGGCGTCGGCGGCAGGCGCGACGCCATCGTGGTGCAAGCCGACGGCCGGCGCTTCGTCGGCCCGGACAATGGGCTCTTCTCTCTGGTGTGGCAGCGGGCACGCAGACGCCGGTGCTTTCGGATCGCCTGGCACCCGCAGCGGTTGACCTCATCTTTTCACGGGCGCGATCTCTTTGCGCCCGTTGCTGCAGCGCTCGCGACCCGGGTGCCGCGAGGCTGGCTTGCTCCGAAGAAGGCGCCCGACGTCCTCCTCGGGGACGAGGAGCTCGCCCGCGTCATCTACATCGACCACTACGGCAACGCGGTGACCGGCCTGAGAAGGTTCGGGACGCAGTGGCGCCTGCGCGCGGGCGGGAGGACGCTGCCGTACGCGCGCACCTTCGAGGCTGCTCGCGGTCCGTTCTGGTACGAGAACAGCATGGGACTCGTGGAGATCGCCTCGCCACGCCGCAGCGCCGCCCGGCGGCTGCGCCTTAGAATCGGAAGTCCAGTCGCATGGGTGAGCGCCTAAAGAACAAAGTCGCGATCGTCACCGGGGCCGGGTCGCGGGGGCCGGGGCTCGGCAACGGCAAGGCGACGGCGATCCTCTTCGCCCGCGAGGGGGCCAAGGTTCTTTGCGTCGACACCGACGTCGCACGCGCGGAAGAAACAGTCAAGACAATCACTGATGAAGGCAACATCGGCCGTGCCTTCGCCGCCGACGTGACGCGCGCATCCGCGTGCGCGGCCATGGTGGAGGAAGCGGTGTCGCGCTGGGGCGGGCTCGACATCCTGCACAACAACGTCGGCATCGAGTCGCGGCTCGATCTCATGGAAACCACCGAGCAGGAGTGGGACCGCATCATGGCGGTGGATCTCAAGACGATGTTCCTCGCCACGCAGGCCGCGGTGCCGGCGATGGAGAAGCGCGGGTGCGGCGCGATCACCTGCGTGTCCTCGATTGCGGCCATGGTCGGCCACGGCCGTACCGCCTACGCGGCGGCCAAGGCCGGCGTGATCGGCCTGGTCACGAGCCTTGCGGTGCAGCTCGGTCCCAAGGGCATCCGCGTGAACGGCATCGCGCCCGGGCAGGTGTGGACGCCGATGGTCGAGCGCCTCGGGGCCGAGGCGCGCGAGCGCCGCATGAAAGCTTCGCCGCTCGGCACCGAGGGCACGGGGTGGGACGTCGCCTGGGGCGCGGTCTACCTCGCGAGCGACGAGGCGCGCTGGGTCACCGGCCATATGCTCGTCATCGACGCCGGGCTTACCAAGACGACACGCTGATCGGTGCCGGGGGCGCTTGACCGCCCGCCCTCGGCTTGACTAGCCTTTCCCGCCGGACTCGGGGGGTAGCCGTGGAATATCGAAAAGCGGCGGCGGCGGGCCTGCTGGCCGCAGTCTCGCTACTTCCGCCTTGCATGGTTCCGGCACAAGCGCAGCCGGAGAGCGGCTACTACTTCGGCGGCAGCGTCGGAGAGATGGACGCCGGCGGCGATTGCGTCCCGCGATTTGCCTGCGACACCAGGGACACGTCGTGGAAGATTTTCGCCGGCTACATGTTTGACCGCAATTTCGCGCTCGAAATGACCTATGGCGACTGGGGCGAGATTTCCGTGAGCACCCGCGCGCTGGGCGCGGCGAGCGCTTTGTGCTGTTCGGTAAGCTGGGCGTCGTCTACACGAAGCAGAAACTCACCAGCTCGCTCCTCGGGGTGCCCGACAGGACCGAAGAGGGCAATGAGCTCCATTTCGGCTTCGGCGCCCTGTTCAACATCACGCCGAAGCTGGCGGTGCGCGGCGAATGGGAGCAGCTCGAGGATTCCGAAGTCGACATCCTGTCGATCGGGTTCCAGTATCGCTTTCTAGGGAACGAGGATTGCGCGATAGTCGTTGACGTTGGTGCGCGTGGGGCCGGTCATGACGAGCGCTCCCGCCGCGCTGAAGAAACCGTAGCTGTCGTGCCGCTCGAGCGATTCCCTTGCGCCGGGCTGCCGCGCGCAGTCCGGCGACCACACTGCTCCCGCGTTGTCCTCGCTGCCGTCGATGCCGTCGGTGTCGGCGGCGATCGCCCAGACGTCCGGGTTTTCGATTCCGAGCGCAAGCAGGAACTCGCTGCAGCGCCCGCCGCGGCCGCCCTCGTTTTCGAGCGTTACCGTGCATTCGCCGCCCGAGATGATCGCCGCGGGGCCTCTGGTCTCGCGCGCGAGGCGCGCCTGCTCACGCCCCACCTCGCGCGCTTCGCCGGTGATCGTGTCGCCGAGGACCACCGGCCGGATGTTCTTCTTCCGGAAGACCCCGGCCGCGGCTTCCAGCGAGCGGCGCGCGGTCGCGATCACCTTGTTTTGCGCGTGCACGGACTTGGGGCTTTCGGAAAACGGCCCGTCATAGGAGATCCGGTACTTGGCGAGGATTGCCCTGGCGTCCTCGATCGTCGTGGGGTCCGCGGTGCACGGCCCGGAGGCGATGTGCGTCGGGTCGTCTCCGACCACGTCCGAGATGATGAGCGCAACTGCCGGCGCGCGCGAGGCGGCGGCGAGGCGCCCGCCGGCGATCGCCGAGAGATGCTTGCGCACGGTGTTCATCTCGCGGATGTCGGCGCCGCTGCGCAGCAGCTTTTCGGTCAGACTCTTCAATTCCGCCATGGAGACGCCGGGAGCGGGCAGCGAAAGAAGGCTCGAGCCGCCGCCCGAAATCAAGGCGAGAAGCAGGTCATCGGGTTCCAGCTTTTTCACCCTTCGAAGAATTTCTCTTGCGGCGTTCTCGCCGCCTTCGTCGGGCACCGGGTGCCCGGCCTCGACGACGCGGATGTGCCGGGTGGGCAGGCCGTGCTGGTAGCGCGTGACCGCGATGCCTTCCAAGGGTCCGGACCAATTCTGCTCGACCGCGAGAGCCATCGAGGCGGCGGCCTTGCCGGCGGCGGCGACGAAGGTGCGGCCCTTCGGCGGCGCCGGCAGATGCGCGCCGAGGATCTTCAGGGGATCAGCGGCCGCGACCGCGGCACGGAAGCTCGCTTCGAGGAGTTCCCTCAGCCGAAGGTTTCCTTGGCCGCGTCCTTCCCCAGACCGTAGAACCTGGGATAGGCCTCGCGGAAAGTCTTCTGGATCTCGTCGACCGGCACGTCGGCGTAGACCCCGCGATCGCGCAGATACTCCATGTGGCGGCGATCGTCCTCGTCGAACGGATGGAAGATCGAGTCCTCGCGGCCGTCGAACTCGAGCGGCTTGACGCGGAAGCGCGTGCACAGCGCGAGGTTGAAGGCCGGCGTCGCTTTCACCCAACTGCCGTCGATGCGCATCTCTGTGTAGCCGTGGTAGACGAAGAGGTCGCTGCCCATCGTCTCGGCGAGGCGCGGCGTGGTGAGATGGTTCTTCACGTCGGCGAAGCCGACGCGCGCCTCGATGCCCGCGGCGCGCGCGCACGCGGCGAGCAGCGATGCCTTGCCGACGCAGAACCCCTGGCCGGCCTCGAGCACCGCCGAGGCGCGGAACACGTTCTTGTCGGTGAAGTCGAGGAACGGGTTGTAGCGGATCTTGTCGCGCACCGCGTAGTACAGGGATACCGATCGTTCTCTCTCGGTTTCTCCCTTGACGTTTTCTTCCGTGAAAGCGATGACGGCCGGGTGCGAGCTGTCGATATAGCGGCCGGGCGCGAGGTATTCGTTCATTGGTCCAGCTTCATGAGACGGCGCGCGCCGGCAAAGAGCGCGCTCTTCTGATCGGCGAGGCCGTCCATCACCGAGAAATGATGCTTGCCGGGCATCGGGATGTCGCCGGCGAACGCCGCGCGCCAGCGGCCGCCGAGGAGCGCATTCTGCCGCAGGAACTCGCTCGACTCGTCGCCGCCGACGCAGGTCATCACCGGGGCGCGCGTTGCCGGCGGCAGGAAAGCCGGCGAGAGCTTGAGCGCGGCCGCCTGGTCGAGGCGCAGGTCGACGTTCAGCCATTCCACCTCCAGCAGCGGCCGCAGGTCGTACAGACCGCTGATGGCGAGGCCGCCCTTCCACAGGTCCTTTGGCAGCGCGCGGTCGAACGCGGGCCAGAGCGCGCACATCAGCATCGCGCTGAGGTGCCCGCCGGCCGAGTGGCCGGCGACATGGAGGCGGTCCGGGTCCATGCCGAACTCTTCGGCGTGGAGCCACAGCCAGCGGCTCGCGCGCAGCATCTGGCGCACGATCTCCTCCATCGCCACGCGCGGGCAGAGATCGTAGTTCACCACCGCGAGCGACACGCCGGCGTCGACCCAGGCCGGGGCGAGAAACGAGAAGTCGCTCTTGTCGAGCGCGCGCCAGTAGCCGCCGTGGATGAACATCATGCAGCTGCCGTCGCCCTTGCGCGCCGGGAAGATGTCGACCGTCTCGCCCGGCGCGTCACCGTAGCGGCGGTCGAGGTAGCATGTCATGGTGCTGCGCGCGCGCGCCGAAAGCTCCGTCCAGCGCGCGAGGTACTGCGGGTGATCGGGGACCAGCTCGCGGTTGTTGTACAGCTGGCTGAGGGAGGGCTTGTCCGGGGCGTTCATCCCCGCTTTTCTCTCCACAGCCCCATCGCTTCCTGGCCCGGGCGGTCCGAGAAGGAGAACAGGACCGTTTCGCCCTTCGTCTCGAGCACCAGGGGATACCAGGAAGGCACGACGAAGGTGTCGCGCGGCTCGAAAGCGAATGTCTCCCCGCCCACCGTGGCGGTTCCGTTTCCTTCCACGACGGAAAAAACGGTTCCATCGGTGCAGCGGTACGGGCTGGTCTTGAAGCCCTTCGGCAGAAGCTGGATGAACGCCGCGATCGTCGGCATCGCGTGGCCGCCGGTCAGCGGGTTGATGAACTCCATCTTCCATCCGTGGCAGGGGTCGGGCGCCTCGTCGCGCGCGATCTTCGCCAGCGAGTCGCGGCTGCGCTCGTACGGGTAGTTGAAGATCGGCGAGGTCCTGCCGAAGGGCGCCGGCGCGCCGAGCGGGACGAGCCCCTGCCCGAAGCGCGCGACCGACGAGCCTTCGCTGCGCGCGACCGGCTGCACGTCCTCCGAGTAGACCTCGTGGAACTGCGCGGCGAAGGTCTGCACGATGCGGATGTCGAGGCCGTCCATCCATACCACCGGCTCGCCGCCCGGGTTGCCGTGGTCATGCCAGGTCCACGACGGGGTGATGATGAAGTCGCCGGGGCGCATCGTGGTGCGCTCGCCGTCGACCGCGGTGTAGGCGCCCGAGCCCTCGACGATGAAGCGCAGCGCCGACTGCGAGTGGCGGTGGCTGGGGGCGATCTCGCCGGGCAGGATGAGCTGCAGGCCGGCATACAGGCTCTGCGTGATGCACGACTCGCCGCGCATCCCCGGGTTCTCGAGGATCAGCACGCGCCGGATCGCCTCCTTGGCGGTGATCAGCTTGCCGGCTTCCATCAGATAGGGCCGCGCGTCGCGGTACTTCCAGAGCGCCGGCTTGCACGGCGTCGACGGCTCGTTCGGGATGAGGTTGTGCAGCACCTCCCAGAGAGGCGCGAGGTTGCTCTTGTCCATGCGGCGGTAGAGTTCCTGCCGCGCGGAACCGACGTTGGGTTGCGGGACGCTAGCCATGGGTTTTTCCTGAAACGACGGATTTTACGGGTTTGAGCCAGGCCACGGGCTTTCCCAGCGTCTTTCCGAGCGCCTGGCCCTCGGGGTCGGCGAGCGCCGCTTCGCGCGCCTTGCGGATCGCGGCCGCCTGCTCGCGCGCGCCGGCGGTGGCGGGGTTCTCGACCAGCGCGTCGAGGATCGCGAGAAAGTTGCTCTTCCCGCGCCGATGGGTCTCGCCGTAACCCTTGATGAGGCGCGCGCATTCCGCGATCTCGCGCGCGAGCTCGGCGTCCCGCTTGGCGGCGTCGGCGACCAGCCCGAGCCAGCGCTCGATGAGCTGCTGCTCTTCCCGGTAACGGTAGCTCATCGGCCGCAACGGGCGCAGGCAGGCGAGGCTGCGCACGAGCAGGTAGCCGAAAACGCCCGAGGTGCGGACATGCAAGCCGATGTTGTACGCGTCCAGCTTTCCGCGGCGCTCGGCCCACGCGACAAGCTTTTTTCCAAGAGCGTGCGGCAGGACGGACGCGAACTCCTCGATGCCGGGCTTGAGGTAGTCGATCACCACCACCGGCTCGCCGGGCTTCGCGCCGACCTCCCTTCTCACCCGCGCGAAGCGCGAAGCGCGCGTTTTCAGATCGGCGACCCGGATGATGTCCTCGTAGGCCATCCAGAGCGCCAGGTGCCGCGCGACGTCCGCGGCAAGCCGTGCGTCTGCCTTGAGGAACGGCTCGATGCGCTTGCGGTAGAGCTCGACGTAGCGCTCGCCCTGATAGTCCTGCAGCCGTTCGATGCCCAGATGGATGATCTCCTTCAGTTCGGTCGCGCGCCTCGGCGGCGGCTCGGCCGCGGGCGCCGGGCGCTCGCGCGCGGCAATCTCGCAGCCGGCGGCGAAGCCGCGCAGGCTCGCCTCGGCGCCGCGGCCGCCGCGGCGGATCGCCTGCTCGCAGGACTCGCGCGAAAGCGGCAGCACGCCGCTTCCCGCCATGGCGCCGAACAGCACCGCGTTGATCACCGTGCCGCTTTCCTGCGCCAAGGCGCGCATGTCGAAAAGCACCGCGCGCTTGGCGAGCTTTTCCGCCGCCTCGAGCACGCGGCCCGAGTCGAAGCGCCCGTCGGCCATCTGCATCTTCTCGACCGTGGCGTAGATGCGGTGGGTGGAGGCGATGAGCGTGGTGCGCTCGGGGCTGACGAACCCGTTCAGCATCGCGCGCCCGGCCTCGACGAGCTCCGAGGCGACCATCACGTCCACGTTGCCGGGACTGGGCGTGAGGGAGAGCACCGGTTCCTTGCCCCCCAGTTCTTCTTTGCTGAGAGGAAAGATCTCCAGGTAATAGGTCGTCGCGCCGGTGCGCTGTGCGACGCCGGGAATCGAGGTGGCCTGCGCCGGGTAGCCGGCCTGCGTCGCGGCTTCCATCAGCCAGTCGGCCATCACGCCGCCGCCCTCGCCGCCGAGCGCGGCGATCAGGATGGTGATCGGCCGGTCCGGGAGGTTCATAGCTTTTGCAGGAGCTTGTCCCACACGGAGGGGTTCTGGATCACTTCAGCTCGGTAGAAGGACGGGCAGAGCACCGCGGCGTGCGCGTTCTCGCCGCACAGCCCGCAGCCGACGCAGCCATCGATCACCGTCGCGACCGGGTCGCGGCGCAGCGGATCCGGGTTGTCCTTCACCGTGAGCGTCGGGCAGCCCGAGAGCCTGATGCACGAGTGGTCGCCGGTGCAGGTGTCCTCGTCGACGCCGTATTTGACTCTCGCGGTACGTTCACCCCGGGAAAGGCGCTTTGCCGTTTCCGGTTTCAGTCTTCGCTGGCGCTCGAGCTGGCACTCGCCCTCGGCGACGATCACCTTGAGGCCCTGCTGGCGCGTGGTCATCGCCTCGCGGTAGGTCTGCGCCATCGCGGCGACGTCGTAGTTGTTCACGGTGCGCAGCCACTTCACGCCCAGGCCGCGCAGCGTGTTCTCGATCGTGCGGTCCGCGCCGGCCGCGCTCTGGCCGAGCGCCACCCTGCGCGCCTCCTCGGGCGGCGAGGACAGCAGCTCCTGCGTGCCGGTGGCCGAGGCGTAGCCGTTCTTCATGATGAGGAGCACCCCGTCGCCCTTGTTCATGAGGCTGGACGCCACGCCCGAAAGCAGGCCGTTGTGCCAGAAGCCGCCGTCGCCCATCACCGCCACCGGGCGCTTCGCCTGCATCGGCGCGACCCCCGCGGCCGCGGCGAGGCTCATGCCGTAGCCGAGCAGCGTATTGCCCTGCGAGAAAGGCTCGAAGCTCGCGAACGCGTGGCAGCCGACATCCATCGACACGTGCGGCCGCCCGAGGTCCTTCGCCACCAGCTTCATCGCCGAGAACACCGGCCGCTCGGGGCAGCCGACGCAGAAAGTCGGCGGGCGCACGGGAAGCGCGCCGAGAAATGAGGACGCCTTCTCCTTGGATTCCTGAACCGATTTCAACCACGCGGAGCCGGGCGAGGTGTCCAGGTGGGGCGCATGCTGCGCCAGGAAGCGCGACAGGCCGCGCACGAGCGACTCGACGCTGTACTCGCCCGCCATGTGCATGCAGTCCTTGCCGTGCAGCTTCGCCGGCACGTCGGCGCGGCGCAGGCAGGTGGCGATCTCCTGCTCGATGAACTCGGGCTGGCCTTCTTCGAGAATCAGAATGGCTTTTCTGCTTTTCGAAAAATCTACGATTTCCTCGGGAACCAGCGGATAGACCACGTTCAGAGCAAGAATCGGCAGGCGGCTCGCGCCGAACGCGTCGGCGAGGCCGAGGACGCGCAGCGCGCGCATCAGGCCGTTATAGAGCCCGCCCTGAACGATGATGCCGACCTTCTCGGACCCCGGGAAAACTTCGTTCAAATGCTTTTCAACAATGAATCTTCGTGCCGCCGGTAGGCGCACGTCGGACTTGAGCTTTTCCTGCCGGAACGTTGCGGGCGGGTGCGCCAGGCGGTCGTAGATGAACTCCTCGGGTGGGCCGTCCAGCCGGTTCCTGCTCGAAACCGCGGGCGCGACGTTTTCCTTCGCCTGGAAAGAGCCACGCACGTGGCAGGCGCGGATCCGCAGCTCCATCATCACCGGCGTGTTCGACGCCTCGGACAGCTCGAAGCCGCGCTCGACCATGTCGGCGATGGTCGGGAGGTTGGGCCGCGGGTCGAGCAGCCACATCAGCGACTTCATGGCGAAGGCGTGGCTGCGCTCCTGCGCCACGACGCCGCCCTCGCCGTAGTCCTCGCCGAGCACGATCAGCGTTCCCCCCATCACCCCGGCGCTCGCGAGGTACGAAAGCGCATCTGCCGCGACGTTCGTGCCGACGATCGATTTCCAGGTGACGGCGCCGCGCGCGGGATAGTTGATGGAGGCGCCGAGCATCGCCGCCGCCGAGGCCTCGCTCGTGCACGCCTCGACGTGCACTCCGAGCTCGTCGAGGTAGTCCTTCGCCTGGACCATCACGTCGAGGAGGTGCGAGACCGGCGCGCCCTGGTAGCCGCCGACGTACGAAACGCCCGATTGCAGCAGCGCCTTGGTGACCGCCAGGATTCCTTCGCCGTGGAAGGTCTGGCCGTCCCCTAGACGCAAAGACTCTATTTCCTGGGTGAACTGCCGTTCCACAGCTTGTCCCACCACGTGGGGTTCTGGATCACTTCAGCTCGGTAGAAAGACGGGCAGAGCACCGCGGCGTGGGCGTTCTCGCCGCACAGCCCGCAGCCGACGCAGCCTTCGATCACGGTGGCGACCGGATCGCGGCGCAGCGGGTCGGGATTGTCCTTGATGGTGAGCGTCGGGCAGCCCGAGAGGCGGATGCACGAGTGGTCGCCGGTGCACGTGTCCTCGTCCACGCCGTATTTGACGCGCACATGCCTTTTTCCTTTCGTCAATTTCTCTGCAACTTGAGGACGAAGCTTTCTCTGCCGCTCGAGCTGGCACTCGCCCTCGGCGATGATGACTTTCAGCCCGTCGTATTTCGTGGTCATCGCATCCTTCAGCGTCTTCATCACCGCGGCGACGTCGTAGTTGTTCACCGTCTTCATCCAGCCGACGCCGATCCCCTTCAGGGCGCGCTCAATGCTCATATCCGGGGCTTTGGATTCGCTGTGCTGCGGCGAGGACGGCAGCTCCTGCGTCCCGGTCGCCGAGCTGTAGCCGTTTTTCATGATCACCAGGATGCCGTCGTTCTTGTTGAACACGGTGTTGGCGATGCCCGAGGTGAGGCCGTTATGCCAGAACCCGCCATCGCCCATCATGGTCACGGTGCGCCTGCCGAGCGCCGGATGCACCGCCGAGTTCGACGCGAGCCCCAGACCGTAGCCGAGCACGGTATTGCCGATGCTGAACGGCGGCAGGGTCGAGAACGTGTGGCAGCCGATGTCGCCGGAAAGGTGGAATTTTCCGACTTCCTTCTCGATCACCTTCATCGCCGAGAATACCGGCCGCTCCGGGCAGCCGACGCAGAATCCGGGCGGACGCGCGGGCAGGCCGGCGAGGAGCTCGGACGCTCTTGTCTTCAGTGAAACGATCGGGTCGAGCGCCGCTGCACGGTCGAGGAACTTCGATACCCCGGTCAGCACCACCTCGCCGGTGTATTCGCCCGCCATCGGCAGCACGTCCTTGCCGTGCAGCTTTACCGCGTTCACGTCATGCCGGCGCAGGGTTGCGAGCACCTGCTCCTCGATGAAGGCAGGCTGGCCTTCCTCGACGACAAGGACTCTGGCCTTGGTTCTGCAAAAGTCCGCTATTTCCTCCGGCACCATCGGGTAGGTCACATTCATGCAGTAGATGGGAATGCGCGAGGTGCCGAAGGCGTCGGCAAGCTCCAGCATCTGCAGCGCGCGGATCACGGCGTTGTACATGCCGCCCTGGCAAATGATGCCGACCTCGGACCTCTCTCCCGGGAATATTTCATTCAATTTCTTTTCTTTGATGAAACGAACCGCGGCCGGCCACCGCACGTCGACCTTCTGCTTTTCCTGTGCGTAGGTGGAGGGCGGCAGGCAGATGCGTCCGAAGTCGAAATCCGGCTTCTCGAGGAAGGATCTGCTGGAAAACTGCGGCGCCTGGTTCCGCCTGGTCTTGAAGCTACCCTGGACGTGGCAGGCGCGGATGCGCAGCTCGAGCATCACCGGCGTGCTCGAGGCCTCGGAGAGCTCGAATCCCTGCTCGACCATCTCGACGATCTTCGGCAGGTTCGGCCGCGGGTCGAGCAGCCAGATCTGCGACTTCATGGCGAACGCGTGGCTGCGCTCCTGGATGATCGAGGCGCCTTCGCCGTAGTCCTCGCCGAGCACGATGAGCGCGCCGCCCTTGACGCCGGCCGAGGCAAGATTCGAGAGCGCATCGGAGGCCACGTTGGTCCCGACGGTGGACTTGAACGCGACCGCGCCGCGCATCGGGTAATTGATCGAGGCACCGAGCATCGCGGCGGCGCCGGCCTCGTTCGCGTTCGCCTCGACGTGCACGCCGAGCTCGTCGAGGATGTCGCGCGCATCGTTCAGCACGTCCATCACGTGCGACACCGGCGCCCCCTGGTAGCCGCCGACGTAGGACACGCCCGACTGCAGCAGCGCCTTGGTCACGGCGAGGATGCCCTCGCCGTGGAAGGTCTCGCCTTCGCCGAGCCTGAGCTTGGCGACCTCTTGCTTGAACGAGCGCTCCATGGGAAGCGCTCATCCTCTGCCTGCGCGCGGCTATTTGTCAAATTGATGGTCATCATGATATGAATCACTCTCGTGAATGTAAGGGACCTCGACCTCAACCTTCTCAGGGTCTTCGACGCCGTGCTGCGCGCGCGCAGCGTCACGGCGGCCGCGGGGCAGCTCGCGCTCACGCAGCCGGCCTGCTCGAACGCGCTCGCCCGCCTGCGCTCGGTGTTTGGCGACACGCTTTTCCTGCGCACCCCGCAGGGGATGGAGCCGACGCCCTTCGCGCGCGAGCTCGCCGAGCCGGTCCGCCAGGCGCTCGCGCTGCTCGAGTCGGCGCTCGCGCATGGGCCGGGCTTCGACCCGGCGACCTCCGGGCGCGGCTTCCGCTTCTACATGTCGGATCTCGGCCAGATCGAGTTCCTGCCGCCCCTGGTGGAGCGGGTGCGGCGCATCGCGCCCGGGGTGCGCCTGGAGGCGCCGGCGCTCGAGCCCGAGCACGTGGCCGATGCGCTGACCGCGGGCAGCATCGACCTCGCGGTAGGCTTTCTCCCGGCGCTCGGGCCCCCGCTGCGACGGCAGGCGCTGTTCAGCGACCCGTACCTCTGTCTGATGCGCGCCGATCACCCGATCGCGACGCTGACCAAAAGGAAGTTCCTCGAGGCCTCGCACGTTCTCGTGACCTACCGCGGCGGCCACCGCGTGGTCGAGGAGGCGCTCGAGCGCGCCGGAGCGGCACCGCGCATCGTGCTGCGGGTGCCGCACTTTACGGTCGTCCCGATGGTGCTCGAGCGCACCGACCTCATCCTGACGCTGCCCGCGCGCGTCGCGCGCGCGTTCGAGCGCCGCTGGAGCCTCAAGGCGCTGCCGCCCCCGGTGCCAATCCCTCCGGCAGCCGTCGCGGTGCACTGGCACGAGCGCTTCGACGCCGATGCCGGCAACCGCTGGCTGCGCGAGCAGCTCGCCGAGCTATTTGCCGATTGAGGCGAGCACCTCGTCGGCGCTCATCACGTCGCCGAACTGCTGGATGAAGGTCTCGAGGGAAGCGAGGTGCTCGTCGTCGGAAAGCGCGGCGCAGCAGTCGGACACGAGCACCGCCTTGAAGTCGAGCATCATGGCGTCGCGCGCGGTGGAGTCGCAGCAGACATTGGTCTTGGTGCCCGCCACCAGCACCGTGTCGACGCCCAGGTTGCGCAGCACGCGCTCGAGGGTCGAGGCGCCGTGCGCGAGCGCGCTGTAGCGATTCTTCACCACGGTGATGTCGCCCGGCGCGACCTCGAGCTCGTGCCACACCTTCTGGCGCTCGGGCGCGAGGCTCTCGGCCATGCGGCGGCGCACCTCGGGGTTGCGCACCACGTGGTTGAAGAACACCTCCCAGTCGCTGCGCTCCTCGTGCAGCCGGTTGGCGTGCACGATCCACACCACCGGCACGCCGAGCGCGCGCAGGCGCGCGGCGAGGCGGTTGATGCTCGGCACGATGGCGCGCGCGAGCGGCACCTCGCCCGGCGCGCCCGGCATGCAGAACGTGTTCTGCATGTCGATCACGAGGAGCGCGCTCTTCGCCGCGTCCAGGCGCGTGAACCAGTGGAGCTCGCCGCGCCGCGCCACCACGCGCTCGACGATATGCGGCCGGATCGAAACCTTGTGCATGGCGCATTGTAGTATCCAGCCATGAAGATCGCCGTCCTCGGCGGCGGTAACGGGGCCTGCGCCGCCGCCGCCGACCTCACCGAGAAGGGCCACGAAGTGCGCTGGTGGCGGCGCAACGCGGCCGCGCTGCGTTCGCGCATCACGCTCAAGGACGCCGACGGCGAGCGCGCGGTCGCGATCCGCACCTGTCCCGACATCGGCGAGGCGGTGCGCGGCGCCGAGCTCGTCTTCATGCCCGACCCCGCGTTCACCCAGGAAGACAACGCCGCGCGCCTCGCGCCGCATCTCATCCCCGATCAGGTCGTCTTTCTCGCTCCCGGGACGTTTGGTTCTCTTGTTCTGGGAAGGAAATTCGCAAGCGTCGCGGCGGCCGAAACCGGCACCCTGCCCTGGCTCACGCGCAAGCACGGGCCGGACGCGGTCGCGATCACCACGCGCGCGACGCGCCTTCCCACCGGGGTTTTCCCCGCAAAGAAATCCAGGGAGGCCTTGGAGCGGATCAAGCGGGTCTTTCCAATCGAGCCGCTGGAGGATGCGCTGTCGGCGGCGCTGATGAACGCCGGGCCGATCATCCACCCGCCGCTCATCTTCATGAACGCCGGCCCGCTCGAGCACTTTGAACGCTGGGATATTCACAAGGAGGGAACGCAACCGGCCATCCGGCGCGTGACCGACGCGCTCGACGCCGAGCGCGTGGCGGCGCGCGAAGCGCTCGGCTACCGGCCGCCGCACTTTCGGCTCGCCGATCACTACCGCGCGGACGGCGAGGAGTGGATGTACGGCCGCCGGGTGCACAAGAAGCTCACCGACTCGGGCGACTGGCGCGAGCGCATCGTGCTCACCGAGCACCGCTACATGCTCGAGGACGTCGCGTTCGGCCTCGCGTTCCTGGTTTCGGTGTGCGACTGGGCCGGCGTCGCCTGCCCGGTCGCGCGGGGGCTGCTCGCGCTCGGCTCGGCGGTGCTCGGCCGCGACCTGCGCAAGACGGGAAGGACATTGGAGAACCTCGGCTTGGCCAAGTATTCGCGGCAGGAAATGACCGCCTTGTTGAAAGAAGGCCTGTGAAAATCGTTGCCCTGGGGGCGGGGCGCATGGGGCGCGGCATCGCGCACGTCTTCGCCTACGCCGGCTACCGCATCGACGTGCTCGACTTCAAGCCGCGCCCGGATGAAGAGGGCGCGCGGCTGCGCTCCGCGGCGCTGCGGGAGATCGCGGCGAACCTGGAGCTTCTGCGCGAGCTGCAGGTCCTCGACGAAAGACAGAAGCAGGCGATTCTCGGCCGCGTGCGGGTGCTTTCCCTGGAGGAGGCCGCGGCGGCGCTCGAGGCGGCGGACGTGGTGTTCGAGGGGGTCACCGAGACCCTGGAAGCGAAGCGCGACGCCTTTGCGCGCGCCTGCAAGCTCGCACGCGGCGACGCGATCATCGCCTCCACCACCTCCTCGATGCTCGCCGACACGCTGGCCGGCCTGGTGACGCATCCCGAGCGCTTCATCAACGCGCATTTCCTCAACCCCGCCTATCTGATACCTCTCGTCGAGGTCAGCCCTGCGGAACGAACCGGGGAGGGGGTTTTTCTTGCAATGAAAAGCTTGCTGGAGTCCGCCGGCAAGGTCGTGGTGCGCTGCGCGCCCTCGCCGGGCTTCATCGTGCCGCGGCTGCAGGCGGCGGCGATGAACGAGGCGGCGCGGCTGGTCGAGGAGGGCGTGGCGACGCCCGAGGACATCGACAAGGCGGTGCGCTCGGGCTTCGGCCCGCGCTACACCGCCATGGGCCTGTGCGAGTTCATCGACTACGGCGGGCTCGACATCCTCTATTACGCGTCGAGATCCATGGCGCGCGCGCTCGAGGCGCCGCGCTACGAGCCGCCGGCGATCGTCGAGCGCCTGATGCGCTCCGGCAAGCGCGGCGCGCGCGAGGGCGAGGGGCTGTACGACTGGCGCGGGCGCGATCTTTCGGCATACCAGCGCGAGCTCGTCGGCCGCTTCGTCGCCCTTTTCGCCCATCTGCGCCTCTTGCCGCCCCCGGGGGCCAGCCGATAGACTCGGATCGCCAATCCCGAGGAGGAGGCACAGTGAACAAGATCTTTGCATTCGGCGCCGCGCTCGCCGCCGCGTCGGCTCCGCTCGTTGCGGGCGCCCAGACGAGCTTCAAGGCGGCCGCGTTTCTGCCGGTGAAGTCCGTGTTCGTGCAGCAGTTCGGCCGCTTCGTCGAGGAAGCGAACAAGCGCTGCGCGGGCAAGGTATCGATCAGCGTCGTCGGCCCCGAGGCGATCAAGTCGCTCGAGCAGTGGAACGCGCTCAAGAACGGCGTGGTCGAGATGCACTACGGCCCGCCCAACTACTACGTCGGCGCGATGCCCGAGGGCGACGTCATCAGCGTGGCGCGCAACGAGTCCGCCGCGCAGCGCGCGAACGGCGCCTGGAAGCTGATCAACGAGCAGCACAACAGGAAGATGAACGCGTGGTACCTCACGCACCTCACGAACGGGGTGCGCTTCTTCATCTACACCTCGAAGCCCGCGCAAGGCGGCAAGTTCGACGGCTTTCGCCTGCGCTCGACGCCGATCTACGACGCGTTCTTCAAGTCGCTCGGCGGGATCCCGGTGCGCATGGCGCCGCCCGAGGTGCACACCGCGCTCGAGCGGAACACCGTCGACGGCTACGGCTGGCCGCTCTGGGGCATCGGCGACTTCGGCTGGCACAAGTACACCAAGTACCGCTACGGCCCGGGGTTCATCAGCGCGGCGGTGGCCATCCTCGTGAACCTGGACAAGTGGAAAGCGCTGCAGGACGACCAGCGCCAGTGCCTGACGCAGGTCGCGATGTGGGCCGAGCACGAGTGGCCAAAGTGGCGCGAAGCGGAGAACGCCAAGCAGCAGAAGGTGCAGGACGACGCAGGCATCAAGTACGTGGACCTCGGCCCGGGCTTCGCGCAGAAGGCCGAAGAACTCTACTGGGAGGTGCTGGCGAAGGGCGACGCGGAGTTCGTGAAGAAGGTGCGGCCGCTCTTGAGTGGCAAGTAGGCGCTCTGCGCTCGACCTGCTGATCGACGCGCTGGCGCTCGTCGCCGCCGCGCTGCTGTGCGCCCTGGTGGCGCTGATCCTCGTGGACGTCGCCGCGCGCTACCTGCGCTGGTTCTCGCTCGCCTGGGGCCTCGAGGCGAGCGAGTACATGCTCTACGCCATCACCTTCCTCGGCGCGCCCTGGGTGCTGCGCGAGCGGGGCCATATCGCGATCGAGCTCGTCGTCGAGCAGCTTCCGGAACGGGTGCGCGGCGCGGTGCGCCTCGCGGCCGACGCGCTGGGCGCTCTCGTCTGCGCGCTTCTCCTGGTCTTCGCCTGCCGGGTGCTGTGGCGCTCCTACCAGGCGGGCACCATGGTCCACAAGAGCTTCGTCTTTCCGGAGTGGCTGGTCTACGCCGGCATGCCGCCGGTGTTCCTCATCCTGCTCGTGCTCTACCTGCGCCTGCTCGCGCGGCCCGGGGCGCGCTAGATGGCCTGGTACACGGTTCTCGCGCTGCTGCTCGGAATGCTGATCCTCTTCATGGCGCTCGGCATGCCGGTGGTGTTCGCGTTCTTCGCCGTGAACCTGATCGGCGCCTGGGTCTTCATGGGCGGCGAGATCGGGGTCATGCAGCTCGTGCGCAACGCCGCCGAGTCGGTGCAGAGCTTCGCGCTGCTGCCGATCCCGCTGTTCATCTTCATGGGCGAGATCATGTTCCACACCGGCGTCGCCGGCCGCGCCATCGACGCGGTCGACCGGCTGATCGCCAAGGTCCCCGGGCGGCTTTCGCTGGTCGCGATCGCCGGCGGCACGATCTTCTCGTCGCTCTCGGGCTCGACGATCGCGAATACGGCGATGCTTTCGTCGACCCTGCTGCCGGAGATGTACCGGCGCGGCTACCACTCCTCGATCGCGGTCGGGCCGATCGTCGCCGTCGGCGGGCTCGCGATGCTGATCCCGCCCTCGGCGCTCGCGGTGCTGCTCGGCTCGGTGGCGCGCATTCCGATCGGCGAGCTGCTCGTCGCCTCGATCATCCCGGCGCTCATCCTCTCGGCGCTGTTCTTCGCCTACGTCATCGTGCGCTGCTCGCTCAGCCCGAAGCTCGCGCCGCCCTACGACGTGGCGCGCATGTCCTTGCGCGAGCGGGTGCTGCCCTTCGTGAAGTACGTGCTGCCGCTGCTCAGCATCTTCTTCGTCGTCGTCGGCAGCATCATCGGCGGCGTTGCCACGCCCACCGAATCCGCTGCGCTGGGCGCGGCGGCTTCCCTCGTGGCTGCCGCCGGCTACCGCAGGCTCGACCGGCGCTCGTTCCGCGTCGCGCTCGCCGAGACGCTGCGGCTCACGGTCATGACGCTCTTCATCATATGCGGCTCGATCACCTTCTCGCAGATCATGGCCTTCACCCAGGCTTCCGACGGCCTTTCGAGCCTCGTGACCGGCGCCGGGCTCTCGCCGCTCGCGGTGCTCCTCGGCATGCTCGGCATCCTCTTCTTCCTCGGCTGCTTCATGGACCAGGTGAGCATGATGATGATCACCGCGCCGCTGTTCATGCCGGTGGCCGAGGCGCTCGGCTTCGAGATCGTGTGGTTCGGCGTCCTGATGCTCATGATCCTGGAAGTGAGCCTCGCCACGCCGCCCTTCGGGCTGCTCCTCTTCGTGGCGAAGGGCGCGGCGCCCCAGACCTCGATGCACGAGATCATCGTCTCGGTGACGCCGTTCATCGTCATCGTGCTGGCCGTCGTCGGGCTGCTGATCGCCGAGCCCGAGCTCACGCTCGTGCTGCCGCGCCTGATGGCCCCGTAAAAGGGGTCAGGACCCTTTTCCTGGAAAAGGGTCCTGACCCCTTTTTTCGTCAAGCTTGTTCACGATGCGCGCGTTGTGCGCTGCCACGGCGCAGGTCAGGCCGTTCAGCAGCATGACGAGGCCGGAGGGTACGTCCGGGTATACAGTCAGGAAGAGCGCCGTTGCGCCAGCCTTGGCCGCCATGAATCCGCCGGGACCGGATTTCTCGAGCAGCCATTCGACGACCGGATTCGCTTCGCGCGCACCAAGCTCCACCGCGCGCAACGTCGTGACGGTGTCGGCCACCTGGCAGCCCACCACCGCTGCTTCGCTGGCGAGTGCGGCGCAGCCGCTGAGGAGGCAGGCGCACGCGAGGGCCAGAGCCGTGTTCGGGTTGACGCAGATAGCGCGCACGAGCTAAATGTAATCGATGACTCTTCCCGCCTACCAGACGCTCGCCCTCGAGAAGCGCGACGATCACGTGCTCCTCGTCACGCTCAACCGCCCGCAGGTGCTGAACGCGCTCAACACGCAGATGGGCAGAGACAAGCTCGACCTCTGGACCCGGCTCGCCGCGGATCCGGGCGAGTGGCGTTGCGTGGTGCTGACCGGCGCGGGCGAGCGGGCGTTTTGCGCCGGCGCGGACCTCAAGGAGCGCGACGGCATGAGCGAGGCGGTGTGGCGCGCGCAGCACGAGATCTTCGAGCGCGCCTTCATGGCGCTCATGGAGCTGCCGCTGCCGGTGATCGCCGCGGTGAACGGCGCCGCGTTCGGCGGCGGGCTCGAGATGGCGCTCGCGTGCGACTTCATCTACGCGGCGAAAACGGCGCGCATGGCACTCTCCGAGACGCGCCTCGGCTTGATGCCGGGCGGCGCCGGCACGCAGAACCTGCCGCGCGCCGCCGGCGGGCGCCGCGCCAAGGAGCTCATCATGACCGCGCAGCCCTTCGACGCGCAGCAGGGCTGCGAGTGGGGAATCGTCAACCGCGTTTGCGACAACGTCGTGCAGGACGCGCTCGCCACCGCACGTGTGATCTCCGAAAACGCTCCGCTCGCGGTGCGGCAGGCGAAGAAGTCGGTGCACTACGGCCTTCAGATGGACCTTCTCACCGGCTATCGCTTCGAGATCGAGGCGTACAACCAGCTCGTCGGCACCGAGGACCGCAAGGAAGGCGTGCGCGCCTTCAACGAGAAGCGCAAGCCGCGCTTCGTGGGGAAATGACCCGGGCAAGCGGCGCTACGCCGCCGTTCCGTGCCGATCACGTCGGCAGCCTGCTGCGCCCGAAGGAGCTGCGGGAGGCCTTCCGAAAGCATGCTTCGAAGGAAATCGATGAAAGGGCGTTTCGGGCGATCCAGGACGAGGCGATTCGTGAAGCAGTGAAGCTGCAGCGCGATTGCGGCCTCGGGGTGCTCACCGACGGCGAGTTCCGCCGCGTTTCGTACTGGGAAAAGTTCGTGCGGCTCACTCGCGGGCTGGAGGTGAGGGACGCGGTGTTTACCTTCCACGACGCCGAAGGCCACGAGTCCAGGTTCACCGCGCCGTATGTGAGCGGCAAGGTATCGCGGGAGCGGCCGATCACGCTGGATGAACTCGGTTTCGGAAATACCAAGATCACCATGCCCGCGCCCTCGACGATGCATTTCTACCGCTTCACCGACTGGGGAAGCGCCTACCGGGATCCCGAGGCCTTTTTCCGGGACCTGGGAAAGATCTACCAAGCGGAGATCGCCGACCTGGCGAAGGCCGGCTGCAAGTACGTGCAGCTTGACGAGGTCGCCGTGGCGATTCTGTGCGATCCGGCGGCACGCGAGAAGGTGAAGGCGAAGGGCGGCGATCCGGATCGTCTGGTCGATCTCTATATCGACGCGATCAACGAGGCAGTGAAGGGCAGGCCGAAAGGCATGACGGTCGGCGTCCATGTCTGCCGCGGCAACTACAAGGGGATGTATCTCTCCGAGGGCGGCTACGATTCGGTGGCCGAGCGGTTCTTCGGCCGCACGAACGTGGGCCACTTCCTGCTCGAGTTCGACACGCCGCGCGCCGGCGGCTTCGCGCCGCTGCGCTTCGTGCCGAGGGAGAAGGGCGTGGTGCTGGGACTGGTGAGCTCCAAGACGCCTGTCCTCGAGAAGCTTGACGAACTGAAGCGGCGCACCGAGGAGGCATCGAAGCACATCGACCTCGAGCGCCTCGCCATCAGCCCGCAGTGCGGCTTCGCGAGCAGCATCGGCGGCAATCCGGTCACCGAGTCGGACCAGCGGGCCAAGCTAAAGTTGTGCGTCGACGCGGCCAAACAGATCTGGCACTAGGTGATCCTGAACGGAGGCGGAAGTGACGACGTCCATCGATGCGAACCCCAAGTCTGATCGTCTCGTCGAACAGGTCGACTTCGTGCACACCGGTCCGGGCACGCTGGCCGGGCGCTACCTGCGCCGCTACTGGCAACCCGTTTACGTCTCCGGCAAGCTCGCAAAGGGGAAGGTCGTTCCGATCCGGATCCTGGGCGAGGAGCTGGCGCTCTACCGCGGCGAAAGCGGAACGGCCCGCGTCATAGCCAACGAGTGCGCGCATCGGTTGACGCGCCTGTCGACGGGATGGGTCGAAGGGGACACCCTTCGCTGCCGGTATCACGGCTGGCGCTACGACGAGTCCGGGCAATGCATCGAGCAACCGGCCGAGCCGAAACCTTTCTGCGCCAGCGTGCGAAGACTCGCCTCCTATCCGACGCACGAAGCTCACGGGTTCATCTTTGCCTATCTCGGCGGAGGCGAGCCCCCCGCCTTTCGGCCGCTGCCTGGCCTGGAAGACGGCGCTCGCGAGGGCTGGACGGTCTGTCCGTCGGTCGAGATGATCCCGTGCAACTATTTTCAGAGCGCGGAGAACATCATGGACGACGTCCATGTGAATTTCTCCCATCGGGATCACCTCGTGAACACCTCGGCGAGGCCGTACGTTCCGACCCAAGTGACGGCACGGGAAACGCCGTTCGGGCTCACGCACTTCCTGGACCGCGGAGAGCGCACCGATCGGCTCCACTTCATCATGCCGAACCGGTGCTTCCTGGCCCACCCGCTGCGCTCGGCGCGGAACAACAAGCCGTTCTGGTTCAAGGCGCTGTTCTGGTACGTACCGATCGACGACGAGAGCCATCTGCACTTCCTGATCATGGTCTACCACACGAAGCGACGCGAGCGCCCCGACGGCACGCCGGTCCATGAGGAGATCGAGGCGATCCTTTCCGGCCGAAAGGGCTGGGAGGACGTTGCAAGCCACCCGAACATCATCCGCATCCAGGACGGGGTGGCGATCTGCGGCCAGGGAAAGATCGAGGACCGCTCGAGGGAGCGACTGGGTACCTCGGATGCGGCGGTGATCATGCTGCGCAGGCTCTGGAAGCGGGAGCTGGGATTGCTTGCCGCCGGGAAACCCGTGACACCGTTCGGCACGCCGGAGCCTGAGGCCCTTCGGCAAGAGGAGCTGGAAGCGATGGGGTTCAACGCTTGAGCCGAATTCTCACCACGCACGTCGGCAGCCTGCCGCGGCCGCACGCGCTGCTCGACGCAATGAAGGCGAAGCTCGCGGGGAACGCGCCGCCGGACTATGAAAGCCGGGTGCGGCAGACGGTCGCCGAATGCGTGCGCGAGCAGATCGAAGCCGGCATCGACATCGTGTCGGACGGCGAGCAGTCGAAGCCCGGCTTCTTCTCCTATGTGCGCGACCGGCTCGCCGGCTTCGAGCCGAAGGCCGATCGGAAGGTCGAGATCTTCCCGGCCGAGGTGAGGGCGTTCCCCGAGTATTACGAGCAGTACTTCAAGGAAGCGATGCTCGGCGGCGCGATCGCGCGCTTCGCACCCCTCGTCTGCACCGGGCCGGTCAGCTATAGCGCACTCGAGCCGCTACGACGCGACATCGACAACTTGAAGGCGGCGATGACGGCGGCAAACGCCAAGACGGCGTTCATGCCGGCCATCGCGCCGAGCGGGGTGGGGTCGAACGAGTACTACAGGAGCGACGAGGAGTACCTGCACGCCGTGGGCGCGGCGATGCGCACCGAATATCGGGCGATCGTCGATGCCGGGCTGCTGCTGCAGATCGACGACCCGTTCCTTTGCGATGTGCTCGTGGATCCGCGCATCGAGCCCAGGGACAGAAGGAGGCTGGCGAGCCTGCACGTCGAAGTCGTCAACGAGAGCATCAGGGGCATTCCGGAAGAGAAGGTGCGCTTTCACACCTGCTACGGCATCAACGAGGGACCCCGCATCCACGAGGCGCCCATGAAGGAAGTCGCGCGCTACATGCTGAGGATCAAGGCCGGTGCCTACAGTTTCGAGAATGCCAACGTGCGGCACGAGCACGAGTATCACATCTGGGACGACCTCGAGCTGCCCGACGGCAGGAAGCTCATACCCGGTATGCTCCTGCATGCGTGCAATATCGTCGAGCACCCGGAGCTCATCGCCGAGCGCCTCGTGCGGTTCGCAGACCGCGTGGGACGCGACAGCGTCATCGCGGGCACGGACTGCGGCTTCTCGTCCCAGGCGAGCTACCGCACCGAGGTGCATCCCACGGTCGTCTGGGCGAAGTTCCAGGCGCTGAGCGAGGGCGCGCGCATCGCCAGCCGGCGGCTGTGGCCGGCGACACGCAGGGTCAGGCCAGCAAGGGCGTGAACGTCCTCGTCGCCGGCGCCGGGCCGGCGGGCCTCTACTTTTCCTATCTCGCGAAGCGCCGATGGCCGCAATGGCGCATCCGCGTCGTCGAGCAGAACCCGCCCGACGCGACCTTCGGCTTCGGCGTGGTGTTCTCCGACCGCGCGCTCGAGTTCCTGCGCGCGGACGACCCGGGGACCTACGAGCTCATCACGCCGCAGATGGAGCAGTGGAGCGACCTCGCGGTCGTGCATCGCGGCACGCCGGTGGTGATCGACGGAATCGGCTTCGCTGCGATCGGCCGGCTGAAACTCCTGCGGCTGCTGCAACAGCAGGCGGCGAGCGTGGGAATCCGGCCCGAGTACCGCACGCCGGTCGGCGAGG
>DATIGR010000117.1:0-7105 GCA_035454645.1 Burkholderiales bacterium
GTAAGGGTCCTTCGGAGCTTGCTTGGTGGGAGCGCTCATGGATTCCGCCTCGAAATGGATGCCTGCATCCTACAGCCAATGGGTTCGCCTAGCGGTAGCGGTACACCACGATCTTGTCGGCGCCCGACTCGGGCGTCCACACCTCGCCCTTGCGGCCGTGGATCTGGCGCACGTTGGGGCGGGAGCTCGAGGACTTGAAGGTCTCGAACTTTTCGCCCGCCGGATCGAAGCGCAGCATCACCTGCGCGCTCCACTCGGCCGCCCAGACCTTGTCGGTTTCGTCGACGTACACCGCGTAGACGTGCGGCTCGTCGCCCGGCGCCTGCCACTTCGACCACTTGCCGGTCTTCGGCTCGTAGCGGCTCAGGTTGCCCGAGTTCCACTCGGCGACCCAGATGTCGCCCTTCGAGTCGGACCACACGCGCCGCGCGCCCTGGCGTGGAGTAGGGGGTTCAATGACCTTCACTGCCCCGCTGGCGGAATCGATTTGCCCGATATAGGAACCGGCGAGCGAGGCGTAGTAAACGGTGCCGTCGGGGGTCGCGTGGATGCCGTAGGGCCCGCGGCCTTTCGGCGCGTCGAATATTTTCATGTCGCCGGTCTTCGGGTCGAGCCGCCCGTAGATTCCGCTCTGCCCGGTAAACCAGTGCACGCCCTTGCCGTCGAAGATCGCGGTGTTCAGGTTGGCGTAGCCCGAGCCTTCGGGCAGCGGCCACGCCTTTACGGCACGGGTCTTGGGGTCGACCCGCACGATCGCGTTCTGGCCGCCGTCGGTGAGCCAGGGCGCGCCGTCGGCGCCGGCGATCACGCCATGCGGCGACGAGCCGCGCCCGAGCGGCACGAACTCGATCTTGCCGCTCTTCGGATCGAGGATGCCGAGGTTGCCGCTGCCCTGCGCCGAGATCCATACCGGCCCGTCGGGCCTCGAGTCGGCCCACACGTCGTGCACCCGGTGCCCCGGCGGCACCTTGTATTCCTGCACCGTGACCTGCGCGACGGCGCAGCCGCTGAAGATCCACAGCAAGAGAATCTTTTTCATGATTTCGCGATCGCCTTCTTCGGATCGATGAACGGCATCGGCACCACCACGGCGCCGCGGTCGCCCTCCGGCGCCTGGACCTCCAAACGCGTGCCGGCGGCGGAATATTCCAGCGGCACCATCGCGTAGCCGATGTTTTTCGCGAGCCGCGGCGAGTGCACGCACGAAGTGACGCAGCCGCCGCTCTTGACGGGATAGCGCGTCATGTTCATGTCCATGGGCGTGCCGCCGATCTCGACCCCGACCAGCTTTTTCCCGACCCCCGCCTTCGAGATGCGCCGCAGCGCGTCGCGCCCGATGAACTCGGCGGCCTTGTCCAGGTTCACCAGCCGCTCCAGGCCGACCTCGTAGGGGTTGTCGTCGAGCGTCATGTCGATGCCGTAGTTGAGGATGCCGGCTTCGATGCGGCGGATGTCGGACGGGCCGGTGGGCGCGATGTCGTAGCGCCGGCCGGCCTTCATCACGCGGTTCCAGAGCTCGACGCCGCGCGCCGGGTCGAGGAGGTAGAGCTCGTAGCCGAGCTCGCCGGTCCATCCCGTGCGGGTGACGATCACGGGGATGCCGTCGAGCTTCGCCTCGAAGAAATGGTAGTAGCCCAGTCCAGCCACGCGCGCGCCGAACAGGTCCGTGACGAGCTCGCGCGACTTCGGGCCCTGCACCTGGAGCGGCGCGACGTCGAGCTCGCGCAGCTCGACCTGCAGGCCGCTCGCGCGCGCGACGCCCTTCGCCCAGAGCAGCACGTCGCTGTCGGCGCACGCCAGCCAGAACCGGTTCTCCTCCAGGCGCAGCAGCACCGGGTCGTTGACGATGCCGCCCGCGTCGTCGGTGAGGATCACGTAGCGGCCTTCGCCGGGCGCGCATTGCGAGAGGTCGCGCGGCGTGAGGAGCTCGGCGAAGCGCGCGCCGTCGCGCCCGGCGATCTCCACGTTGCGCTCGACCGACACGTCCCACAGGGTCACGTCGGCGAGCAGGCGCCGGTACTCCGCCTCGAAGGAGGCGTAGCGGATCGGCAGCAGCATGTGGTTGTAGACGGTGTAGCCGAGGCAGCCGGCGCGCTGCGTCGCCTCGAAATAGGGCGAGCGCTTGAGCCGGGCGCCGCGTTGGATCAGGGCCGGATCGAATATCATTTGGTTATGAAAATCCATGAAAACTTCGTCAACGGGGCATGGGCGAAGGCGCCCGAGTGGGCGCCGAATATTAACCCGTCGAACCTCGCGGACGTCGTCGGCGAGTTCGCGCGCGCCGATGCCGCGCAGGCCCGCGCCGCGATCGCGGCGGCGCGCGCCGCCTTCCCGGCCTGGTCGCGCGGCCCGGTGCAGGCCCGCGCCGACATGCTGGACCGGATCGGAACCGAGATCCTCGCCCGCAAGGACGAGCTCGGCACGCTGCTTGCCCGCGAGGAGGGCAAGACCAGGCCCGAGGCGGTGGGCGAAGCGACGCGCGCCGGGTACCTCTTCAAGTTCTTCGCGGGCGAGGTCGTGCGCCAGGCGGGCGAGGTGCTGCCCTCGGTGCGGCCCGGAATCAAGGTCGAGATCACGCGCGAGCCGCTCGGCGTGGTCGGCATCATCACGCCGTGGAACTTCCCGCTCGCGATCCCGGCGTGGAAGATCGCCCCCGCGCTCGCCTACGGCAACTGCGTGGTGTTCAAGCCGGCCGATCTGGTGCCGGGCTGCGCCTGGGCGCTGACCGAAATCATCGCGAAGGCCGGGGTCCCGGCGGGCGTGTTCAACCTCGTCATGGGCCGCGGCTCGGTGCTGGGCGAGCTCCTTTCCACCGATCCGGGCGTCGACGCGGTGAGCTTCACCGGCTCGCAGGCGGTCGGCCAGCGCGTCGCGCAGAACTGCGCCGCGCGCCTCGCCAAGGTGCAGCTCGAGATGGGCGGCAAGAACCCGCAGGTGGTGCTCGACGACGCCGACCTCGACACCGCGGTGAACCTCTCGATCCAGAGCGCGTTTTTCTCCACCGGCCAGCGCTGCACGGCCTCGAGCCGGTTGATTGTGACGCAGGGCATACACGACCGGTTTATCAAGGGAGTCATCGAGAAGCTCAAGACCCTCAAGGTCGACGACGCCTTGAAGGAAGGCACCGACATCGGCCCGGTGGTGGACGAGCGCCAGCTGGAGCAGGACCTGCGCTACATCGAGCTCGGCCGCAAGGAGGGCGCGAGGCTCGCCGCCGGCGGCGGCCGCCTCGAGCGCGCGCAGCAGGGCTACTATCTCGAGCCGGCGCTGTTCGTCGAGACCACGCCCGCGATGACGATCAACCGCGAGGAGATCTTCGGCCCGGTCGCGGCGGTGATCCGCGTCAAGAGCTACGACGAGGCGCTCGCGGTGGCGAACGACACGCCGTTCGGCCTGTCCTCGGGCATCGCCACCACCTCGCTCAGGCACGCCGAGCACTTCAAGCGCAACTCCGCCGCCGGCATGGTGATGGTCAATCTGCCGACCGCGGGCGTCGACTACCACGTGCCGTTCGGCGGGCGCAAAGGCTCGAGCTACGGGCCGCGCGAGCAGGGGCGCTACGCGGCCGAGTTCTACACCACGGTCAAGACGAGCTACATCAACCCGTAATGGAGTTGTCCCTCCAGGTCGGGAAATACGACGTGCAGAAGCTCCTCGGCAAGGGGGCCTCGGGAACCGTCTACCTCGCCAAGGACACCTTCACCGGCAGGGAAGTGGCGCTCAAGACGATCGAGCCCGAGGTGTTCCGCGATCCCCAGTTCGGCACGGTGTACCGCGCGCAGTTCGTGAACGAGGCCTCGCTCGCCGGGAAGCTGCGCCATCCCCACATCGTGGCGATCTACGACGCGGTGGTCGGCGAGGACTCGGGCCACATCGCGATGGAGCTGGTCACCGGCGGCGATCTGTCGAAGCACTGCTCGCCCGAGAGCCTGCTGCCGGTCGCCGACGTGCTGCAGATCGGCTTCAAGTGCTGCGGCGCGCTCGACTACGCGGCGAAGGAGGGCATCGTCCACCGCGACATCAAGCCGGCGAACATCATGCTCGCCGGCGGCACCGAGGTGAAGATCGCCGACTTCGGCGCCGCGTTCCTGAAGAAGAGCCAGGCGGTGCAGACCGCGGCGCTCGGCTCGCCGTACTACATGTCGCCCGAGCAGATCGACGGCAGCAGGCCGCTCACCTTCCACAGCGACATGTACTCGCTCGGCGTGGTGCTCTACGAGCTGCTCACCGGCAAGCGCCCGTTCGTCGGCGCGAACCTGCAGGACCTGATGAACCGCATCCTCAAGTTCGAGCCGCTGGCGCCGAGCGCGGTGCGCGCGGAGCTGCCGAAGTCGATCGACGCGGTGGTGCTGCGCGCCCTGAGGAAGGACCCGGTGCAGCGCTACGCGACCTGGAGCGACTTCGCGCTCGAGCTGTCCAAGGCCGGCGAGCTCGTGCTGCAGCCGGGCTCGATCCCCGACAGCGAGAAGTACGTGGCCCTGAAAAGGGTCCCCATGCTCTCGACGCTCGCCGACGCCGAGCTCTGGGAGGTGGCGCGCGCCGGGCGCTGGCGCCGCGTGCCCAAGGGAAGCGCGATCGTGCAGGAGGACGAGTCGGGCAAGAGCTTCTTCTTCCTCGCCAAGGGCGAGGCCAAGGTCACCAAGAACCGCAAGCTCCTCAACATGGTGAGCGCCGGCGAGTGCTTCGGCGAGATGGCGTACATCGGCGCCGCCGACGGCCAGCGCCGCCAGGCCACCGTCGAGGCGATGAGCGAGCTCCTGCTCGCGGAGTTCGAGCCGGCCGCGCTCGAGAAGATGAGCCTCGGCGCGCAGCTCCAGCTCACGCGCGCGCTGATGCGCAACGTCACCGACCGGCTTGCCCTCGCCAACGTCCGGCTCGTCCGCTAGAAGCTCGGCCGTCATCCAGGCGCCGCCCTGGCTCGCCCGGCTGTTGACGCCGCTCATTGCGCGCCACATCGCGCGCGGCCTCGCCGCGGCGCATCCCGAGCTCGGCCCCGAGGAAATCGCGGCCAAGATGCGCGCCGACCTCGGGCACCCGCCGAGCGCCGACGAAAGCCGCATGATCGAGGCGGTGGTCGCACGCCTGCCGCGAAAGGACGCCGCAGCCGAGAAGCCGCTTTCGGCCTGGGTCCTGGTGGCGGCGAACCTGGTGCCGCTCGCGGGCGTTCTCTTCTGGGGCTGGGACGTGTTCGCGCTGCTGCTGCTGTTCTGGATGGAGAACGTGGTCGTCGGCGTGTTCTTCGCGCTGCGCATGCTCCTCGCCGACCTCGAGGACGCGGCGCTCTGGGCCGCGAAGCTCTTCATGGTGCCGTTCTTCTGCGTCCACTACGGCATGTTCACCGCGGTGCACGGCGTGTTCGTTTTCATGCTGTTCGGGGAAGGAAACTACCGCGTCGACGGGCTCGATGCGCTCGCCCCCGCGGCGCGCGCCGCGGCCGACTACGGCCTGTGGCTGCCGCTCGCGGTGCTGGTCGGGAGCCACTTCTTCTCGTTTGCGTGGAACTACCTCTATCGCGGCGAATTTCGAGCCGCGCAGCTCTCCAGGCTGATGGCGCAGCCCTATGGCCGCGTGGTCGTGCTGCACGTCGCGATCATCCTGGGCGGCATCGCCGCCATGACGCTCGGCTCGCCCCTGTGGGCGCTGCTGGTTCTCCTCGGGCTCAAGATCGCGCTTGACTTCAAGGCGCACGTCAAAGAACACTCGCCGTCATGAGAGCTTTCGCATGGAGCTAGGCATTCGGGGGCGCACCGCGCTGGTCACCGGCGCGAGCATCGGAATCGGCCGCGGGATCGCCACGGCGCTCGCGCGCGAGGGCGCGCGCCTGGCGGTGGTCGCGCGCCGGCGCAACCTGCTCGAGGCGCTCGAGCGGGAATTGCAGGCGAAGCTCGTGATCATCGAGTGTGATTTTCTGAAGCCGGATGCCCCGGAAACGATCGCCAGGGCCGCGCTCGACGGCCTCGGCTCGGTCGAGATCCTGGTGAACAACGCCGGCGGCAGCCGCCGCTTCACGCTGGAGGCGAGCGAAGCCCAATGGGAGGAGGCGCTCACGCTCAACTTCACCCGCCAGCGCCAGCTCACGCACCGGCTGCTTGCGCAGATGATCGGGCGCAAGTGGGGCCGCGTCATCAACATCACCGGCAAGTCCGAGCCCGAGGGCCTGAACGGCGCCTTCGCCGCCAAGGCGGCGATGCATTCGTGGGCCAAGGGCCTGTCGCGCGAGGTCGGAAAGCACGGCATCACCGTGAACTGCGTGCCGCCGGGGCGCATCATCAGCGAGCAGATCCTGCGCAACTACCCGCCCGAGTTCCGCAAGAAGGAGAGCGAGGAGGACATCCCGGTCGGCGAATACGGCCAGCCGGCCGACATCGCGAACCTGGTCTGCTTCCTCGCCTCGCCGCTCGCGCGCTACATCACCGGCACCGTGATCCCGGTCGACGGCGGCCTGCGCCGCTACCAGTTCTAGCGATGTACGACGTCATCGTGGTGGGCGGCGGCAACGCGGCGCTTTGCGCGGCGATCTCCGCTTCGGAATTTTCCAAGAGCATTCTGGTGCTGGAACGAGCACCCGAAGAAGAATCCGGCGGCAACTCGCGCTTCACCGCGGGCCTGATGCGCGTCGTGTACCACGGGGTCGAGGATCTCAAGCAGGTGATCGACCTCTCGCCCGACGAGATCGCGCGCAGCGACTTCGGCACCTACACCGAGGAGCAGTTCTTCGACGACATGGCGCGCCTCACCGAGTATCGCTGCGATCCCGATTTGACCGAAGCGCTGGTGAAGAACAGCTTCCCTACGGTGGCGTGGATGCGCAAGCACGGCATGCGCTTCACCGCGGCCTGGGGACGGCAGGCGTTCAACCTCGGCGGCAAGTTCAAGTTCTGGGGCGGGCTCACCGTCGAGGCGGTGGGCGGCGGGCCGGGGCTGGTCGACTCGCTGACCCAGATCGCGCGCAAGAGGGGCGTCGAGGTCTGGTACCGCGCGCGCGCGGTGTCGCTGGTGGCGGACGATGCCGGGGTGCACGGTGTCGTCGTAAAGCATGAGGGAAAGACCAAGACCCTTTCCTCCCGCTCGGTGGTGCTCGCCGCGGGCGGGTTCCAGGCGAACA
>DATIGR010000118.1:0-11598 GCA_035454645.1 Burkholderiales bacterium
GGCGGCGGCGACTGCGGGCCCGACTGGCGGGCGCTCGGCCAGCGCGAAGCGGTCGCCACGGTCGCACCCACCGCGCTGCTGGTCGCGGCCGCCGACACTCCGGAGGACGAAGTGCAGGCGCTGCTCGGGCTGGCTTTCGAGGGCACCGACTACCTCGCCTTCGGCAGCGCGCAGGGCGTGAAGATCTCCAAGGCGACCGGCCGGCGCGGGGTCGCGATCCCGCTGCACCCGGCGGCCGCCGCCTACTTCGGCGCGCCGCCGGCGAAGAAGTGACCGCTTGAGACGGCTGTTCTTCCTCGAGCTGTGGAACGGCCTGAAGCTCGTGTGGCCGATCCTCTCCGGGCTGCTCGGCACTCGAGCGCGCGACCCGGCGATCAGACTCGACGGACTAAAGCGGATGCGGTTGCTGTTTGCCTGCGGGGTGACGACATGAAGAGATTCCTGATGCTGGGCACCGTGCTGCTCGCCGGCTGCGCCGCCGGCGGCGGCGACTGCGGGCCCGACTGGCGGGCGCTCGGCCAGCGCGACGGGCGGCTCGACGCGGGCTCGCAGGCGGCGCGCTATGCCGCGCGCTGCAACACCACGGTCGATACCGCGGCGTACGAGGAAGGCTACCGCGAGGGGATGGCGCAGCGGCCGCGCGTTCCGAGCTTCTAGTTTCCCGAATGTGCTAGAA
This sequence comes from Burkholderiales bacterium, assembly GCA_035454645.1. Classification (GTDB taxonomy): domain Bacteria; phylum Pseudomonadota; class Gammaproteobacteria; order Burkholderiales; family SG8-39; genus SCGC-AG-212-J23. The sequence goes on from DATIGR010000118.1 coordinate 677, forward strand.
AGCGCCCCATGCGGCGCTTTCTAGCCTTCCTGCTTTTCCTGCCCGCCGCGGCTTTCGCCTTCGACCCGGGTACGCTCCTCGGCGCCGGCGTGCGCTCGCGGCCGGAATACGACGGCGCCTCCAAGCAGGAGCTCCAGCCCATCCCGGTGGTGCGCTATTACGGCCGGACGCTGTTCGCGCGCACGACGCAGGGCATCCTCGAGGGCGGCGCGCGGGCCGAGCTCGTCAAGGGCCTGTTCGCGGGCGTGCAGCTCGCCTTCGAGGAAGGAAATGACCGCACCGACCTCGACCCGGGTGCCTCGTACGGGGTGCACATGGAGTGGGACACCGACCTCGGCCACGTTCCCCTGAGCCTCCTCGCCCGCACCCGGTTCCATTTCGATTCCGACAACGGCAGCCAGACCGACCTGCGCGCGACCGTCGGCGTCTACGGCTCGGATCGCCTGGCGGTCTGGCTCTTCGGCCAGGCCACCTGGGCGAGCGATGACTGGGTTCGCTCGTACTACGGCGCGGGCGGCGGCGGGCTGCTGTTCACCGCGCTCGGCGTGGAGGGCGGCTACGAGCTCGGACGGCACTGGGTGCTGCTCGCGAGCGTGCACGCGCGCCGGCTGCAGGAGGATGCGGCCTCGAGCCCGATCACCGAGGAGCGGACCAACTACTTCGCGAGCGTCGGCCTTGCGTATCGCTTTTAGCGCTCTCTTGCTGATCGCGGGATGCGCGAGCCTCGACCGCGACGAGTGCGTCAACGCGGACTGGTACGCGATCGGCCTGGAGGACGGCGCGCGCGGGCGCGCGGTGGAGCGACTGGGCGACCATCGCCGCGCGTGCGCCAAGCACAACGTGGCGCCGAACTCCGAGCGCTACCTGGCCGGACGCAGCGAAGGCCTGAAGTCGTTCTGCACCTACGAGCGCGGCTTCTCCGAGGGACGCGCCGGCCGCGCCTATGCCGGCGCCTGCCCGCAGCCCGAGAGCTTCCTCGCCGGCTACCAGCGCGGGCGCGAGCTGCACGAGCTTAACCGGCGGCTCGCCGAGGTCGAGAAGGAGATCGGGCGCATCAAGACCGCGCTCAAGGACGGGATCCCGAACCCGCGCACGCGCGCGCTGGAAGTCGAGCGCCTGGAAGCGCTGACGCGCGAGGCCGAGCAGCTAGAATCACGCATAGCGCAATACAAGTAGGAGGAACCATGCGCAAAGTCCGGGTTGCACCCAAGGGCATGGGGCTCAACGATTTCGTCGCCGAGCGCGAAGGCTTCTTCGCCGACGAGGGCATCGAGGTCGAATGGGACATCAAGACCTTCCGCGGCACCCAGTCGAGCTGGAAGGACCTCGCCTACGGGTCGCGGCCCCAGGATAAGCCGTATACGGAAGCAAAAGACACGGGGTTGATCCAGTGCGCCTGCGTGTGGGGCAGCATCTCCAACGCCTCGGCCGGCATGGGGCGCTTCGTGCCCGACTGCTACGGCGTCTCGCCCTGGGCGATTTTCGTGCGCCCCGACTCCAAGATAGAGAAGCCTCGGGATCTCCGGGACGTTCCCGTCTCGGTCGGGATGCGCGCCGGCAGCCATTTCAACGTCCCGTTCCGGCTGGAGAAGGTCCTGCCGCTCGAGAACATCAAGGTGGTGAACACCGGCGGCTTCGGCGCGCGGCTGAAGGCGCTCCTCGACGGGGAAGTGGAGGCCGCGAGCCTGCTGCCGCCGCAGATCGACATGGCGCGCCAGCTCGGCCTGCGCAGCGTGATGGAGGACGAGTTCCACACGCTGTGGTGGGTGCCCGAGACCGCGCCGATCGAGGACGTGCGCGCCTATCTGCGCGGACTGGACCGGGCGGAAAAAGCACTCGACTCGAATTTGCAAAAGCATCTGCCCCTGTGGGAGAAGTGCATTCCGCCGGAGCTCAAGGACCTCCGCAAGTGGGACTATTCCAGGTTCACGCGCGGCGAGCGCTTCGTGCTCGAGCCGATCCCGCGCGCGGAGTTCGACGAGACGCTGGCGCAGGTGAAGCGCTGGAACCTCGACCAGTACCTGAAGGAAAGATCGTTCGAGAAGCTGACCTATCGCGTCTGAAGGGAGGAAGCATGGAAGCCGCCGGGGACAAGCTGCTGCAGGAGTTGCGCGAGACGATGGCCGCCGCCGAGAAGCTGATTGCCACGGCGGGCAGCGAAGGCGCCGATCGGCTGAAGGAAGTCGAGGACCAGGTGCGCAAGCACCCGTTCGCGGCGCTCGGCATCGCCGCCGCCGTCGGCCTGGTCATCGGCCTGCTGGCGGCGCGCAAATGAGCGCCGGAATGCTGCAAGCGGTGCAAAGCTTCGTCGCGAGCCTGCTCGATCTCGGGCGCACGCGCTTCGAGCTGTTCAGTACCGAGCTGCGCGAGGAGCTCGCGCGCCTCGCCACCGCGGTCATCGGCGGGCTGGCGGTGCTGATCCTGGTGGCGCTCGGCTTCGCCTTCGCCGGGCTCGCGCTCATCCTCCATGTCGGCGAGGAGAGCCGCCTCGCCGCGACGATCGGCGTGGCGCTGTTCTTCCTCGTCGCCGCGGCGGTAGTGGCCTGGCTGCTGCGCCGCCTCGCGGAAACGAAGCCGCGCGCGTTCGACGCGACCCTCTCCGAGCTGCAGCGCGACCTCAACACGATCAGGCGATGAACCGCATGCAGGAGCTGGCGCAGCGGCGCCAGGAGCTCGTCGAGCGCTCCACCGCGCAGCGCGCCGCCCTCCTCGCCGCCGCCGAGCCGATCGCGCGTAAAGCCGCCGCTGTCGACCGGGCGGTGGCGTACGTGCGCCAGTATCCGGTGCTCGCTGCCCTCGCCGTGGTCGCGGTGGGGCTCATCGGTCCGCGCAAGCTGTTCGAGCTCGGCGCTCGCGCAATCGCCCTCTACGCGCTGCTGAGGCGCTGACCAAGGTTGAAGCACCTCGCGTTCGCATTTTTCGCGCTGCTGGCCGCCTGCGCCTCGCCGCCCCAGCGCCCGCAGCGCGATCCGGCGGACCTGCTTGCCTCTCGCAGGAGCGAGGATGCCCAGCGGGCGCTCGAGCGCACCGCGCTCATCGAGAGGTTCCTCGCACGCGTCGAAGCCAAGGCGGGCGCGACCGTCGACGTGCTGATCGTCTCCGGCGGCGGCGACTGGGGCGCGTTCGGCGCCGGCGTGCTGAAGGGCTGGGGGCGCGTCAAGGGCGAGCTCGCGCGGCCGCAGTTCGACGTGGTCACCGGCGTGAGCACCGGCGCGCTGATCGCGCCGTTCGCCTTCCTCGGCGACGACGCCTCGATCGAGCGCATCGTCGAGCTCTACCGCAACCCGCAGAAGGACATCGCGACTTCCCGCGGCTGGCTGTTCTTCCTGCCGGACAATCCGTCGTTCTACGTCCTGCCCGGCCTCGAGCGCGAGCTGCACGGCGCGATCGACCGCGCGATGCTCGAGCGCGTCGTGGCCGAAGGCGCGAAGGGCCGCGGGCTGCTCGTCAACACCACCAACGTGGACCTCGGCGACAACCGGGTCTGGGACCTGATCGCCGAGGCGAAAAGGGCGCTCGCCGGCGAGGAGGATCGCGTGCGCAGGCTGCTGCTGGCGAGCGCGGGCATCCCGGCGGTATTTCCCGCCCGCGGCATCGGCGACTACCTGTTCGTGGACGGCGCGATCACCGGCAACATCATCTACGGCGGCGAAACGCGCGAAGACCAGAGCCTGCCCGCGCGCTGGCACGCCAAGCACCCGCGCCGCCCGATGCCGCGGCTGCGCTACTGGGTGATCTTCAACAACCAGGTGCGCTTCCCGCCGCAGGTCACGCAGGACCGCTGGCCCGACATCATGGCCCGCACCACGATCATGGCGACGCAGACCTCCACGCTGAACTCGCTGCGCCATCTCTACGCCATGGCGGAGATCGCACGCCTCAAGTACAAGGCCGACATCGAGGTGCGCCTCATGACGGTGCCGGAAGACTACGTGCCGTCGAAGCCGGGGACCTTCGCGAAAGAGGTCATGAACGAGCTCGCCGACCTCGGCGAGCGCATGGGCGCCGACCCGAAGCGCTGGCTCACCGAAGCGCCGTAACCGGTTCGACGCGCGTCTCTAGCGCACGGGCTCGAACTCGTAGACGCCGCCGTCGGCCATGAGCGAAAGGTACAGATGGCCGCCTTTGATCAGATAGGAGCGCACGTAGGGCCAGTGCTTGACGAGCTGGTCGTGCATCGACCCGGGCGGGCAGGCCGCGCGTGTCAGCGCCATCGCGCCGAACTCGAGCTGCTTCGGCGCGGGCGAGTTCCAGCCGCCGCGGCCGCGGTTGCAGTCGAAGCGCACGTTGAATACTCCGTCGGCGCCGAACGCGAGCGTGTACTTCGACTTGTCGTCCGGGATGCGCACCGTGTCGTCTCCGCCCTGGAACCTGACGAGATGCCAGGACGTCCCGGCGAGGGTCTCGGGCCGTGACTGCGGCGCGAGCTGCGCGCAACCGGACGCCGCCAGCAGAACGCAGATCAATGAATGGATGCTTTTCATGTGAACAATTTACACTCCATCGCATCCAATATCAGGAAATCACCCCTGGAGGCTCTCATGCGTACCCGACTGCCCGGACTGCTCCTCGCGGCTCTCACGGTGCTGCCCCTCGCCCCCGCCATCGCCGACGACTATGCCGATACGCTCAAGGTGTTCCGCGGCGCCGGCGAGAGCGCCAGGTTCTTCGGCTCGAGCTACGGCTATGCGGTCTTTCCGACCATCGGCAAGGGCGGGATCGGCATCGGCGCCGCGCACGGCTCCGGGCGCGTGTATGCCAAGGGCGCGCACGTCGGCGACACCACGATGACCCAGGTCACGGTCGGCCTGCAGCTCGGCGGCCAGGCCTACAGCCAGATCATCTTCTTCCAGGACAAGCGCGCGTTCGACGAATTCACCGGCGGCAACTTCGAGTTCGGCGCGCAGGCGAGCGCCGTGGCGATCACCGCGGGCGCGCAGGCGCAGGCCGGCACCTCGGGGACCGGGGCGGGCGCGAGCGGCACGCAAGACCATGCCAAGACCAAGGGCGGCTACCAGAAAGGCATGGCGGTGTTCACCGTGGCGAAAGGCGGCCTGATGTACGAGGCGAGCATCGGCGGCCAGAAGTTCAGCTACAAGAAGAAGTGACCTCGAGGGCTGTGGCTATCGCTCCTCGGACGGCAGCAGCCTGAAGCGCTTGCCGGCTCGAGTACGCAAGGCACGAAAATGGCGCTCGTCCAACGTAAGAATGTCCCGCGTTCGGTGCCGCGCCGCGAGCACGACAAGCGACGCATCGGCGAGGCCGATGCGCAGCTTGGGATAGCGCTCTAGGATGTCCTTCGCCGCCGCGACATCCGCAGCGCCGAACGGCTCGAGCTGATAAGCGCCTCGCGCCACCTCGTCGAGCAGCGCGGTCTGGGCCGCGCTACCGACATGGCGCGCCAGCAGATAGTCAAGTTCGGCAAGGACGAACGGCGAAAGCAGTAGCGGCGCGGAGACCTTGGAAAGCGCCGCTGCACACTCGGCGTGATAGCGCTGGCCCGCGTCGATTGCCGACAGCAGGCCGCTCGTATCGAGCAGGATCACGCACTGCCGAAGCCGGCGAGCGCTTCGTCCACGCGCTCGGCGAGCCGCGGCTTGCGGCTCCGGAAAAGCGGCAACCGAGGCCGCGGCCGGGCCGCGCGCTCGGTCACGGCGCGCAGCGCCTCGCGGATCAGCTCGGCTTCACTGCAGCCGCGCGCGGCCGCCGCCCGCGCAAGCGAGCGCTTAAGCTCTTCGGGCACGTACACCGTGGTCTTCTGCATGCCATACATCATACCATACGTCGCCGGAAGAATTCGGGGTCAGGGTGCGGATGCGTTGAACGAGTTGTGACCCTGACCCCGAATTCGGTTTGGTATTAGGGTCCGAAGTACCAGCCGCCGTTGACGTCGATCGTCGCGCCCGAGACGTAGCCGCCCGCTTCGGAGCAGAGCATCGCCACCACCCCGGCGATGTCGTCAGGCCTGCCTGCCCTTTTCAAAGGTAATGAATCCAGGAACGCCTGCGTAGCGTTCCCCCACCCCGCCTGTTCGATGCGCGGAGTCCTGATGAAGCCCGGCGCGATGGCGTTCACCGTGATGCCGTGCGGGCCGAGCTCGAGCGCGAGCGTCTTGGTGAGCCCGATGATGCCGCCCTTCGCCGCCGCGTAGTGCACGCCCACGCGGTCCGAGCCGCGGCGCGCGGCGATCGAGGAAAAGTTGATGATGCGGCCGAACCGGCGCGCCTTCATGCGCGGCACGAACTCGCGGCAGACGAGGAACGCGGTCGTCAGGTTCGCGGCAATGACGCCGTTCCAGTCGGTCTCGCTCAGGTCTTCCAAAGTCATGTTCTTCTTTGGAAGGTCCGGAAGCGTGTTGCTGCGGGTCGGCGCAGCCGGGCCGCCGGCGACATTCACCAGGAAATCGATTGCAGGAACACAACCCGAAAGGCGTTCGACGTCGTCCGCGTCGGTCAGGTCGGCGACCACCACGTCAGCGGCCGGATGGATGTCGGTCGCGACGACCTCGACGCCTTCTTTCCGAAGTCTTTGAACTACGGACTGTCCTATGCCGCTTGCCGCCCCAGTGACGAGCGCCTTGCGGCCCTTCAGGCCCTCAAGCGGCATACGAGGCGCCGTTGGCGTCCACGGTGACGCCGGTCATGTACGAAGTGTCGTCGGTGCAGAGCGCGACGATGAGCGCGGCGCATTCGTCGACCGTTCCGACCCTGCCCATCGGGATCGTCGAGAGCGGTCCTTCGGGGCCATGGTCCCGCTTCGCGATTTCCGAAACTCTCCTGAATCTTCCGCTCGCGATGACCCCGGGCGCGACGCAGTTCACCCGTACGCCGAAGGGGCCGAGCTCGAGCGCGAGCTGGCGCGTGAGGCCCATGACGCCCGCCTTGGCCACCGCGTACGGGCCGCTCGAGCCTTCCGAGCCCGGCGGGATGCCCTTGCGCGCGGCGACCGAGGCCACGTTGACGATCGCCCCGCCCTGCTTCTTCAGGTGCGGCGCGGCGGCGCGCGAGCAGTAGAAGACCGAGTCGAGGTTGGCGGCGACGATGGTGCGCCAGTCCTCCACCGTGCAGTTCGTGAGGCCGCGAAAGCCGCGCGGCGGCGAGGCGACGAGGTCCCCGGGCGTGATTCCCCAGCTCCCGCCGACGCAATTGACCAGGACGTCGAGCCGTTCCAGCCTGGAGAAGGCTTTCTCTACGGAAGGAAAGTCCGAGACGTCGCACTTGATGCATTTGCAGCCGGCAAGCGACGAAAAGCCTTCCTCATACAAGTCGAGGACCGCGACCTGCATGCCCTCCTTGAGCAACCGCAGCGCCACCTCGTGCCCGATGCTGTCGGGCTTGGCGCCGCCGGTGACGAGCGCGACTTTCACTGCTTGACTACGCGGTTGCGCAGGATGCCGATGTTCTCGACTTCGAGCTCCACCACATCGTTCGGCTTCAGGAACCGCAACTGCTCCAGGCCGCAGCCATTCCCGACCGTCCCGGAGCCGAAGAACTCGCCGGAATGCAGGGTCTCGGAGCGCGAGGCGTGCGCGATGCAGTCCTCGAACTTCCAGTGCATGTCGCGCGAGTTGCCGCGGCCCCACTCCTCGCCGTTCACCCGCACCGTCATCTCCAGGCGGTAGGGGTCCGTCAGCTCGTCGGCGGTGACCAGGCACGGCCCCATGGCGTTGGCGTTGTCGAAGTCCTTGCCCTTGCCCGGGCCGAGCTGGCCGGCCATCTCTTTCGCCTGCTCGTCGCGCGCCGAGAAGTCGTTGAAGATGGTGTAGCCGAAGATGTGCTCCCGCGCCCGCTCCTTCGGGATGTCCTTGCCCGGCTTTCCGATGTAGCAGCCGAACTCGAGCTCGAAGTCGAGCTTTTCGCAGTAGCGCGGCCAGGGCACCTCGGCGTCCGGCCCGCAGACCGAGAAGCGGCTCGGGTGGTAGAAGATGGGGCGCTCGTACCACGCCTGAGGGGGATTCTTCCCAATCGCCTTGAACGCCTGCACCAGGTGCTTCTCGAAGCAGAGGAAGTCCCGCATCTGGGGCGGGTACGGGATGGGCGCGAGCAGGGTCACGTTCTCGGCGGCGAACACCGTCGGCGGGCGCTTGAGCGCCTCGGATGCCCGATCCAAGGCGTTCGGGCCGCCCTCGACGATCTCCAGCACGCTCTCGAACCCCGGGATCACCGCGACCTTGCGCCCGCCCTCGAGCAGGGCGCCGGGCGCCGAAGCGCGCGCCTCCCGGCCGGTGCCGATTCGAAAGGTGACGAGTCTCACGGATCGAATTTGATAATACACTTCGACCATCGAGGAGGCTCCATGCGCCAGTTCAACGAAGACAACCTGACCGAAGCCGTCGTTTCGCGGCTGAAGAAGACCAAGAACCCCCGCGTGCGGGAGATCGTGACCGCCGCGGTGAAGCACCTGCACGCTTTCGCGCGCGAGGTGAAGCTCACCGAGGAGGAGTGGTTCGAAGGCATCAAGTTCCTGACCGCGGTCGGCCAGAAGTGCGACGACAAGCGCCAGGAGTTCATCCTGCTCTCCGACGTGCTCGGCCTGTCGATGATGATCGTTTCGCTCAACCACAGGACCGTGCCCGGCGCGACCGAGGCGACGGTGCTCGGGCCGTTCTTCGCGCACGGCGCGAAGGAGTTCGGCTACGGCGCGGACCTGCGCGCAGGCTGCACGCAGAAGGGCGAGGACGTGTGGGTGAGCGGCCGGGTGCTGGAGCTCGACAAAGGCGGCTCTCCCGGCAAGCCTATCCCCAACGCGGTGCTTGACATCTGGCAGGCGAAGGCCGACGGCATCTACGACGTGCAGACCGGAGGCGAGTTCGAGCTGCGCGGCCGGGTCAAGGCAAACGCCAAGGGCGAGTACGCGTTCGCGAGCTACAAGCCCAAGTTCTACTCGATCCCGGTCGACGGGCCGGTCGGCGACCTGATCCGCGCCACCACCCACAACCACATGCGCCCGGCGCACATGCACGCCATCGTCTCGGCGCCGGGGTACCAGCAGGTGATCACGCACGTATTCGTCGAGGGCGACCCGCACCTCGACAGCGACGCGGTGTACGCGGTCAAGGATTCGCTCATCGCCAAGTACAAGAAGGTGAACGACGCGGCCGAGGCGAAGAAGCTCGGGATGCCGAACCCGTTCCTGAAGCTCGACTGGGACTTCCGGCTCTCGCCGGACAAAGGCGTCAAGGCGCGCAAGAAGATCGCCGCGAGCGACGCGCTCGCATGATCTGGCGCGTGCGGCGGGTGCTCACCGGCCACGACGCCGAGGGCCGGTCGACCTTCATCGCCGATGGGATCGCGCCCAACATGAAGGAGATGCCTTCCTTCCCCGGGCTCGCCCTCACCGACCTGTGGGAGACGAAAGGCGCACCCGCCTCGAACGAGGGCGACGCCGACGCCGCCGACCGGCCGATCCGCCTCGAGCCGCCGAAAAACGGCACTATCGTGCGCATCGTCGAGTTCCCGCCCGACGCCAGCCGCCCCGCCGATTCGGACGGGTCGGCGGGGTTCAAGGCGATCGGCGCCGGCCACGCCCAGGACCGGCGCTCGGCCGATCCGATGATGCACAGGACCGCCACGGTCGACTACATCATCGTGCTCAAGGGCGAGATCACCGCGGTGATGGAGACCGGCGAGAAGCTGCTGCGCGCGGGCGACGTCCTCGTGCAGCGCGGCACCAACCATTCCTGGAGCGTGCGCGGCACCGAGCCCTGCATCGTCGCCGCGGTGCTGGTCAGCGCGAAGCCGGCCGGCAAGCCTGCAAGGAAACCCAAAAAGAAGAAGAAATGAAGGTCGGGGTCATCGGGCTCGGCATCATGGGCTCGGCGATGTCGGCCAACCTGGCGAAGGCCGGCTTCGAAGTCCACGGCTACGACATCGTCGCGGCGCGGCGCGCAGCGCTGAGACGAGCCGGCGGCAAGGCGGTGAGTTCCATTTCCCGGATCGGCGCGCCGGTGGTCATCACTTCGCTTCCCAGCGCGCAGGCCTTGCACGCGGTGTCCCGCGAGATGAAGCGCAAGTGCATCGTGGTCGAAACGAGCACGCTGCCGATCGACGAAAAAGCGAGAGCGCGCGATCTCCTGAGGCGCAAGGGCATCACGCTGCTCGATTGCCCGCTCTCCGGAACCGGCGCGCAGGCCCGGGTGAAGGACCTGGTGGTGTATGCCAGCGGCGACCGCAGCGCCTTCGAGAAAGCGCGCGCCGTGTTCCCGGGATTCTCGAGGTCGAGCCACTACCTGGGCGAGTTCGGCAACGGCAGCAGGATGAAGTTCGTCGCGAACCTGCTGGTCGCGATCCACAATGTCTCGGCGGCCGAAGCCTTCGTGCTCGGCATGAAAGCCGGACTGGATCCGAAAAGAATTTTCGAAGTCATCGGGGACGGGGCCGGGACCTCGCGCATGTTCCAGGTGCGCGGCCCGCAGATGGTGCGCGGGCGCTACCGCGACGCGACCATGAAGGTCGAGGTGTGGCAGAAGGACATGAAGATCATCGGCGAGTTCGCCGCGGCGCTCGGCGCGCCGACGCCGCTGTTCAACGCCTCGGCGGCGCTGTACAACGCCGCGATGGCGCTCGGCCACGCCCGCGACGACACCGCCTCGGTGTGCGCGGTGCTCGAGCGCATGGGCGCGGTGCGCCGCAGGCGCTGACGGCGGCCGCAGTGGCCGAAAAGAGCGCAGCTCCGCGGTTCGCGCTCGGCGCATGCCTCGCGCTTTTCGGCGTCGTGTGCGTGGAGGCGCTCTTCACCCTCGGGCTGCGGCCGCTGACGCCGATGGCGTGGCCCGGGCTCGGCGCGCTCGCCGGCGCGGCGCTCGGCGGCCCGGTCGGCTTCCTGGGCGGCGCTCTCGTGCTGGCGGCGTACTACGTCGTGAACCTGCTGCACCCCCAGCGCTTCCCCGAGTTCTACGGTCATCCGTACAGCACGATTGCGTG
>DATIGR010000119.1:0-6162 GCA_035454645.1 Burkholderiales bacterium
GACATCATCGAGTCGGGCGACGAGCAGATCGTCGAGATGAACAACGGCTGCATCTGCTGCACGGTGCGCGGCGACCTCATCCGCATCCTCGGCACGCTCAAGGAGAGGCGCGACAAGGGCGACCTCAGGTTCGACCGTGTGGTGATCGAGACTACCGGCATGGCCGACCCCGGGCCGGTGGCGCAGACCTTCTTTACCGACGAGGAGATCGGGAACTACTACCTGCTCGACTCGATCATCACCCTGGTGGACGCCAAGCACGCGCCCAAGCAGCTCGACGAATTCCACGAGGCTCAGGAGCAGGTGGGCTTCGCCGACCGCATCCTGCTGTCAAAGACGGATCTGACGAAAGAAGACGAAACCGAGCTCTTGATCAAACGACTCAAGCGCATGAATCCGCGCGCGCCGATCAAGAAGGTGCACTTCGGCAACGCCCCGATCGCCGAAGTGCTCGACATTCGCGGGTTCAACCTGAATGCGATCCTCGAGCTCGATCCCGAGTTCCTTACGGACGTTGCGCACGATCACCATGACCAGGTGGAATCGTTCGTATTCCGCGCCGACAAGCCCTTCGACGGCCAGAAGCTCGAGAGCTTTCTCTCTGGGATGATCCAGGTCTACGGCCCGGATCTGCTGCGCTACAAGGGCATTCTCTGGATGAAGGGAAACAATCGCCGCGTAGTCTTCCAGGGCGTGCACATGATGATGGGCGGCGACATGGGCAAGCCGTGGACCAAGGGCGAGAAAAAGAGCTCGCTCCTCGTTTTCATCGGCAAGAAGCTCCCCAAAGACCTGTTCATCGCGGGTCTCGAGGAGTGCCTGGCTAGGTAGATGATCGCGGTTCGCGGACTGGCGCATCGCTACGGCGCCGTGCAGGCGCTGCAGCTTGCGCAGTGGAACGTGGCGCAAGGCGAGCGCTGGCTGGTGCTGGGACCTTCCGGCTGCGGCAAGACCACGCTGCTGCACGTCATCGCAGGGCTGGTTCGCCCGAGCGAGGGCCGCATCGAAATCGCCGGCCAGGATCTCTCTTCGCTTTCCGGAAGCATGCTGGATCGCTGGCGCGGCGCCACGGTCGGCATCGTGCTGCAGGCGCTGCACCTCGTGAAGCATCTCAGCGTGCGCGACAACCTGCGCCTCGCGCAATACCTCGCCCGCGTGCCGCAGGACGACGCGCGCATCGCCGACACGCTCGCGGCTCTCGGCGTCGCCGAGAAGGGCGTGCGGCGGCCGAGCGAGCTGTCGCAGGGCGAGCAGCAGCGCGTCGCGATCGCGCGCGCCGTGGTGAATCGCCCCAAGCTGCTGCTCGCCGACGAGCCGACCGCGAACCTGGACGATGCCGCCGCGGCGAAAGTGGTGGACCTGCTTTCCGAGCAGGCCGCGCGCCACGGCGCGACGCTGGTCGTCGCCACGCACGACGCGCGCGTGAAGGGCAAGTTCAGGGAAAGGCTCGAGCTCTGAATCTCGCGACCCTCTCGGCGAGCTACCTGCGCGCGCGACCGCTGAACACGGTCCTGAGCCTCGTGCTGCTCGCGCTCGGCGTCGCGACCATCGTGCTTCTCCTCCTGGTGGTGAACCAGCTCGAGGAGCGCATGCACCGCGATGCGCGCGGCATCGATCTCGTGGTCGGCGCGAAGGGCAGCCCGATGCAGCTCATCCTGTCGGGCATCTACCACGTGGACGCGCCGACCGGGAACATCCCGCTCGCCGCGGCGCAGGCGCTCGGCAAGAACCGCCTGGTGAAGAAGGCGATGCCGCTCGCGCTCGGCGACGGCTGGAAGGGATACCGCATCGTCGGCGCCGGGCATGAGTACGTCGAGCACTATGGCGCGAGGCTGGCGGCCGGGCGTCTGTGGCAGAAATCGATGGAGGCGGTGCTCGGCGCGGAAGTGGCGGCGCGCACCGGGGTCGGGGTCGGCGAGCGCTTCGTCGGGTCGCACGGCGTGACCGGCCAGGGCGAGGAACACGGCGCGGCGGCGTACGAAGTCGTGGGCATCCTCGCGCCGAGCGGCAGCGTGCTGGATCGTCTGGTGCTCACCAGCATCGAGAGCGTCTGGCAGGTGCACGAGGAAGCGCACGCGCCGCAGGACGAGGCGGATCGCAAGGCGCTCGCCGAGGACCGCGAAGTCACGGTGGTGCTCATGCAGTACGGCTCGCCGCTCGCGGCAGCGACGATGCCGCGCAGCATCAATTCGCAGAGCGAGCTCCAGGCCGCCTCGCCCGCGTACGAGACCGCGCGTTTGTTCAGCATCGTCGGCGTCGGCGTTGAAGCGCTGCGCGCCTTTGCGCTGGTGCTGATCATTGCCGCCGGGCTGTCGGTGTTCATCGCGCTCTACACTGCGCTCGAGGAGCGCCGCTACGACCTCGCTGTCATGCGCACGCTCGGCGCTTCGCGTGGAAAGCTGTTCGGGTTGCTGATGACCGAGGGCGTCGTGCTTTCGCTGCTCGGGGCGATGCTCGGGCTCGCCCTGGGCCACGTGCTCGCTTCGGTTCTCGGGGCCTGGCTCGAGGCCGAGCAGCATTACCCGGTGACCGGGCTGGAATGGCGCGTCGAGGAACTATGGCTCGTCGCCGTGGCCTTGGGAGTCGGGGTATTGGCGGCTCTGCTGCCCGCGTGGCGCGCCTATCGCACCGAAGTATCGCGGACGCTCGCCCAGGGGTAGGATTGCACCCATGAAGATCACCGTTCTCGTCGCCGGGTTGCTCATCGCCTTGCCGGCTGCCGCGCAGCACCAGGCCCCGCCCGGGGTCGACCCCAGCCAGTTCAAGCCGCTGCCCGACCGCAACGACGTCGTGTCCTGGAAGATCCTGGCGCAAGTCGAGCTCGTGAAGCAGAAGGATCGCTACGTGCCGCAATTCGCGAAGGACATCGCGGCGCTCGACCAGAAGCAGGTGAAAGTGCAGGGCTTCATCCTGCCGCTGCAGATGGGCGACAAGCAGAGCCACTTCGTGCTGACCGCGATGCCGCAGACCTGCGCGTTCTGCCTGCCCGGCGGACCCGAGAGCATGGTCGAAGTGAAGAGCAAGACCCCGGTGAAGTACACGTTCGAGCCCGTGGTCATGACCGGCAAGCTGTCCGTCCTGAAGGACGATCCGACGGGCGTCTTCTACCGCCTCACCGACGCCGTCCCCGCGAAGTAGGCGCGCAAACTCGGTGCTCGTGCGTCGCGCGCGGGTCTTTCTCGTTGTCGCGTTGCTTGCCGGCTGGACGGGGACGGCGCTTGCGCAGCAGAAGCATGGCAGCAAGGAGGAGCAGCAGGACGCGAAGCGCCACCGCGCCCTCGCCGCCGTGCACGAGTCGGCGGCCCGGTGTCTCGAGTCCGGCAAGGGCGAAAAGGCCTGCCTGGAACAGCTGCGCAAGGAATGCAAGGGCCTCGGCGTCGGAAAATACTGCGGCATGAAGCATCAGCATTGAGACCCGCACCGGCGGGGATTGCAATTCGTCCCCGCCGGCCTCATCTTTGGTGGATCCCATGGAACAGTTTCACGGCACGACCATTCTCTCCGTTCGCCGCGGCTCGAGCGTCGCGCTCGGCGGCGACGGCCAGGTGACGCTCGGCCAGGTGGTGCTGAAGGGCGGCGCGCGCAAGGTGCGGCGCCTGTACCAGGACCGGATCCTCGCCGGCTTCGCCGGCGGCACCGCCGACGCGTTCACGCTGTTCGAGCGCTTCGAGGCGAAGCTCGACAAGCACCAGGGCAACCTGATGCGCGCCGCGGTCGAGCTGGCGAAGGACTGGCGCACCGACCGCGTGCTGCGGCGCCTGGAGGCGATGCTCGCGGTCGCCGACAAGGAGCGCTCGCTCGTCATCACCGGCGCGGGCGACGTGCTCGAGCCCGAGTACGGCATCCTCGCGATCGGCTCGGGCGGCCCCTACGCGCAGGCCGCGGCGCGCGCGCTGCTGGAGAACTCCAGCCTTCCGCCCAGGGAAATCGTCGCCAAGGCTCTCGCGATCGCCGGCGAGATCTGCATCTACACCAACCAGCAGATCAGCATCGAAAGCCTGGAATGAGCGGCCTCATCTCGGTGATGACGCCGCAGGAGATCGTCCACGAGCTCGACAAGTACATCGTCGGGCAGGGAAAGGCGAAGCGCGCCGTCGCCATCGCGCTCAGGAACCGCTGGCGCCGCCAGCAGGTCGCCGAACCGATGCGCACCGAGATCACGCCCAAGAACATCCTGATGATCGGGCCCACGGGCGTGGGCAAGACCGAGATCGCGCGCCGCCTGGCGCGGCTCGCCGAGGCGCCGTTCATCAAGGTCGAGGCGACCAAGTTCACCGAGGTCGGCTACGTCGGGCGCGACGTCGATACCATCGTGCGCGACCTGGTCGAGATCAGCGTCAAGCAGACGCGCGAGCAGGCGATGCGCCGCGTGCGCACGCGCGCGCAGGACGCCGCGGAGGAGCGCATCCTCGACGTGCTGGCCGGGTTCAAGCAGCAGGAGGAGTCCGCCGCGCGCCAGCACTTCCGCAAGAAGCTGCGCGAGGGCGAGCTCGACGAGCGCGAGATCGACATCGAGGTCGCGTTGAGCCAGCCGCAGATGGAGATCCTCGCGCCGCCGGGCATGGAGGAGCTCACCTCGCAGATCCAGGGGATGCTCTCGGGCCTGGGCGGAGGGCGGCGGCGGCTGCGCCGGATGAAGATCCGCGAGGCGGCGAGCCTGATCACCGAGGAGGAGGCGGCGCGCCTGGTGAACGACGAGGAGCTGAAAGCGCGCGCGATGGCGAACGCCGAGCAGAACGGCATCGTATTCCTCGACGAGATCGACAAGATCACGAGCCGCGGCGAGATCGCGGGCGCCGACGTCTCGCGCCAGGGCGTGCAGCGCGACCTGCTGCCGCTCGTCGAGGGCACGACGGTCGCGACGCGCTACGGCATGGTGAAGACCGACCACATCCTGTTCATCGCTTCGGGCGCGTTCCATCTCGCCAAGCCCTCGGACCTGATCCCCGAGCTGCAGGGCCGCTTTCCGATCCGCGTCGAGCTCGACTCGCTCTCGGTGGACGACTTCGAGCGGATCCTCGTCGCGACCGACGCGAGCCAGGTGAAGCAGTACCAGGCGCTGCTCGGCACCGAGGGGGTGGCGCTGGAATTCCGGCCCGAGGCGATCCGGCGCATCGCCGAGCTCGCCTTCCAGGTGAACGAGCGGACCGAGAACATCGGCGCGCGCCGGCTTTACACCGTGCTCGAGAAGCTGCTCGAGGAGGTCTCGTTCGACGCCGGAAAACGCGGCGCCGGCAGCGTGACGATCGACGCCGCGTACGTGGATTCCAGGCTTTCCGAGCTGGCGAAGAACGAAGACCTGGCTAGGTTCGTTCTTTAAGCTCTTCCTCGAGGCACTTGCGGCACAGGCACGCGCGCCCGGGCACGGGCTCGAGCGCCGGCAGGCTCATGCACCAGCACCGCGGCTCGTTCCTGCCGCAGTGGAACGGCGCCCCGCAGCGGGCGCATTTGTCAGGGTTTGGACTGTTCTGCAAGGCGCGCGAGCGCTTTGCGCAGGAATTGCATCTGCTTGCTGAAGTTCGTGCAGCCGTCGCAGATCAGGAGATGGAGGCGCAGCCGCGTGCGCTCGAGCCAGCCGAGGCGGCGGTCGAGGCCCTGGGACACCAGTTGCGAGACTTCCCTGCACGAGAGCAGCGGTTTCATTTCTTTCCGAACCAGTCCTTTTCCAGGCATTCACGCAGCGCCATGCGTGCGCGGTACAGCAGTACCCAACAGTGCGTCGCCGTGATGGCGAGTTCCTTACAGATTTCGGCGGTCTCGAGCCCCAGGTGCTCGCGCATCATGAACGCCTGCGCGGTCTTTTTGGGCAGGCGCTCGAGGCATGCCTCGAGCGCGGCGAAAAAGCGCTTCTGCTGGAGCGAGGCGTCGGGGTCCGTCCAGGCCGCGGGCGGGTCGGCCCAATGGCCGTTGTCGACGAACAGCGCGTCGAGCTCCGCCGCATCCTCCGCCGCGGGCGCCGCCCCGGCATCCCGGGTGAGCCGGCGGATGGCGTCGATGATCTTGTGCTTCAGGATCCCGGTGAGCCAGGTGCGCAGGTTGGCGCGCCCCTGGAAAGTCGCTTCCCCGGCGAGCGCGGCGACCAGGGTCTCCTGCACCGCGTCCTCGGCGAGGCTCGGGTCGCGCAGCTGCAGGCTCGCGTAGCGCACGAGGTAGGGCCGCTCG
>DATIGR010000120.1:0-2366 GCA_035454645.1 Burkholderiales bacterium
GTCCGTGCTCGTGCATGCGCTCGGTGATGCCGTACGGCGCCATCATTTCCTGGGTCGGCGGGTGGAAGGTTCCCGCGCGCAGGTCGTGCGTCAAGCTGGGCTCGGCCTCGCATACCACGACCTGGACGCCGCGACGCGCGAGCGCGAGCGCGCACATCAGTCCCGTGGGACCGGCGCCCGCGATCACCACGGGGAGTTTTCCCGACATCGCTACAATTCTAGAGACCCCATGAAAATCTGTGTCTTCGGCGCGGGCGCGGTGGGCGGCCATGTCGCCGCCAAGCTCGCCGCTGCCGGGCACGACGTTTCGGTGGTCGCCCGCGGCGCGAATCTCGAAGCGATTCGCGACAGGGGGATAGCGCTGATTCACGGCGCGGACACCATCCGCGGCCGCGTACGCACGTCGGATCCGGGATTGCAAGACTTTGTGTTCGTGACCCTGAAGGCAAACGCGCTCGGCGCTTTTGCCGAGGCCGTCCCGCGCCTCCTCGGGAAAAATACCCGCGTCGTGTTCGCGCAGAACGGCATTCCCTGGTGGTACGGCATCGGCCTGTCGGCGAGCCGGCCGGCGCCACCGGACCTGGGAAAGCTCGACCCGGGATCGCGCCTGAAAAACGCTCTCGCACAAGACCAGATCGTCGGCTGCGTGGTGTACTCGGCGAACGAAGTGCGCGAGCCGGGCGTGATCGTGAATAACGTGCCGGGCAACAATATGCTCGTCGTGGGACAGGCGCACGACAGCGACAGCAAAGAGGTTCGGACTCTAAGAGAGCTTCTCACTGAATCGGATCTGTATTCGCCGCCGACCCACGACATCCGCACGTCGGTCTGGGCGAAGCTCGTGCAGAACCTGAGCACCGCGGCGCTGTGCACGCTGCTCGGCGCGACGGTGAAGGAGGTGCGCAGCGACGCCGCGGCTGCCGAGCTTTCCCGGCGGCTCGCCGCCGAGGCGCGCGCGATCGCAGCCGCGCATGGCATCGATCCGGAGCGCGCGCCGGCGCGCCCGGCCGGCGGCCAGTCCTCGGGCGCGATCAGCCACAAGCCCTCGATGCTCCAGGATTACGAGCGCGGCCGGCCGATGGAGGTCGAGGCGCTGCTCGTCGCGCCGCTCGCGTTCGCGCGCGCGGCCGGCGTGGCCGCGCCGACGCTCGAAACGGTGGTGCCGCTCGTAGCGTTCAAGGCCGCGGCGAAAGGCCTCTACAACTAGGCTTACAATCCAAGAAGGGATGGGAAAGCCGCGACAGGCGAAAGCTGCTGCGAGGCGAGCCGAGGAAGCGGAGGCGGAGGTCCGGACGGGGGCGCTGCAGGCCGCGTTCAAGGTACTGGAGCTGCTGCCGGTGCCGATGTTCCTGAAGTCGCGCGACGGGCGCTACCTCGGAGTGAACCGCGCGTGGGAGGAGCTCTTCGGCCTCGAGCGCGCGAGCTTCCTCGGCAAGCAGGTAAGCGACCTCTATCCGCAGCACCCCGAGATTGCGGAGAAGCACGCGCTAAAGGACCGCGAGCTCTACGAGCGCCCGGGAGCGCAGAGCTACGAGATTCCGATCGTCACCCCCGAAGGCCGCCGCCGCGACACGATCTACTGCAAGGCGACGTTTCCGCCCGGCGAGCGTCCCGAGGGGCTGGTAGGGGCGATCTTCGACGTCACGGCGCGCAAGGCCGCCGAAGCGGCGGTGCGCGACAGCGAGGAGCGCTGGCGCGCGACGATCGACTCGGCCGCCGAAGGCATGCTGATCTACGACCGCGCGCTCAACATCGTGACCGCGAACCGCGCCGCCGAGCGCATCCTGGGCATCCCCGCCGCCCGGCTGATCGGCAAGCCGGGCTTCACGTCGCTCCTCACGGTGATCGACGAGGAAGGCCGGCCGCTCGGCCAGGACGAGCGCCCGACGCGCATCACGCTGCGCACCGGCAAGCCGCAGGCCGGCCGCGTGGTCGGCATCCGGCGTGCCGACGGCTCGATTACCTGGCTCTCGGTGAACACGGCGTTCTTGCGTCGAATGGACGAGACCGACCCCTACGGTCTCGTTTCGACGGTGAGCGACATCACCGCGCAGCACGACGCCGAGGCGCGCCTCAAGGAGAGCGAGGCCCGCTTCCGCCGCACCTTCGAGCTCGCCGGCTCCGGCATGGCGCACATCGGCATGGACCGGCGCTTCATCCGCGTCAACCGCCGGCTGTGCGAGATCCTCGGCTACGAGGAGCGCGAGCTGCTCGGGCTCACCGGCCGGCAGATCTCGCACCCCGACGACCTCGACGTCATCAACGAGCAGCGGCCGCGCCTGTACGCGGGCGAGATCGACGCGGTGCGCGTCGAGAAGCGCTACCTGCGCAAGGACGGCTCGGTGGTGTGGGTGCACTTCAGCATG
>DATIGR010000121.1:0-10113 GCA_035454645.1 Burkholderiales bacterium
CGGATGACCTTCGCTTTCGCGAGCAGCGAGCCGCGGCCGGGCTTGAGGATATTCATCTTGTACTCGACGGTCACGAGCGAGCCGCCCGCCGGCATGAGGGAGAAGGCGGCGTACCCGCAGGCCGTGTCGGCGATCATGCCCAGAATGCCGCCGTGGACAAAGCCTTTCTGCTGCGTCAGGTCTTCGCGGTAAGGAAGGGCGATCTCCACCTCGCCGGGCTCCACCTTCGTGAGCGAGGCGCCGATGAGCGCCATCGCCTTCTGGCGGCCGAAGCTTTCGCGGACGCGGGCAGCGAAATGCGGGTCGGGGGCGTTCACGGGCCTTGGTTGGGGGAGAAAAGCCTACTTGACGTTTACGTTAACGTCAACTACGCTTGAGCTGCCGACGGACCTTCTTCTCGAACGCCTGGATCTCCGAGAGCTGGGCCTCGAGGTCGGAGCGCTGCAGCAGGAGGCTCGCCTTGTGCGACTCGAGCACCGCGAGGAAGCGCTCGAGCTGCGGCCGCTCGTCGCGCCCGGGCTCGTACATGTCGATGAGATCGCGGATCTCGGAGAGCGTCAGGCCCAGGCGCTTGCCGCGCAGCGTGAGCTTGAGGCGCGTGCGGTCGCGCGGCGAGTAGATGCGGCGCTGGCCCTCGCGGCGCGGCGCGAGCAGGCCCTGGTCCTCGTAGAAGCGGATCGCGCGCGGCGTGATGTCGAACTCGCGCGCGAGCTCGCTGATCGAGAATTCGGCGCGTTCCGTTTCCATGCTAACTTGCGATCGATTCTAGCTGATGTCCATCGAGTATCCCTTCCCCGAGGTCCCGGCGAGCGGCGCGGCGGTCGAAGTCGCGCCGGGCATCCATTGGCTCTCGATGCCGCTGCCGTTCAAGCTCGACCACATCAACCTGTGGCTCGTCGAGGAAGAGAACGGCTGGACGGTCGTCGACACCGGAATCGGCAACGCCGAGACCCGGGCGCTGTGGGAAAAGATCCTCGGCAGGAAGCACGTGAAGCGCGTCGTGCTCACGCACTACCATCCGGACCACGCCGGCAACGCCGCGTGGCTCTGCGAGCGCTACGGCGCCGAGCTCTGGACCACGCAGGGCGAGTACCTGACGGCGCACGCGGTGCGCACGGCGAGCGCCGGATATACGCCGGATGCGGTGCTCTCGGTTTTCCGCAAGAACGGCCTCGACGAGGAACGCGCGGCGCGCATGCGCGGCCCGCGCAACCGCTACGCGGATCTGGTGCCGGACTTTCCGCATTGGTACCGGCGAATCATCGAAGGAGACGAGGTCGCGATCGGGAAGGAGCGCTGGCGCGCGATCGTCGGTCACGGCCATGCGCCCGAGCACCTGTCGCTGTTCTCGGAAAAGTTGAACACGGTGATCGCCGGCGACATGCTGCTCTCTACGATTTCGACCAACGTGAGCGTATGGTCGATCGATCCCGAGGGCGACCCGCTGCGGCTGTTCCTCGACTCGATCGCGCGCTACCGCGATTTGCCGCCGGACGTGCTGGTGCTGCCCTCGCACGGCAAGCCCTTCCGCGGCGCGCACCGCCGTGTTGCGGAGCTCGAAAAGCACCATGAAGCTCGCCTCGAGGAGCTGGTCGGATCCCTCGAGAAGCCGCAAAGCGCCGCCGAGCTCCTGGGCGTGCTGTTTCGCCGGCCGCTTGACGCACATCAAACATTTTTTGCGATGGGCGAGGCGATAGCCCATTTGCACTATCTGTACTATGCCGGCCGTGCGAAACGCGCCCTCGGCAAAGATGGCATCATGAGATATGCAGCCAGCTGACAAGACAGAAACCGAAGAACTGTCGAAGGTGTGCCAGGAAGTCGCCGAGCGCTCGTCCAAGATCCTCGGCGACTTCGTGCAGAAGCAGGCCGAGACCGTGTCCTCGGCGGTGCGCGACGAGATGGGGATCGCCAAGGCCTTCATGGATCTCTATTCGCGCATGGCGGCCGACCCGGCGGCGATCGCCACGCTCTCGATGAATGTCTGGCTCGACCACATGCGGCTGTGGCAGTCGAGCTGGATGAAGCTCGCCGGCATGGACCCGACGCCCGTGGCCGAGCCCGAGAAAGGCGACTCGCGCTTCAAGGACGAGGACTGGTCGAAGAATTTTCTTTTCGACCTGATCAAGCAGTCCTACCTCATCAGCTCGCGCCACATCCGCGAGGCGGTGGCGAAAGTCGACGGGCTGCCCGCGGAATCGGAGAAGAAGGTCGCATTCTTCACCCGGCAGTACGTCGACGCCCTCGCGCCCTCGAATTTCCTGCTCACCAACCCGCAGGTGCTGCGCGAGACCGTGTCGAGCGGCGGCCAGAACCTGGTGCGCGGGCTGAAGAACCTGCTCGCCGACCTCGAGAAAGGGGGCGGCAGCTTGCGCATCTCGATGACCGACGAGAGCGCGTTCCAGCTCGGCCGGAACGTCGCCACCACGCCCGGCAAGGTGGTGTACCAGACCGACCTGATGCAGCTCATCCAGTACGCGCCGCTCACCCAGCAGGCGTACCGGCGCCCGCTCGTCATCATTCCGCCCTGGATCAACAAGTACTACATCCTCGACCTGCGCGAGAAGAACTCCTTCATCCGCTGGGCGGTGCAGCAGGGGCACACGGTGTTCGTCCTTTCCTGGGTGAATCCCGACGCGCGCCTCGCCCAGAAAGGCTTCGAGGACTACATGATCGAAGGGCCGCTCGCGGCGCTCGATGCGGTCGAGAAGGCAACCGGCGCGAAGGAAGTCAATTTCATCGGCTATTGCCTCGGCGGAACGCTGCTCGGCGCGACGCTCGCGTACCTGAAGCAGAAGCAGCAGGAAAATCGCGTCGCCAGCGCGACTTTCTTCGTGAGCCTGCTCGACTTCTCGCAGCCGGGCGAGCTCGGCGTGTTCATCGACGAGGAGCAGGTGGCGAACCTCGAGCGCAAGATGAACGAGCGCGGCTACCTCGAGGGCTCGGAGATGGCCGGGACGTTCAACCTGCTGCGCGCGAACGATCTCGTGTGGTCCTTCGTGGTGAACAACTACCTGCTCGGCAAGGACCCGTTCCCGTTCGACCTGCTCTACTGGAACGCCGACTCGACCCGCATGCCGGCGCGCATGCACAGCTTCTACCTGCGCAACATGTACATCAAGAACCTGTTGGGCGTTCCGGGCGGGATCGAGCTTGCCGGCGTGCCGATCGACCTCTCCCGGGTGACGCTGCCGGCGTACTTCGTCTCGACGGTGGAGGATCACATCGCGCCCTGGAAGACCACGTACCGGGGAGCGAAATACCTGGGCGGGCCGGTCCGGTTCGTTCTCGGCGGCTCGGGCCACATCGCCGGCATCGTGAACCCGCCTTCGGCGAAGAAGTACCACTACTGGACCAACGACGCGATGCCCGAATCGCCCGATGCATGGTTCAAAGGCGCCACCCAGCGCCCGGGCTCGTGGTGGGAAGACTGGCAGCGCTGGATCGAGCCGCACGGCGACGGCAAAGCGCCGGCGCGCATCCCTGGCGACGGCGCGCTGCGCGCGCTCGAAGACGCCCCCGGGAGCTACGCCATGACTCGAATCACCCAGAAAACAGGCTAGATCGGAACATCTTTCGGCTTGCGCGGCGCGCGCGACGCGAGCCGGTCGAAAAGCCATCCGGGCATCGCGCGCAGCAACACCGACACCACCGCCATCTGCCAGGGGATCACCGCAAGGCGGCGCTTGGCCGCGATCGCTCGGGCGATGCGCCGGGCAGCCTCGTCGGCCGGCAGCAGAAAAGGCATCCGGAACCGGTTGGCGCGCGTCATCGGCGTGTCGATGTAGCCGGGGCAGATGCATACGACCGAAACGCCGCTGCCGTAGAGCTCGGCTCGCAGGCTTTCCAGCCAGGTGATTGCCGCCGACTTCGAGGCGCTGTAGGCGCCGTTGCCGGCCAGGCCGCGGAAGCCGGCCACGCTTGCGATTCCGGCGAGGGTGCCGCGGCCTGCGGCGCGCATCGCCGGCGCGAACGCCGCCAGCGTCGCCGCGAGGCCCACCACGTTGGTCTCCAGGGTCTTCCTGAGCTTCGGAACGTCGCGAATGTCGGCGCCTTCGGTGCCGCTGCCGATCCCGGCATTGGCGATCACGAGATCCGGAGGCCCGAAGCGGCGGATGAAGTCCTGCGCTGCCGCGGCGAGCGCAGCCTCGTCCGCTACGTCGAGGGCGTAGGAGACCACTTCACCGGGGAGATTGGCGGCGCTCTTGCGGCGGGAGATCAAGCCGAGAACCGCGCCCTCGCGCGCGTAGTGCCGCGCCAGCGCCTCGCCGATACCCGAGGAGGCACCGGTGATGACGACTCGCACGTGATCGCGAGCTTCCCTTCCTTACTTCTGTTTGCGCACCTGCGCGACGAGCTGGTTCACGGTGCCGAGCATCGCCTCGCTCGAGGGCACGGTATAGCGGCCGTGCACCGCCATGGCCGGCGTGCCGTCGATCTTGTAGGCGGTGGTGAGGCGGATGGCGCGCTTGGTCTTGCTCTGCACGCCGAACGACTTGAAGGCGGCCTCGAACTTCTTCGCATCCACGCCCTGCTTCTCGAGCCACGCGGACAGGCTCGGCCAGTTGTCGGTGCGCAGGCGGTCGCGGTGGATGGCGTCGAAGAACGGCCGGTGCACCTTGTCGAGCACCCCGAGCGCCTCGAAGGCGTAGAAGATCGAGGCGTCGTGTCCCCAGCGCTCGTTGAACACCGCGGGCACGCGGCGGAATTCCACGTCCTTCGGCAGCGTCTTCAGCCACGTCTCGAGCTTGGGCTCGAGGTTGTAGCAGTGAATGCACCCGTACCAGAAGAACTCGAGCACCTCGATCTTCCCCGTGGTCTCGACCGGCTGCGGCGGATTGAGCTCGTAGTAGTCGGGGCCGCGCTGGGCGAGCGCGGCGAGCGGGGCGAAGGAAATGGTCGCGACGAGCGCGCGGCGTACTCGGTTCATTGCTGGTCCTTTACCTTGATCAGGCTGGCGTCGATCCCGTTCTGCGCCAGCGCTTGACGTACCTTGTTGATGTCCTCGAGCCTGGCATAGGGCCCCATCCGCACTCGGTACCAGGTGCCCTTGTCGGGCAGGTTCGCCGGCTCGACGCTCGACTCGAAGCCGAGGATCGCGAGCCGCGCCTTCTGGTTGTCCGCCTCGGCGGGGTTCTGGAACGACCCTGCCTGGATGAAATAAACGTCCTTGGCCGATTCCTGTTGACCGCCCTTGGCGCGCATCCGCTCGCGGATTTCCTTTTCCGTGACCTGTTCCTCGGAGCCGGGCAGGATGCGATAGAAGTCGAACTTGGGCTTCTCGACCGAGGCAATCGGCGCGGGCGCCGCGCTCTGCGGCAACCCGGCGATCGCCGGCGGCTTGGCCGAGGCGCCGTTCTTCTCGGCCTGCTTCGGCTTCGCGGTCATGAACGGGATCGGCGTGCGGTTGAGGTAGAAGGCGATCGCGAGCGACACCGCGAGCCCGATCAGCACCCCGACGCCCATGCCGGCGAGGAAGTTGCCTGACTCGCGGCTGCGCGGCTTTTGGGTCATCGATCGCGACATCCGCATTTACATCTTCTCCGGGGCGCTGACGCCAATGAGCGCGAGCCCGCTGGCCAGCGTCTGGCGCGCCGCCGCGCAGAGCGCGAGCCGCGCCGTGCGCAGCGCCTCGTCGTCGACGAGGATGCGCTCGGCATTATAGTAGCTGTGAAACTCCGCCGCGAGGCCGCGCAGATAGAAGGTGATCGAGTGCGGCGCAAGCTCGCGCGCGGCCTCGGCGACCAGCTCGGGAAACTCGCCGATGCGCTGCGCGAGCGCGAATTCCCTCTCGCTTTTCAGCGCTGACAGGTCGGCCCGGGTCAGGTCGCCGGGGTTTCCCTTCCATTGGGCAAATACGCTGCAGACGCGCGCGTGTGCGTACTGCACGTAGTAGACCGGATTTTCCTCGGTCTGCGCGCGGGCGAGGTCGATGTCGAACACGAAATCGGCGTCGGCGCGCCGCGAGAGCAGGAAGAAGCGCACCGCGTCGCGGCCCACCCAGTCAAGCAGGTCGCGCAGCGTGACGTACGAGCCGGCGCGCTTGGAGATCTTGACCTCCTCGGAGCCGCGCATCACGCGCACCATGCTGTGCATGACGTAGTCCGGATAGCCGGGCGGCACCCCGACATTGAGCGCCTGCAGGCCGGCGCGCACGCGCGCCTTGGTCCCCATGTGGTCGGTGCCCTGCACGTTAATCACCTGGGCAAAGCCGCGCCGCCACTTGTTGAGGTGATAGGCGACGTCGGGGACGAAATACGTGTAGGTGCCGTCCGACTTGCGGATGACCCGGTCCTTGTCGTCGCCGTACTCGGTGCTGCGCAGCCACAGCGCACCGTCCTTCTCGTAGGTCTTGCCGCTCGCGAGCAGCGCTTTCACCACCTCGTCGACCTTTCCCTCCGTGTAGAGGCTCGACTCGAGGTAGTAGACATCGAACTTCACGCCGAATTCGCGCAGATCGATGTCCTGCTCGTTCCTCAGGTAATCCACCGCGAAGCGGCGTATCGAATCCAGCTCGTCCGGCCCGCGGTACGCGTCGGCGATATCCGCAATGTATTCGCCCGCGTAGCCGTCGTGCGGCCATCCCGCGTCGCCGGGCTTGAGGCCGCGCCGGCGCGCGTGCACCGAGAGCGCGAGGTTGTGGATCTGGACGCCGGCGTCGTTGTAGTAGAACTCGCGCGTCACCTTGTCGCCGCGCGCTTCGAGGATCGCAGCAATGGCGTCGCCGATCGCCGCCTGCCGGCCGTGGCCGACGTGCAGCGGCCCGGTCGGATTCGCGGACACGAACTCCACCTGCACCGAGAGCGGCCTGTCCTTGGCGGCGCGTCCCCAGCTCGTCCCCGCAGAAATTGCCGAATGGATCGCGGCCAGCTTCACCGCCGGCTTCAGCCGGAAGTTGACGAAACCCGGCCCGGCGATCTCGTAGCCGGCGAACCAGTTGTCGAAGTCGGGGAACGCGGCGAGCGCCCTGGAAGTGAGCGCTTCCGCAAGCTGCCGTGGGTTGCGCTTGAGGCGCTTCGCGAGCTGCAGAGCGATCGAGCAGGCGAAGTCGCCATGCTCTGGCTGGCGCGGCTTCTCGAACACCACCTCCAGCTCCGGATGGTCCGGCGCTTCTGCCTCGAGCGCCTTTCGGTAGGCCGCGGCGAGCCGCTCTTTCGGATCGGAAGTCACTGAAAAGTCAGGAATTCTAATCGAACTCGATCGGGTCCACGTCGACGTGCCAGCGCACTTGGCGGGGCGCTTCTTTAAAGAGCGTGCTGGACACTCCTGTAAGGAATTCCTGCAGCGCCGGCCGAGAAGTCGACTGCATGACGAGCTGCGCGCGCTCGAACCCGGCGCGGCGGGTCAGCACATGCGGAACCGGATCGAACACGCGCACCTCCTCGGGCGCGCGCACGACTGAAGCGGCGTTCTTCAGGAACGCGAGCGCGGTTTCGAGCTTCGGCGCTTCGGCGCGCAGCGCCGCCTCGAACACGAAAGGCGGGAAGCCGGCGGCACGGCGCTCGTCGAGTTGGGATTGCGCGAACCCGGCGAAGTCGTGGCGCTCGAGCGCAGCGAACAGAGGATGTCCCGGATAGCGAGTTTGGATCAGCACCTCGCCCGGACGCTCGCGCCGGCCGGCGCGTCCCGCGACCTGGGCGAGCACCGCGAACAGGCGCTCGGGCGCCCGGTAGTCGGTGGAGACGAGCGCGGTGTCGGCGTTCAGCACGCCGACGAGCGTGAGCGCCGGAAAATCGTGTCCCTTGGCGAGGAGCTGGGTGCCTACGAGGATATCGCCCTCGCCGCGCCGGATGCCTTCCAGCGTGCGCGAGAGCTCGGCGCGCCGCCGGGCGCTGTCTCGATCGATGCGCACGATGCGGGCGCCCGGGAAGCGCGCCGCGAGCGTTTCCTCGACACGCTGCGTGCCGCGCCCCATCGCCTTGAGATCGACGTTGCCGCACGTGGGGCACGCGCGCGGGATCGCGCCTTCGGCGCCGCAGTGATGGCAACGGAGTCTGCGGTCGGTTGTGTGGAGCACCATGCGCGCGGTGCAGCGCTCGCAGCCGGCGGCCCAGCCGCATGCTTCGCACGCGAGCACGGGGGCGTAGCCCCGGCGGTTGATAAAGACCAGGCTCTGCTCTCGCTTCTCGAGTCGATCCGCGATTGCGGAAATCAGCTTCCGGCAAAAGCCCTGCTCGGCAGGATGCTCGCGCATGTCCACGGTCGCCACGGCCGGCAGCCGCGCGCCGGGCGAGGCGCGCTCCGGGAGCTCGAGCTTCTCGTAGCGCCCGAGCGTCCAGTTATGCCAGGTCTCGAGCGAGGGCGTGGCCGTGCCGAGGACCACCGGGCAGCCGGCGAGCTTCGCGCGATAGACCGCGGCGTCGCGCGCCGAGTAGCGCAGCCCCTCCTGCTGCTTGAACGAGGAATCGTGCTCCTCGTCGACCACGATGAGGGCGAGCTTCGGCAGCGGCGCGAGCACCGCGAGGCGGGTGCCGAGCACGATCCCCGCTTCGCCCCGCGCCGCGGCGAGCCATGCGCCGGTGCGCGCCACGTCCTCGAGGCCGCTATGCATGAGCGCGAGGCGCGCGTCGGGAAATGCTTCGCGAAAGCGCGCTTCGAGCTGCGGCGTGAGGCTGATCTCGGGAACGAGAACGAGCGCCTGCATCCCTCGCTCGAGCGCTTTCGCCACGAGGTGCAGGTACACCTCGGTCTTGCCACTGCCGGTCACTCCATGAAGCAGGAAGGCGTTGAAGGCGCCGGCGACCCTCTGCACGACGCGAGCTTGCGCTTCAGTCAGCTCGTGCTTTGCGACGAAGCGCCCCCCGGCGGTCTGCACTTCCTGCTCGAGCGCCTTGCGCGGCAGCGGCTTGATCGAGCGCAGCCGCGGCGGAAGCGCTCCGATCACGGTCTCGCCGAACGGGCGCTGGTAGTAGCCGGAAAGAAAACGCATCAACGTGATCCAGTCGGCGGGAAGGCGCGGCGCATCGTCGCGCAGCGCGGCGATCTGCTGGATGCGCGCCGCGGGAAGCGTCGGCGTTACGCGCTCTTCGACCACCAAGCCGATTTTTTTCTGCGCACCGAAACGCACCGCGACGCGATCACCGACGCGCGCATCGATTCCATCTGCAAGCGAATATTCGAAGAGCTTTTGCAGCGGCACATCGAGCGCGACTCGGACATAGAAAATCTCCCTGTCCGGCAAGGACTTAGTGTTTGTGGATAAACCTGTGGGTAAGCGCTTCATCCTCGTGTCACATCATCCGGCTGCCCAAGGGCATCCCGGACATGGCTGGTCGAGGAGGTCTTTTTAATATTAAGATTCAGTAGCTTAGAACTCTCTGCGTAGGGGACGCATAGTCTGCGGATCGCTGTGCTACGCAAGCGTAGAAATGTGCATAAGTCAAGGACGGATACGGGTGCTGTAAGCGCGCACTTCCTCTACGAGCGCCGCCACGGATTCCACCGGCGTGTGGGGCTGCAATCCATGGCCGAGATTGAAAACATGGCCGGGCGCGCAACCGAAGCTGTCAATTACCTTGCGCGCAGCTTCGCGTACGCGTTCAGGCGGCGCAAAGAGCGCAGCCGGATCCAGGTTGCCTTGAAGTGCGACACGCCCCGCGGCGAGCCGGCGCGCCGCGCGCGGATCGGAAGTCCAGTCGAGCCCGACAGCGCTGCAGCCGCTCTCCATCATCGCCGCAAGCCAGGGGTTGCCGCCCTTCGTGAAGAGGATGGTCGGGGCTTTGCGGACTTGCGCGAATATTTTTCTCGAATACGAAAGAGAAAAGGTCTCGTAGTCGTCGTGAGCGAGGATCCCGCCCCAGGTGTCGAACAGCATCACCGCATCCGCGCCAGCTTCGATCTGCGCATTGAGGTAACCGGCGACGGCTGTCGTGTTGACCTCGAGAATCCGGTGCAGGAGGTCGGGGCGCGCGTGCAGCAATGTCTTCAGCTTGCGCCAGTCGCCGCTTCCCGCGCCTTCGACCATGTAGCAGGCAAGCGTGAAAGGGCTGCCGGAGAAGCCGATCAGCGGCACGCGCCCGGCGATCGCCTCGCGGCTCTGGCGCACCGCGTCGAGCACGTACTTGAGCTCGACGGCCGGATCGGGCGCGGCCAGCTTGCGAATGTCCGCCTCGT
>DATIGR010000122.1:0-14686 GCA_035454645.1 Burkholderiales bacterium
TACGAGCGCTGGACCGCGGCGCTCGCGTACTCGATGCTCGAGCGGGGCCTGATTACCGCTGAAGAGCTGGCACGCAAGATGGCGGAAGTCGATGGCCGCAAGTAAGTTCAAGCCCGGTGACCGCGTAAGGGTGCTCAAGGCCTACCCGCCCGGGCACATCCGCACCCCGTACTACATCCGCGGCTGCACCGGCGAGATCGAGCGCATCTGCGGCGCCTTTCCCAATCCCGAGGAGCTCGCGCTGATGCGCGCAGGGCTGCCCGCCCAGCCGCTCTACAGGGTCAGATTCCTGCAGAGGGATGTCTGGCCGGACTACCGGGGCAGCCCCGCGGACGTGGTCGAAGTGGAGATCTTTCAGCACTGGCTGGATCCGGCATGAGCGAAGACCAGGGCAAATACCGTCCGCTCTCCTACTTCCAGCTGATGGAGATCAGCTTGCGCGAGCTCCTGGTCGAGAAGGGCATCCTGACCGACGAGCAGGTCGACGCCGAAGTCGAGGACATGCGCCGGCGCACTCCCGAGCGCGGCGCGAAGGTGGTGGCGCGCGCGTGGGTAGACTCTGATTTTCGCAAGAGATTGCTGGAGAACGGGACCAAGGCGTGTGAAGAGCTCGGCCTCGACATCCCGGCGCTGAAGCTCGTGGTGGTCGAGAACACGCCGCAAGTTCACAACGCGATCGTGTGCACGCTGTGCTCGTGCTATCCGCGCATGCTTCTCGGCATCCCGCCCGACTGGTACAAGTCGCGCAACTACCGCTCGCGCATGGTGCGCGAGCCGCGCCAGGTACTCTCGGAATTTGGCCTGGTCCTGTCTGAAAAAATCCAAATACGAGTCCATGACTCCTCGGCCGACATGCGCTACATGGTCCTGCCCATGCGCCCCGCCGGCACCGACGGCTGGAGCGAGGAGCGCCTCGCCGCGCTCGTCAACCGCGACAGCATGATCGGCGTTGCAGTGCCCAAGGGCCCGAACGATTAGGACTTTCAGGCAGCCGATTGGCTAAGGCGCGGCCATTGGGCGTAGTTCCGCTGGGCGATTCGGCGGCGTACGTCGAGTTCTGCACCACGCTCGACCTCGAGGTGAACAGCGTCGTGCAGCGGCTGGCGCTCGCCATTCTGCGGCGCGAGGTGCCGTGGGTGGTCGACGTGGTGCCGACGCTCGGCGGGGTGGCGCTGCACTTCGATCCCGACGACGCCGAGTTTCCCGGCAATCCGCTCGAGGCGGCGCTCGAGCTGGTCAACGATTCGCTCAAGCAGGCGCTCGCCGCGAAGGAGGAGCCGGGGCGCGAGGTCGAGCTGCCGGTGTGCTACGAGCCGGAGTTCGCGCTCGACCTCGTCGAGGTGGCGAAGCTGACCGACCTCGCGCCCGAGGGCGTGGCGAGCCGCCACGCGGCGGGCGAGTACCGCGTGCTGATGATGGGGTTCGCCCCCGGCCACGCCTACATGGGGGGGCTCGATCCCAAGCTCGCGGTGCCGCGCCGCGCCTCGCCGCGCGCCGTCGTGCCGGCGGGGTCGGTCGCGATCGCGAACGAGCAGACCGTGGTCTATCCGTACGCGATCTCGGGCGGCTGGAACGTGATCGGGCGCACGCCCAGGGTGCTGTTCGACGCGAAGCGCGCGCGGCCGAGCCTGCTCTGGCCCGGCGACCGGGTGCGCTTCCGCGCGATCACCCGGTCCGAATTCCTCGAGCTGCAGAAAAAATCGTGAGCGTGCGCATTCTGCGCCCCGGGCTGCTGACCACGGTCCAGGACCGCGGCCGGCACGGCTACCAGCGCGTCGGCCTGTGCCCCGGCGGCGCGATGGACCCGGTGGCGCTCGCGCTCGCCAACGCGCTCGTCGGCAACCCGCCGGAGGAGGCCGCGCTCGAGATCACGGTGATCGGGCCGGAGATCGTGTTCGAGGTGGACACGCTGGTGGCGGTGTGCGGGGCGGACTTCGCCAGCGGCTTTCCGCACAACCGCCCGGTGCTCGCGCGCGCGGGAACGCGCTTCAATGCCGGCCGCGCCACCCGCGGCGCGCGCGCCTACATCGCGGTCGCCGGCGGCTTCGCCGTCGACCCGGTGCTCGGCAGCCGCAGCACGTATCTCCCGGGGCAGTTCGGCGGCTACGAGGGCAGGGCGCTCAAGCACGGCGACGTGCTGTCGCTGCGCGACCCGGCGGCAGCCGGGAGATTCTCCAATTTGAAGAACGCCAAAGACGGAACCGTGCGCTGGTCGGCGCCCCCGCTGACGCTTCCCGACCGCGAGCCGATCCTGGTGCACGTGATCGAGGGGCAGCACTTCGCGGGCTTCGACGCCACCTCGCAGCGCGCCTTCTTCGATACCGTGTGGCGCGTCGCGCCGGATTCCAACCGCATGGGATTTCGCCTGAGCGGCCCGCCGCTCGGGCGGCCGCAGGGCGACGAGATCCTGTCCGGGCCGACCTGCCTGGGCTCGGTGCAGGTGCCGCCGAGCGGCGTGCCGATCGCGCTGATGGCCGACCACCAGACGACCGGCGGCTATCCGCGCATCGCCGAGATCGCCTCGGCGGACGTGGCGCGGCTCGCGCAGCTCGCCCCCGGCGGCAAGGTGCACTTCGCCAGGTGCAGCCTCGAGATCGCGGCCGAGCTGCGGCGCGACGCCAGGGCGCGGCTCGACTCGGCGCTGCGCGGCATCGCCTGGGAATACCAGCGCAAATAAAGGCATATACTGCCGGCGGTACTGGCAAAAGGGGCGGATCCGTCATGTCCATCAGCTTTCGGGATGTGGGCGAGAACCTTCGCCACATCGTCGTCTCCGGGCGGCTCGACATACCGGGAACCGATTCGGTCGCCGCCAAGCTCGAGGAGCTCGTCGCCGCGCCGAAGAAGGGCGTGGTGGTCGACCTGTCGCCGGTGAGCTTCCTCGCCTCGATCGGCATCCGCGCGCTCATCGCCAGCGCCAAGGCGGTGCACGCGCGCGGCGGCAAGATGGTGCTCGTCGTCGACGGCGGCTCGACGGTGGTGATGAGCCTCGAGGCGACCGGCGTCGACCAGCTGATCCCGGTCTTCAGGAACGCCGCCGCCGCCGAGAAGGCGGCGCTCGCCTGACCGGCCGCGCGAGCGTTGTCACGGGCTGACGAGCTCACCATCGGCGCGAGCGGTGCCGAGGCGCGTCGCGCCGCGGAATGGCTCGAAGCCGCCTGCCGCGCGCGGCACGTGCCAGGCGCACCGGTCGACCGCCTCGCGCTCTGCCTGCACGAAGTGCTCGCCAACATCATCGCCCACGGCGGCGGATCGGCGCACGCGGCGCCGATCCGCGTGCTGCTCGACGTGCGGCGCGACGCCGGCGCCGGCGAGGTGAGCGTGACGGTGTCGGACGCCGGCGCGGCGTTCAACCCGCTCGCCGTGCCGCAGAAGGCGCTGCCGCAGACGCTCGGCGAGGCGTCCGCAGGCGGGCTCGGCCTGGTCATGATCCGGCGCTGCGCCGACTGGCTCGACTACCGCCGCACGGACGAGCGCAACCACTTCACCTTCGGCGCGCGCTGGAGCCCGCCGTCGAGCGGCGCCCCGATCACCCGCTTCGGCCGCGGGCGCGACCGCCGCGTGGCGAGCACGCGCGTCGCGCACGAGCGCCGGCGTGGCGAGCGGCGCAAGACCGCCCTGGAGTGGATCGCGCTCTTCAAGAGCGCCGATCCGCGCGAGATCGCCGCGGTGCTCGCCGAGTGCGAGGTGCTCGCGCTGCCTGCGGGCGCGGCGCTCCTGCGCGCGGGCGAAACCAACGCGAGCGTCTACGTGCTGCTCTCGGGCCGGCTGGTTGCGCGGCTCGGCCCGGCGGCGAGCCCCGGGGCGAGCGTCGCGATCGACGTCGAGCCGGGCGAGTGCATCGGCGAGCTCTCCGCGATCGACGGCAAGCCGATCTCGGCGCAGGTGCTCGCCCAGTCGGAGGTGCGCGTATTGCGGCTCGAGCGCGAGGTGTTCTGGAACCGCCTCATGCGCCAGCACGGCGTGGCCGAGAACCTCATGGCGACGCTCACCGCGCGCATGCGGCGCGCCAGCGAGAAGACGCTCGCCTTGCAGCGCGAGGTGCTCGAGCTCGAGCACCTCAAGAAAGAGCTCGACCTGGCGCGCCAGATCCAGGCGAGCCTGCTGCCGCTGCAGCGGCCGCTGTTTCCCGGGCGCTCCGACATCGAGGCCTGCGGCTTCATGGAGCCGGCGGAGAAGGTCGGCGGCGACCTGTTCGATGCGTTCTTCGTCGATCAGCGCACGCTGTTCGTGTGCATCGGCGACGTCTCGGGCCACGGCATCGCCGCGGCGCTGTTCATGGTGCGCGTGATCGGCCTGCTGCGCACGCTCGCCATGGAGACCGCCGACCCCGGCCAGGTGCTCGAGACGCTCAACGACCGCCTGTGCGTGGGCAACGACGCGAGCATCTTCGTGACGCTGTTCTGCGGCTTTCTCGACGTGCAGGCCGGAGAGCTCGTGTACTCCAACGGCGGGCATCCCGTGCCGATCGTGGCGAGCGCGCGCGAAGCGAGCCTGCTGCCGCTGCCGAAAGGCGCGCTGCTCGGCGCATCGAGCGGCCGGCACTACGCGAGCCTGCGCCGCACGCTCGCCGCGGGCGAGACGCTTTTCTGCTACACCGACGGCGTCACCGAAGCCGAAAGCCCGGCGGGCGCGCCGTTTTCCGTCGAGCGCTGCCTCGAGCGGCTGCGCACGGGCGCGCGCCGGGCGCTGCCCGAGCTGCTCGATGACCTGCACGCGCAGGTCGTCGGCCACACCGGCTCGCCGGCGCTCGCCGACGACTGCGCGATGCTTGCCGTGCGCCGCCCCGCGCCTTAGCATGAAAAGCATCGATCTGAACTGCGACATGGGCGAGAGCTACGGCGCCTGGAAGATGGGCGCCGACGCGGAGGTGATGCCGTACATCAGCTCCGCCAACATCGCGTGCGGGTTCCACGGCGGCGACCCGGCGACCATCCGCAGGACGGTGCGCCTCGCGCTCGACCACGGCGTCGCGATCGGC
The DNA here is from genome assembly GCA_035454645.1 of Burkholderiales bacterium. Taxonomy (GTDB): domain Bacteria; phylum Pseudomonadota; class Gammaproteobacteria; order Burkholderiales; family SG8-39; genus SCGC-AG-212-J23. Next base: position 4,982 of record DATIGR010000122.1, read on the forward strand.
GCGCATCCCTCGCTGCCCGACCTCCAGGGCTTCGGCCGCCGGCCGATGAAGATCTCGCCGCAGGACATGTACGACCTCGTGGTCTACCAGGCGGGCGCGGTCGAGGGCTTCGCGCGCGCCGCCGGCTCGAGGCTGCACCACATCAAGTGCCACGGCGCGCTCTACAACATGGCGGCGAACGACGAGGCGCTGTCGGAGGCGATGGTGCGCGCGGCGAAAGACCTGGGCGCGATGCTTTACGTGCTGTCCAACAGCAAGAACTTCCGGATCGCCAAGAAAGCCGGCATCCCGGTGTGCGGCGAAGTGTTCGCCGACCGCGGCTACTCCGACGACGGCACGCTCGCGCCGCGCGACAAGCCGGGCGGCATGATCGAGGACGCGGGCAAAGCGGTGAAGCAAGCACTCGGAATGATCGAGGGCGGATACGTCACGAGCCTTTCGGGCAAGCGCGTGCCGGTGGCCGCCGACACGCTTTGCCTGCATGGGGATCAACCCGGGGCAGCAGCCTTCGCCGTCGCCCTGAGAAAAGCCTTCAAGGAAAGAAACATCTCTGTCGCAGCCCCCTAAGCTCTTTACCCCGATCGAGCTCGGCGGGGTCACGCTCCCCAACCGCATCGTAGTCTCGCCGATGTGCCAGTACTCGGCGGACGACGGCTCGATGACCGACTGGCATACCGTGCACGCGGGAACGTTTGCCTGCTCGGGCGCGGGACTGTTCGTGGTCGAGAAGACCGGCGTCACGCGCGAAGGGCGCATCACGCACGGCTGCAGCGGCATCTACAGCGATCACAACGAGGCGGCGATGGCGCGCGTGGTGCAGATCTACCGCGGCATCACGAAGAACCCGATCGGCATCCAGCTCGGCCACGCGGGGCGCAAGGCGTCGTCGAGCTTTCCCTGGCAGGGCGGCAAGCCGCTCGGGGCGCACGAGTCGCCGTGGCCGACGGTCGCGCCTTCGCCGATTCCGTTCGGCGAGGGCTGGCATGCGCCGCACGAATTGACCAGGGAAGAAATCAAGAAGCTGGTCGATGCGTACGTCGCCGCGGCGCAGCGGGCAAGGCGCATCGGCTTCGACGTGCTCGAGCTGCACTCGGCGCACGGCTATCTGCTGCACCAGTTCCTGTCTCCACTCAGCAACAAGCGAAAAGATGCTTATGGAGAGGACCGCATGCGCTTTCCGCTCGAGGTGGCGCGCGCGGTGCGCGAGACCTGGCCGCGCGAGCGCGCGCTCGGCGCGCGCATCAACGCCACCGACTGGGTCGAAGGCGGCTGGCAGCCCGACGACGCGGTGGCCTACGCCCGGGAGCTCAAGCGCGCCGGGCTCGATTTCGTCTGCGTCTCGAGCGGCGCCACCGTGCCGCACGCCAAGATCCCGGTCGCTCCCGGCTACCAGGTGCCGTTCGCCGAAAAAATCAAGAAAGAGGCTGCAATCAAGACCAGGGCAGTCGGCATGATCGCGGACCCGGACCAGGCCGAAGACATCCTCGCCTCCGGAAAAGCCGACATGGTCGCCATGGCGCGCGCGTTCCTCGACGACCCGCGCTGGGTCTGGCACGCGGCCGAGCGCTTCGGCGTGGCTATCGACTACCCGCCGCAGTACGCGCGCAGCCGGCACGACCTGTGGCCGGGCGCACGGCTTGCGCGACCTCGTAGCGCGGGCCGCGGGTGATGCGCCCCCAGTAGGAGGCGTGCGCGTCGGTCCCGGACGGCCATTGCGCGAGGAAACGCTCCTGCCACTTGCGCTCGTCGTAGCGCAGGGCGATCGCCTCGACGGAAACCCCGCCGCGGCGTATCGAGTACAAGGCGTCCCGGGAAGGATTCACGGAAATTCGGCTCGCGAGCCCGGCCGTCATGCCGTGGAAATTCGCCATGCCGGCCGAGCCGTTGTTGACGAGCACCGCTCCGTCGTCGAAGCCCTGCAGCACCGGCAGGCAGGTGTGGCTGGAGGCGAAGATATCGACCCCGGCTTCAGCGAACGCTGCCGCGGCGGCGGCGTGGCCGTCGGCCGTGGCGAGCGCTTCCTGCGAGAAGCCCCAACCGGCGAGCGAGCCGGCGTCGCCGTGCACGATACCCACGGTCGCTTCGCCTACGCGCGCAGCTAGGTGCATCGGCAAAGCGGCGAGCTCTTCGACTTGTATTCCTGAGGCAAAAGCGCTACCGCGCAGGCGTTCCATGATGCGGTTCGAGTGCTCGACGGTCGCGTCGCCCACCCAGTCGGGGTAGGCGCAGCCGCAGCCCGCGCCATCCCCCGGCGTTGCGATCTCGGTCTCGATGTTGCCGCGCAGCGCGTGGAAGCCGAGCACCGTCTGGTTCACGCGGCGGAAGTCGGCCGTGTCGACGTCGAACCAGTGGAAGTCGCCGTTGAAGACCAGCGCCTTGCGGCCGCGGTCGGCTTCATAGGCCTCGAGCAGCGCATCCAGCGCGAACGGGTTGCCGTAGAGCCCGCCCGCGACCCAGAGGGTCTCCACGTTCAGCGAAACCGCCGTGGTGATGCGGGGTGGGGGGTAGCGGTAGCTGAGCGGGCAGCTCCTGCCGGGGCGGGCGAGCATGTCCATCCGATATTAGTCGGATCCGGAGCGGGACGATTACAACAAAGCAGTGGAACGGGGTGGAGTGATCAGCGGTCTTCGGCGTCCCGCATATCCTGTTCGAGCAACGCTTCGCGCCCTCGATCCGTTATCGCAGCTTGATCATTCGGCGCTACGAGGCCGAACGCGCGCAGCCTGCGGGCGACGTCAATTGGAATCCGGGGCGGATCCCGTCTCGCATCGGTGGCTGCGCGAATCCTTCGCAGCCAGTCGAAGTCCTCCGGCGTCAGGTTCTGATCCGCCGCTTCCACGCTCCGCCGAACCTACCGCGATTCCGCTTCAATGGGTATGGCCGCGCAGCATCCCTGCCTGCACCGCACCGATGTGCCTTCGGCGACCGGTTCCCGGGCTACGAGTTTCACCAGGTGGGTTGGCATCTAGAAGCTGCGAATCTCCGGAAATGCTTCCCGCGTCTCGTGGCGCCCGCCGGCCTCGTCATACCAGTACAGCTTGCCGGGCTGCTCGCCGCGAGCGAGCTTGTGCGAGCCGTCGCAGAACGGCTGGTTATTCGAAAGGCCGCATCTGCAGAGCCATTGTTCCTTTCCGTCGATGACAAAGGCCCTGGGTTCGGTAGGGGTACGTCTCACGATACGCGCCATGGCGGATTCACCTTCATGAGTGGGGTATGCTCGATTGGATGACGCGCGGAGCCGGCCTGTTTCAGGTCGAAAAGGGCTGAAACGGAGCCGGACCCCGGTGCATCTAATGCCCATGAAGGCGGCAATCCAGCAAGACCTCGAGCGCCTTGCCGACCCGGAGCTGGTGGAGCGCATCCGCGCCGGTGACATGCGCGCGATGGCGGTGCTGATGCGGCGGCACAACCGCATGCTCTACCGCACCGCGCGCGCCATCCTGCGGGACGACGCGGAAGCCGAGGATGCGGTGCAGGAGGCCTACCTGCACGCCTACCGCTCGCTCGCGAGCTTCCGCGGCGAATCGAAGCTCTCCACGTGGCTCGTGCGCATTGCCGCGAACGAGGCGTTGATGCGCCGTCGCCGGAATATCAGGATGGCCGAGGTCGTGCCGCTGGACCCGGCTATCCAGGCGGAACAGGACCATGGAGATTCGATGCTGAGACGCATGCTGGAAAAGCGCATCGACGCGCTGCCCGACGACTACCGCGCGGTGTTCGTGCTGCGCGCGCTCGAGGAGCTCACGGTCGAGGAAACCGCCGCGGCACTCGGTATTCCCGAGGCCACGGTGCGCACGCGCTATTTCAGGGCGCGCGGGCTGCTGCGCGAGGCGCTCGCGCGCGACGTCGATCGCACCCTCGAAGAGGCGTTTGCTTTCGACGGCGAGCGCTGCGACCGCATGGTGGCGGCAGTCCTGGAGAGGATCGCCTCGGGAACGTAAGCGCTCCTGCCGTGCATCCAATGTGTGCGTACCCACCACACAAAGGAAACGACATGAGCTTCCTCGCATTCGCTTCTCCGCTCGCCGCGCGGCGCGCGTTCCTCGGAAGATCGGGCCTGCTGCTCTCGGGCTCCGCCATCGCCCTGCTCGCGGGGCGTGACGTGCTCGCCGCCAAGTCCGGCGGCTCCAAAGCAAGCGACGCCGGCATTCTCAATACCGCCCTCGCCGCGGAGCTCGAAGCGGTCGCGGCCTACCAGGTCGGCGCCGAGAGCGGTCTGCTGCAGAAGCCGGTGCTCGCGCTCGCGCTGCAGTTCCAGGGGCACCACAAGGAGCATGCCGAGCTGCTCGCGAAGACCGTGCAAAAGCTCGGCGGCGTGCCGGCGGCCGCGAAGAGCAGGTACGCCTTTCCCGTCGAGGGGCTGAAGTCCCAGGCCGACGTGCTGCGCTTCGCCGCGGGCCTCGAGCGCGGCGCGGTGAGCGCCTATCTCGGCGCCGTGCCGCTGTTCGCCAACCGCGAGCTCGCGAAGGCCGCGGCCAGCATCCTGGGCGACGAGGCGATGCACTGGGCGATCCTGCGCAACGCGCTCGGCGAGAACCCGGTGCCCGAGGCCTTCGTCTCTTGAGCCTCGAAGGCGCCTTGCTCGCCGCCGCGCTGGTGGCCGGCGATCCGAAGGCGGGCGAGCGGATCTATGAGCGCTGCCAGGCGTGCCACGCGCTCGCCTACGACCGGGTCGGGCCGCGCCACTGCGGCCTGCTCGGCCGCCGCGCCGGGACCGTGGCCGGCTTCGAGTACTCGCCGGCGATGAAGCGCTCCAGGCGGGTGTGGAACGAACAATCCCTGGATCGCTTCCTCGCCGACCCGCTCAAGGCGGTGCCGGGCACCACGATGACCTACGCCGGCGTCGCCGACCCCAAGGAGCGCGCCGACCTGATCGCCTACCTCGCCTCCGCCGCCTGCGATAAGCGCTGAAGTCGCCTGGCCGGCGCGGGGCAGCGTGGACTTCTCCCGTTCTGGACTGTACAGTCCAGAACCATGGCCCGGCCGCGCGAGTTCGACCTCGACGACGCGCTCGAGCGCGCGACGCAGGTCTTCTGGACCAAGGGCTTCGAGCAAGCCTCGCTCGACGACTTGTGCGCCGCCACCGGGCTCGGCCGCTCGAGCCTGTACGCGGCCTTCGGCGACAAGCGCTCGCTCTACCTCGATGCGCTCGCGCGCTACGAGGAGCGCTCGGTCGCGCGCATCGCCAAAGCGTTCCAAGGCAGGCCGCTGCGCCGGGGGCTGGAAAGCTTCCTGGCCGGGCTGATCGACGACATCGTCGCCGGCCCCGGCCGCAGCGGCTGCTTCATCGGCAACTGCGCCGCCGAGCTCGCGCGGCTCGACCGCGCCGCCGCGGCGCGGGTGCGCGCCAGCCTCGAGCGCATCGAGGCCGCGTTCCGCCAGGCGCTGGAGAAGCAGCGCGTGCCCGACGCCGGCGCGGTGGCGCGCTTTCTCACCGCCGCAGTGCAGGGCCTGCGCCTCGTCGGCAAGACGAATCCCGACCGCGCCGCGCTCGAGGACATTGCGCGCGTGATGCTGGGTTGTGTGGAGGAGAAATGAAATGCTGAAGCCACGAAAGCCGGTCCCCGCGCTCGAGTTCGACACGGTCGGCGGCGGCCGCTGGTCGCTCGCCGCGCAGCAGCCGCAGAACTTCACCATGGTGGTGTTCTACCGGGGGTTCCACTGCCCGGTGTGCCGCCGCTACACGAGCGAGCTCAACGGCATGATCGGCGAGTTCGACAAGCGCGGCGTGTCGACCGTCATCACGAGCACCGACTCGGAGCAGCGCGCCGCCGACGCCAAGGTGAAGTGGGGCCTGCCCGGTCTCACCGTCGGCTACGGCGTCTCGATCGACAAGGCGCGCGAATGGGGCCTCTACATCTCGACCAGCCGCGGCGTCACCTCCGCCGGCGTCGAGGAGCCGCCGCTGTTCGCCGAGCCGGGGCTGTTTCTCGTCAAGCCGGACGGGACGCTGTACTGGGGCAACGTCTCCACCATGCCGTTCGCGCGGCCGCATTTCAACGACATCGCCGGCGCCATCGATTTCGCGCTGGCCAAGAACTATCCTGCGAGAGGGGAGGCCTGATCATGGAAATGAAAGCAAGGACTGCGCCGCGTATCGAGCCCCTTGCGCCCGAGCACACGCCCGAGCTCGCCGAGAGCTTCGACAAGTTCCGCCGGGCGCTCGGCTTCGTGCCGAACAGCATGCTCATCCTGCAGAGGAAGCCGAAGCTGGTGAAGGCCATGGCGCAGCTCACCGCCGCGGTGTGGGAGCCCGACGGCGAAGTCGACCGCGCGTTCAAGCGCCTGATTGCGCACGTCGCGAGCCGCACCGCAGGCTGCCAGTACTGCATGGCGCATACCGCGGGCGGGGCGCTCTTCTTCGGCATCGATCCGGACAAGGTGGCCGACATCTGGGATTTCCGCTCGAGCCCGCGCTACAGCGAGGCCGAGCGCGTGGCGCTCGACTTCGCGATTGCCGCCGCCTCGCAGCCGAACGGCGTGACCGAGGGCATGTTCGCCCAGATGCGCAAGCACTGGAGCGAGACCCAGATCGTCGAAATCGCGGCGGTGGTCGCCGTGTTCGGCTTCCTTAACCGCTGGAACGACACCATGGGCACGCCGCTCGAGGAAGAGCCGATCGCGGTCGGCAGGAAATACCTCGCCGCGCACGGCTGGAGCGTCGGCAAGCATGCCCGCTAAGACCGTGGCGCGGCTCGCCGAGGCGATCAATCGCGGCGACCTCGACGCCGCGCTCGCGCTCTACGAGAAGGACGCGGTCATGGTGGTTCAGCCGGGCCAGCTCGCGCGCGGCGCCGCCGAAGTGAGAAACGCGCTGGCGGGCTTCATCGGACTCAAGCCCACGCTGCGCATGGAGACCGAGCAGGTGGTCGAGACGGGCGACGTGGCGCTGTACCTCGGGCGCTGGAGCCTGCGCGGCACCGACCCGAGCGGGCAGCCGGTGACGATGAGCGGCGAGTCTTCCGACATCCTGCGCCGGCAGAAGGACGGGCGCTGGCTGATCGCGCTCGACAACCCCTGGGGCGCGCAGATCCTTCCGAAATAGACCCGTGGCGCGGCTGTTCTCCAACCGGGACCGCCCCTTCGACATGGGGGTGCTGCCCACCGAATTGCTCGAAAGAGACGCGGCCGCGCGCGCCGTGGCGTCCCGCCTGCCGGAGGACTCCGCGAAGCCTTCTCCCGACTCCATTCTCGCGGCGATCCCGGAGTACCGCGAGCTGTGCGCGAAGTTCTTCGACGGCGAGGCGGCGCCCAAGCGCGCGCCGGTGCCCGATGACGGGCTGGTGAGGGCGAGAAACCTGAAGGCGTCCGCGTATTTCCTGGACGCGACGCTGGCGGGCGTGTGTCGCATCGAGGCGCCGGATTGGACGGCCAAAGACCACCCGCCGCACACCCACGCCTTCGTGTTCCTCGTCGAGTTCGGGCGCGAGCCGAAGGCGGCCGAGCCGGGCGCCGAATGGATCCGCGGAACGAATGCGGCGCGCACCGACGTGCGCGCCGCCGAGGTGGCGGTGGTGCTTTCGGGCTATCTGCGCACGCTCGGCTGGTCGGCGCGCGGCCATGTCGCCGGCGACACGCTCGTAAGCATCGAACGGCTCGCGCAGCGGGCCGGGGTCGCGAAATCCATCGATGGGGTGCTGAAGGCGCCGTTGATCCAGCGCGGCTTCCGCCTCGGCGTCGTCACCACCGACCTCGAGATGGCGTGCGATCTTCCGCTGGCGTCGCTCGAGTGGCCGAGCGCCGACGCGTACCTCGGCAAGCCGGGAACCCGGCCGGGCTGGACCGAGGCCGAGGAGGCAAGACGGCCGGTGCACATGGGACGCTACGAGATGGAGCGCATCAAGCGCGTGGACGAGCCGACCACGCTTGTCCTGCGCGACGAGATCAAGCGCATGCCCAAGCGCGCCGACCTCTTCTCGCGCGCGCTCGCCGGCGACCTCGGCGAGAAGCTCGCGAAGGAGCGCCGCCGCTTCGCGGTCAAGCACCCGCTCGCCTTCGCCATGACGCCGCTCATCCGCAACATGGTTCCGATGCAGGGGTCTCGAGAGCCGGGGAAGGGAAACGCGGCGCATTCCAGCCCGAAGCTCAATTCCGATGCAATAAAGGCGCTCGGGTACTACATGGGTGCCGACCTGGTCGGCATCTGCCGCGCCGAGCCGTGGATGTACTACTCGCACGGCGACGAGAAGGGCGAGCCGATCGAGCCCTACCACCCCTGGGCGGTGGTGATGCTGATCGACCAGGGCTTCGAGACCATGGAGGGCGCCTCCGGCGACGACTGGATCTCGGGCGCGCAGTCGATGCGCGCCTACATGCGCGGCGCGCTCATCGCCGGGATCATGGCGGCGCACCTGCGGCGCCTGGGCTGGTCGGCGCGCGTGCACTCGAACGCGTACTCCGAGCTGCTGCACATCCCGGCGGTGCTGATGGCGGGGCTGGGCGAGCTCTCGCGCATCGGCGAGCTGGTGCTGAACCCCTTCATCGGCCCGCGCTCCAAGTCGATCGTCTTCACCACCGACCTGCCGCTCGAAGCCGACGCGCCGATCGACTTCGGCCTGCAGGCGGTGTGCGCGATGTGCCTGAAATGCGCGCGCGAGTGCCCGTGCAACGCGATTCCCTTCGGGCCGAAGGTGATGTTCAACGGCTACGAGATCTGGAAGCCCGACGTCGAGAAGTGCGGCCGCTACCGCCTGTCGAACGACAAGGGCTCGGCGTGCGGGCGCTGCATGAAGACCTGCCCCTACAACCGCGAGGACCTGGTCGAGTCGGAGCGGCTGCTGTGGCTGTCGATCGAGCTGCCGCAGTCGCGCCGCGCGCTCATCGAGTACGACGACGCCGCCGGCGGCGGCGCCCGCAACCTGGTCAAGCGCTGGTGGTTCGACCTCGAGATCGTCGGCGGGGAGGTGGTGAAGCCGCGCGCCACCAACGAGCGCGACCTCGACCTCGGCCGCGCCGAGAAGCTCGCGCGGGGGCAGAAGCTCGCTTTCTTCCCTCCCGGGCTGCAGCCGCCTGGAGGAACGACGCTCAACACCTCCGTCCCCATCGATCGCGCGGCAGGGCTCGCCGCTTATGCCGCAGCAGAGTCACCCGTCAACGCAAGACAGCGAAAGGAACGCAAATGGTCGCCGTAATCCAGAAAACCGTCGTCACGCAGAAGCTCGAGGGGCGGTGCACCTCCCACGCGCGCACCGACGTCACGGTGCGCGACCGCGCCATGGTGATCGACGAACCCGTGGAGCGCGGCGGCACCAATCAGGGCTTCTCGCCCACCGAGACGCTGATGGCCTCGCTCGTGGGGTGCACCAACGTCATCACCCACAAGGTGGCGCACAAGAACGGCGTCGACATCAAGTCGATGAACGTGCGGCTCGAAGCGCAGTTCGACCGCCGCGGCGTGACGCTGCAGGAGGAGATCGAGCGGCCGTTCACCTCGGTGACGCTCACCATCGACCAGCAGACCGATGCCGACGCGGCGGCGGTGGAGCGCGTGAAGCGCGAGCTGGCGATGTTCTGCCCGGTGTCCAAGGTTTTCCGCAACGCCGGCATCGAGCTGAAGGAAGTCTGGAACGTCCGCCGCTGATCAAGCTGCTGCAACCGAAGGGTTAAGCCGTGCCGCTGGTACGCTCCCTCGCCGACAACGCGACGCTTGCCCGGCCCGGGTTGCGCTATGTGCGAATCGCCTCGCAGAGGGCGCGGGCATCGTCG
>DATIGR010000123.1:0-3412 GCA_035454645.1 Burkholderiales bacterium
CATTCCGCCGGATGCGGCATGCGGCGTCGTCGGCCCGGGCGAGACGGTGGGTGCCGCGCTCGTGACCGATCCGCAGGTGAGCGGCGTGGCGTTCACCGGCTCGGTAGATACCGCGAGGCGCATCAACGAAGCGCTCGCGAAGCGCGCGGGCGCGGTCGTGCCGCTCATCGCCGAGACCGGCGGCGTGAACGCCATGATCGTCGACGCCTCGGCGCTACCCGAGCAGGTGGTCGACGACGTCGTCGTCTCCGCCTTCCAGAGCGCCGGCCAGCGCTGCTCGGCGCAGCGCATCCTCTTCGTCGACGAGGGCTGCGCGCCGCGGGTCATGCGCCTGCTCGCCGGCGCGCTCGCCGAGCTCAAGGTGGGCGATCCGGTCGAGCCCGACACCGACATCGGGCCGATCATCGACGCGCCCTCGCGCGAAGCGCTTTTGCTTCACATTGAGAAAATGAAAGGCAAGGCCAGGATGATCGGCGAATCTCCCCTGCCGGGCATCGCGGGCAACTTTGTCGCTCCGATCGCATTTGAAATGCCGCTCGAGCAATTACCCAAGGTCGAAGTCTTCGGCCCGATCCTGCACGTCTGCACGTACCGCCGGGACGATCTCGGGGCCGTGCTGCAATGGCTGCGCGACATCGGCTATGGCCTGACACTCGGGATCCACAGCAGGATCCAGGGCTTCGTCGACGAAGTGGTGCGCTCGGCGCGCGTGGGGAACGTGTACGTGAACCGCAGCATGATCGGCGCCGTGGTCGGGGTGCAACCCTTCGGCGGCGAGGGACTGTCCGGGACCGGCCCGAAAGCCGGCGGGCCGCATTACATCCTGAGGTTCGCCATCGAGAGAACGCTGACCGTCAACACGGCTGCGCTCGGCGGCGTGACGGAACTGCTCGCGGGCAAGTCATAGGCCTACAATCCGGGCGAATAGACGCAAGGCGGGGGATGGAAGCGAGAGCCAAGCCGCGGGGTTCGAACCTGACCGAGGAGTTCACGCGGCTTTATTACGCCGAGGTCGATCCGGACGAGCTTTCGGCGCGAGTGGACGCCGATCTGAAGGGCGCGGCGCAGGCGCACTTCGCGTTCGGGAGAAGCTACTCCGGCGCAGCCGCGAAGGTCCGGGTCTACAACCCGGCGCGCGAGAGTCACGGCTGGTCGAGCACGCACACCGTGGTCGAGATCGTCAACGACGACATGCCGTTCCTCGTCGACTCGGTGGCGATGGAGGTGAACCGCCAGGGACTGATGCTGCACCTGCTGGTCCATCCGGTGCTGCGCGTCGTGCGCGACGCCAAGGGCGAGATAGTTTCTGTTTCTGCGCCGCGGGCGTCCACGGAGGGCAGGCTTGAATCATTCATGCACGTGGAGGTAGACCGGCAGACCGACCCCGCGAAGCTCGCCGAGCTCGAGGCCGGCATCGCCAGGGCGCTCGCCGACGTGCGCGCGGCGGTGGCGGACTGGAAGCCGATGCAGGAGCGCATGCGCGAAGTCATCCGCGGCGTCGATTCGGCACGCCGCGGCGTGGCTCAGGACGAGCTGGAGGAAGGCCGTGCATTCCTCGAATGGCTGCTCGATCATCACTTCACTTTCCTCGGCTGCCGCGACTACCTGATCGTCAGCCGCAACGGCGAGGATGTACTCGATATCGTGCCCGGCTCCGGGCTCGGCATCCTGCGCGAGCGGCCGGGCGAAACCGTGTCGGCGAGCTTCGCCACGCTGCCGCCGGAGGCGCGCAGGCGGGCACGGGTGAAGGAGCTGCTGGTCCTCACCAAGGCGAACTCGCGCTCCACCGTGCACCGTCCTGGCCACCTCGACTACGTCGGCGTCAAGCATTTCGACGCGAAAGGCGAGGTGCGCGGCGAGACGCGCTTCCTCGGCCTCTACACACACACGGCGTACGCCGAGAATCCCACGCGGGTACCGGTCGTGCGCAAGAAGCTTTCCGACGTCATTCAGAAAGCGGGCCTCCTGCCCGCCGGCTACAGCGGCAAGGCGCTCGCCTCCCTCCTGGAGAGCTATCCGCGCGACGAGCTCCTGCAGATCGGCGCGGAGGATCTCTACCGCCACGCCATGGCGATCCTGCAGCTCGGCGAGCGCCAGCGCCTGCGCCTGCTCACGCGCGCGGACGCCTACGGTCGCTTCGTCACCTGCCTGATCTACGTGCCGCGCGAGCGCTACAACACTGAGCTTCGCGAGCGCTTCCAGAGGATCCGGACCGAGGCGTACAACGGCGTGTCGTCGGACTTCGACGTCGACCTTTCGGCGGCGGCGCTGGGCCGCATCGTGATGCGCATCCGCACGCGGCCCGGCGAGATGGCGGCGACGCCGGACGTCAAGCTGATCGAGCGACGCCTCGCTACCGCGATGCGCCGCTGGGAGGACGAGCTGCACGCGGCGCTGCTCGAGCGCTACGGCGAGGCGCGCGCGAACGAGCTCTATCGCATCTACCAGCGCGCTTTTCCCGCGAGCTATCGCGAGGAGTACACGGTGCACGAGGCGCTCGCCGACATCGAGATGCTGCAGGGCTTCGACCCCGCCACCGACCTCGGCATGAACCTGCACGTGCGTGAGGGCGCGAACCCCGGTCGCCTCAACTTCAAGATCTATCGGCGCGGCTCAGGCGTGGCGCTTTCCGAGAGCGTGCCGATGCTCGAGCGCCTCGGCGTGCGCGTGCAGTACGAGCACCCCCATGAGATCACGCCCGCCGGCGCTCCGGCGACGCGCGTGGTCGACTACGGCCTCGTGCTGCCCGCGGGGTCCGAGCCCGACGTGGCGAAGGCGCGCGAAGCCTTCCACGAGGCGTTCTTCGGCATGTGGTCGGGGACGATCGAGGCCGACAGCCTGAACCGGCTGGTGCTCAGCGCCGGGCTCGCGCCGCGCGAGATCGTCATCCTGCGCGCATACGCGCGCTATCTGCGCCAGGGAACGTCGACCTTCAGTCTTCCCTACGTCGAGCAGGCTATCGCGGGCAACCCGCGCATCGCCGGCCTGCTGGTGGGGCTGTTTTTCGCCCGATTTGCAGGAAACCGCGGGGCGCCGGAAACCGACCTTGCCCGCCAGGTCTCCAGCGCGCTCGACGAGGTGCAGAACCTGGACGAGGACCGCATCCTGCGCAGCTTCCTCGGCTGCGTGCAGGCCACCACGCGAACCAACTACTTCCTGAACAAGCCTTATGTGTCCTTCAAGCTCGATCCCAAGCGCGTGCCCGGACTGCCCGAGCCGCGGCCGATGTTCGAGATCTGGGTGTACTCGCCGCGCTTCGAGGGCGTGCACCTGCGCGGCGGGCGCGTGGCGCGCGGCGGCCTGCGCTGGTCGGACCGCATGGAGGACTTCCGCACCGAAGTCCTCGGGCTCATGAAGGCGCAAATGGTGAAGAACGTGGTTATCGTGCCGATCGGCGCGAAGGGCGGCTTCG
>DATIGR010000124.1:0-6593 GCA_035454645.1 Burkholderiales bacterium
AGGTAGGTCACTTCGAAACCCTGCCGCTCGAGCTCGCGGCAGGTGTCGAGCACCGCCTTGTGCTCGGTCTTCTGCGTGATGATGTGCTTGCCCTTGGTCTTGTAGAAGTTGGCCGCGCCCTTGAGCGCGAGGTTGTTGCCCTCGGTCGCGCCCGAGGTCCACACGATCTCCTTCGGGTCGGCGTTGATCAGCGCCGCGACGTGCGCGCGCGCCTCTTCGACAGCGCCTTCGGCTTGCCAGCCGAACGCGTGCGAGCGGCTCGCGGCGTTGCCGAAGAACTCGGTGAGGTACGGGATCATCTTCCCGGCGACGCGGGGATCGACCGGGGTCGTCGCCGAGTAGTCGAGATAGATCGGCAGCTTCATGCGGCCACTTTCTCGTTGGCGCGGAAATCCTTGATCACCGAGACCGGCTTGCCGCTCTGGTGCGCCACCAGGTCCGCGAGCGTGACCGACGACAGGTACTCGTGCATCTTCTCGTTCAGCGTCGCCCACAGGTCGTGGGTCATGCAGCGCTTGTCGTCGTGGCAGTTCTCCTTGCCGCCGCACTGCGTGGCGTCGAGCGGCTCGTCCACCGCGCTCACGATGTCCGCGACCGTGATCTGGTTCGCCGGCTGCGCGAGGTTGTAGCCGCCGCCGGGGCCGCGCACGCTCGACACGAGCGTGGCGCGCCGCAGCTTGCCGAAGAGCTGCTCGAGATACGAGAGCGAGATGTGCTGGCGCTCGCTGATCGCCGCGAGGGTCACCGGGCCGCGGTTCTGGCGCAGCGCCAGATCGACCATCGCAGTGACCGCGAACCGTCCCTTGGTAGTGAGTCTCATGTGAGGAGTTCCAATACCCGATTGATGCAGTCAAGTATACATTTAATCCGACTAAAACGCTCGGATTAAGTTTCGTTGCCGGAACAGCTACTTAACGACGCGCAGTTGCTCCCGCTCGGCCTTCTCCAGCCGCGCCAGCTTGTCGGTGAGCGCCGCGACCGCGCGCTCGAGCTCCTGCGAATGCTCGACGAGCTGCTGGATCGCCTTCGCGTACGGGTCGTCCTGCTCCTGGACCACGGCGTACGCGGCGAAGCGCTCGGCGCGCTGGGCGCCGGTTTCCACGATCTTCCCGGGGATGCCGACGACGGTGGCGCCGGGGGGCACTTCCTTGACCACCACGGAGTTCGACCCGATGCGCGCGCCCTCGCCCACGGTAAACGCGCCCAGCACTTTTGCGCCGGCGCCGACTACGACGCCCGCGCCGAGGGTCGGGTGCCGCTTGGCGCCCGGGGTCAGCGTGGTGCCCCCGAGGGTCACGCCCTGGTAGATGGTGCAGCCGTCGCCGACTTCGGCGGTCTCGCCGATCACCACGCCCATGCCGTGGTCGATGAAGACGCAGGACCCGATCTTCGCCCCGGGATGGAGCTCGATCCCGGTCAGCCAGCGCCCGAAGTGCGACACGAACCGCCCGAGCCAGCGCAGGCCCCGCAGCCAGAACCAGCGCGCGAGCTTGTGGATGTAGATCGCATGCAGGCCCGGGTAGCAGGTCAGCACCTCCCAGCGCGATCGCGCCGCCGGGTCGCGCTCCAGGATGCAGTCGATGTCGCCGCGCAGCTTCTCGAACATGGCGCCGATTTTAGGGGTTTCCGACTATTTTAGTAAGGCTTTCAGCAGCCCGCGAACGATGTTGACCTCCTCGCGCTCCAGGGCCGGGACCCGGGAGAAAAGCCGCCGCCAGCGCTCGCGCAGCCGCGATGCCGGCGTCATGAAGCCGCTGGCGACCGCGGCCTCTTCCAGGTGCGCGTAGAGCCCCTCGAGGTCCTCCACCGTGGCCGCCTTCTCTACCCGCGAGAAGGGAATCGCCACGTCCACCGCCATGCGCAGCTCGTAGGCCACGACCTGCACCGCCTGGGCGAGGTTGAGCGAGCTCGACTCCGGGTTGGCCGGGATGTGCACCAGGTACTGGCAGGCGAACATTTCCTCGTTCGTGAGCCCGGCGGTCTCGTTGCCGAACACGAACGCCACCGGGCCCGCGAGCTCGCGCGCGCGCCGCGCCGCGGTCCGCACGTCGAGCACCTGCGGCGACCACTCGCGCCCGCGGGCCGACAGCGCGAACGCCGACACGCAGTCCTCGATGGACTCGAGCAGGGTGGAATGCACTTTTGCATTCTCGAGAACGTCAACCGCATTCGTGGCCATCCAAGTGGCCTCGGGGGCGGGGAAGCGCTCCGGCGCGACGAGGCGCAGGTCGGCGAGGCCCATCGTCTTCATCGCGCGCGCCGCGGCGCCGATGTTGCCGGGATGGCTCGGGCGGCACAGAACGACCCTGATCATGCGCCTAGAATACGCGGCCCATGCATCCGATGCTCAACATCGCGGTTCGCGCCGCGCGCCGCGCGGGGGCGATCATCAACCGCGCCGCGCTCGACGGCGGCGCCCTGGAGGTGCGCGCGAAGCAGCGAAACGACTTCGTGACGCGCGTGGACCACGCCGCCGAGGAGGCGATCCTCGAGGTGGTGCGCAAGTCCTACCCCGACCACGCGGTGCTCGCGGAGGAATCGGGCGGGAGCGCCGGAAGCGCCGAGTACCAGTGGATCATCGACCCGCTGGACGGCACCACCAACTTCATCCACGGCTTCCCGCAATACTGCGTGTCGATCGCCATCCGCCACCGCGGCGCGCTCGCGCACGGCGTGGTGTACGACCCGGTGGGAAACGAGCTGTTCACCGCGTCCAGGGGGCGCGGCGCGTTCCTCAACGACCGGCGCATCCGCGTCTCGAAATGCACGCGGCTCGGCGATGCCCTCGTCGGCACCGGATTTCCTTTCAAGGAAGTCTCGCGCATCGAGCTGTACACCGATCAATTGAAGCAAATGATGCTCGCCGCCTCCGGCGTCCGCAGGGCCGGGGCGGCGGCGCTCGATCTCGCCTACGTCGCGTGCGGCCGGCTCGACGCGTTCTGGGAGATGGGGCTGTCGGCGTGGGACATGGCGGCCGGCGCGCTCATGATCCTGGAAGCCGGCGGGCTGGTCGGCGACCTGCGCGGCGACGCGGGCTACCTCGAATCGGGGGAGATTCTCGCCGCTACGCCGAAGGTATTTCCGCTGATGGTCGAGGCGCTCTCAGGCAGTCCCGGAACAGGCTCTTCGCCTCGGCGCGCGCAAAGTCCATGAACGCGCGCGCGGCCGGCGAAAGGCGCCTGCCGAGCGGGTAGACGAAGTGCCAGTAGCTCTCGAGCGGGAATCCCTCGACGTCGAGGCACACGAGCCGGGCGAGCACCGGATCGAGGCCGAGCGTGTAGCGCGGCAGCACCGCCACGCCGAGCCCCGCCAGCACCGCCTCGCGCACCGCCTCGTCCGAGCCGAGCTCCATGTGAATCCTGGGCGCGATGCCGTGCCGCGCGAACAGCCTCAGGACGATCATCCGGATTCCCGAGCCCGGCTCGCGCATCACCAGCGGCTCCTGGGCGAGGCGCGCGAACGCGATGTCGATCTCGGCGGCGAGCGGATGGTCGGCGGCGGCGAGCACCACCAGCGGGTTCGGGACCAGCGCCTGCGACACGACCTCGCGCTCGCCCGGCGGCTCGACGAAGAGGTACAGGTCGTCGTCGCCGCGGCCGAGCCGCTCGATCAGCGCGAGGCGCTCGTGGATCTCGAGCGTGGCCTGCACGCCCGGGTTGAGCCGCGCGAACGCCTCGAGCAGCCGCGCGGCGAAATGGCGCGCGGCCGACGGCGCGGCGATCTGCAGCCGCCCCGAGGCGAGCCCGCGCATCGTGCCCAGCGCGCGCTCCATCGCCGAGAGCGCGCCGAAGAGCTGGCCGCAGCTCGCGTAGACCGCCTGCCCGGCTTCGGTGAGCCGCAGCCGGTTGCCCACCTGCTCGAAAAGCGCGAGGCCCACCGTCTCGGTGAGCTTCTTGATCTGCACCGAAGCGGTCGCCTGGGCCATGTGCAGCTCCGCGGCGGCGCGCGTGAGCGTGCCCAGGCGCGCGGCGGCCTCGAACGCTCTGAGCTGCGTCAGGATGCCGTGCTTCAGGTAACGCCGGATGTCCAGTGGCGGCATGGCGAATTCCTTTACCTCTCGTCGAGGCAAAGGTCTCGCTCGCACCATCGCTTGGATGCTGGCGCGACCGGGGCGTGAGCCCGGTCTGACGATCGCGCCACGGCGGCCGGGGCGGCCGCCGAAAGCTACTCCCCTCTGCAGGTTGCCGCATTAATAGCACCTCCGGCGCCGGCTTTCAAGAAACGTAATGGCGGGCTTCAGCAATCTTCGGTTTTCCTTGTGCGCTGCGTCGCCGCATAGTCCGCAGACCCTCGATTGAAGCCGGGAGCTTCGTCATGCACGACAAGGAAGCCCACGCCAAGCGCGTCGACGACGTGGTCGCAACGCTGCGGGCGCACCTCGACCACGGCCTCACCAGCGAGCAGGCGCGCGAGCGCCTGCAGAAATTCGGCCCGAACGAGCTGACCGAGAAGCCGCGCCCGGGCTTCCTGCAGCTTCTCTGGGACCAGTTCAACAACTATCTCGTCATCATCCTGATCATCGCCGCGCTGATCTCGCTCGCGCTCGGCGAGTGGGTCGACTCGATCGCGATCATGTGCATCGTGGTGCTGAACGCGGTGGTCGGCGTGATCCAGGAGTCCAAGGCCGAGCAGGCGCTCGCCGCGCTGAAGAAGATGGCGGCGCCCAATGCCCAGGCGATGCGCGACGGCCACCAGGTCACGGTGCCGGGGCGCGAGCTCGTGCCGGGCGACCTGGTCCTGCTGGAAGCGGGCAACTACGTGCCGGCGGATCTGCGCCTGGTGTCGAGCGTCAACCTCAAGGTCGAGGAGGCCTCGCTCACCGGCGAGTCGGTGCCGGTGGAGAAAAACGCCGCGGCGATGCTCGACAAGGAGATCCCGCTCGGCGACCGCAAGAACTCCGCGTTCATGAGCACCATGGTGACCTACGGCCGCGGCAAGGGCCTGGTCACCGGAACCGGGATGAACACCCAGATCGGCATGATCGCCGAGATGATCCAGTCCTACGAGGACGAGGACACGCCGCTGCAGCAGAAGCTGCAGCAGCTCGGCAAGGTGCTCGGCACCGCGTGCCTCGCGATCTGCGCGATCGTGCTGATCTACGGCCTGTTCCGCGACGCGCGCCTCATCGACGTGTTCGAGATCGGCTTCGCGAACTGGCTGCAGGCCGAGCAGAAGGACATCATCAACCTGTTCATGACCGCGGTCAGCCTGGCGATCGCGGCGGTGCCGGAGGGGCTGCCGGCGATCGTGACGATCTGCCTCGCGCTCGGCATGCAGCAGATGATCAAGCGCCATGCACTGATCCGGAAGCTGCCGGCGGTGGAGACGCTCGGCTGCGCGACGGTGATTCTCTCCGACAAGACCGGCACGCTCACCCAGAACGAGATGACCGTGGTCCAGGGATGGACCGGGGGCAAGCGCTTCAAGGTGACCGGCGAAGGCTACAACCCGACCGGCCAGTTCCTGCTCGAGGACAAGCCCCTTGATGCCAGGCAAGACCGGGACTGCGCGCTTCTCCTTCAGGGGGCGCTGCTCTGCAACGACGCGCAGCTCGACCAGGGGCGCATCATCGGCGATCCGACCGAGGGCGCCATGGCGGTGGTGGCGATGAAGGCCGGGTTCCAGCGCGCCGAGCTCGACCAGTCCATGCCGCGCGTGCAGGAGATCCCGTTCGACTCCGACCGCAAGCGCATGACGACGATCCACCGGGCTGACGGGGGGATCGTCGCGTTCGTGAAGGGCGCACCCGATGTGGTGCTCGACCTGTGCCGGGAAATCAGGCTGGGCGCACGCGTGGTGCCGCTCACCGACGAGCTGAAAAAGGAAGTTCTCGACCAGAACCGCGACATGGCGAGCCACGCACTGCGTGTGCTGGGCGTCGCCTGCCGGCCGCTCGACGCGGTGCCGGACAACCCGACCCCCGAGGCGCTCGAGAAGGAGCTCACCTTCGTCGGGCTGCTCGGCATGATCGACCCCGCGCGTCCCGAGGTGGTCGAGGCGGTGCGCGTGGCGAACGGCGCGGGCCTGAAGACCGTCATGGTCACCGGCGACCACAAGGACACCGCCGAGGCGATCGCGCGCGAGATCGGCATCCTGACCCCGGGCGGCCTGGTGCTCACCGGGCCGCAGATCGAAGCGATGAACGACCCCGAGCTCGCCGCGAGAGCGGACCAGCTCCAGGTGTGCTGCCGCGTCTCGCCGCAGCACAAGACGCGCATCGTGGACGCGATGAAGGCGAACGGCCACGTCGCCGCCATGACCGGCGACGGCGTCAACGACGCCCCGGCGCTCAAGCGCGCCAACATCGGCGTCGCGATGGGCATCACCGGCACCGATGTCTCCAAGCAGACCGCCGACATGGTGCTCACCGACGACAACTTCGCGAGCATCGTCGCCGCGATCGAGCAGGGCCGCATCATCTACTCGAACATCCGCAAGTTCGTGTACTTCCTGCTTGCCTGCAACGTGGGCGAGATCCTGATCATCTTCGGCGCGATGCTGTTCGGCATGCCGATCCCGCTGCGCCCGGTGCACCTGCTGTGGCTCAACCTGGTGAGCGACGGCGCGCCGGCGCTCGCCCTCGGCATGGAGAA